>JAJEEH010000007.1 GCA_022821105.1 Acidimicrobiia bacterium
CCGGGCTGGATCGCCTCGGGATCGGAGCGCTTGACCGCGGTTGCCAACAGCCCGGTGCCCAGCGGCTTGGTCAGCACCAGCGACTGGCCGGGTTGGGCGCCGGCGTTGGTGAGCAGGCTCTCCTCGTCGGCCTCCCCGGTAACGGCTTGGCCGTACATCGGCTCGGGTCCGTCCACCGTGTGGCCGCCCACAACCGTCCAGCCCCCCTCGGCGGCGGCCGCGGCCCCGCCGGCCAGCACGCTTGAGAGAACCTCCAGCGGCAGTTCTCCGTGGGGCCAGGCCACAAGGTTCAGCGCGAATCGCGGGGTTCCGCCCATGGCGTACACGTCGGAGGCCGCGTTGGCTGCGGCAATGCGGCCCCAGGTGTGGGCGTCGTCTACCACCGGGGCGAAGAAGTCGGCAGTTGAGATCAGGGCGCGGCCTTCTTCCAGCCGCCACACGGCGGCATCGTCACCGGTCTCTGTGCCCACGATCAGGTTCTCGTGGGCTGGGGTTGGCAGCGAGCGCATGACCTGCGCCAGCTCGGTCGGTCCGAGCTTGCCGGCTCAACCCGCGCCGTGGGAGTAGGCCGTGAGCCTGCCCGTCTTCGGGTTCACGGTCTTGACGCTACCGGGCCGCAACCAGTTGGCGTGGGTTAGCTTTGCATCCGTGACTTCAGGCGAACAGGCAGTGCGTTCGATCAAAGCGCTCATGTACACCTACGCGGAATGCGTGGACTTGGCTCGTTTTGAAGAGCTCGGCGAGCTCTTCTCTCACGGGGTGCTCACCTCCACCAGTTCGGCCGATCCTGACGACGGAATGTCGGGCGATGATGTGGCGGCGTTCTACGCGGCAACCAACAAAGTCCACGGCGACGGCACGCTGCGCACCCGGCATGTGGCCAGCAACGTGATCGTCGATGTGGCCGAAGACGGCCAGACAGCCAGCGCCCGCTCGTACTTCGCGGTCCACCAGGGCACGGACACTCTGGCGCTCCAGCCCATAGTGGCCGGCCGCTACGAGGACGACTTTGCGATGATGGGAGGGCAGTGGCGATTCGCCCGCCGATTGGTGATAGTCGACCAGATCGGGGATATGAGCGAGCACTTGACCTTCGATTTGTCGAAGGACAATGTGCGCTACACCGACCACGTGGAGTCGAGATGAGCGATCCGCCGACTCGTCGGGCGCCGCCAGGCTGGTATGCCGAACAGGGCCAGCGCGGCTATCGGTTCTGGGATGGCGAGTCTTGGGCCGATCCCGCGGGCGGTTTGGTACCGATCCTGGGCGGGGGCAACGGGAGGCGGTCCTCGCCGGGTCAGCTGAGAGCGGGGCTGGCCTTCATGGGTGCCGCGATGGCCCTTTTGATTGCCGGGCTGCTGTTGCCGTGGTCTGATGCCGAGTCGCAGACGCGGGGAGTGGTGGACGGCGACATACCGTGGCTGGTCGGCCTGGGCAGCGTGGCCGATACCTGGTTGCTGGTTCTGCTGGCCGTGGTGATGCTGTGGACCCTGTTGGTTGCGACGCTGGCCGGCGACACCCAGTTGATGTGGCTGCCGGCGCTGGTGGTGGGATTGGCGGTGATGGGCTTTTGTCTCGCGGAGGGGCTGGCCATCGACGACGACTTGGATGCGGTGGGGGCAAGGGTTGGTGGGGGCCTGTTTGTGGCCTATGCCGGAGGGGCATCGGCGGCAATAGGCGGAGCGCTGCTCAGACCCGCCCGATGAGCAAGCTCAGCTAGGCGTCGTCTTCGCTGTCGTCTTCGTCGTCGTCTTCGTCGTCGTCGTCTCCGCCGCCGTCGCCATTACCGTCGCCTTCGACGAGGGGCGTGTCTTTGGCACGGGTCAGCGGCAGCTCGACCACCATTTCGGTGAACTCGCCCGGCTCGGTGTTGACGGTGATGGTGCCGCCGTGCTCTCGGACGATGTCGGCCGACAGCGCCAAGCCGAGGCCGGTGCCCTCATTGGTGGGCTTGGTGGTGAAGAACGGGTCGAAGATCTTTGCCGCCACATCCGGCGGAATGCCGCTGCCGTTGTCTCGGACGCTGAGTATGGCGCTGTCGTCGGTGCGGCGGCTCGTCAACAAGATGGTGGGGCTGTAGTCGCCCACCGTGCCCGCGTCGGCCAATTCCTTCTGCTTCTTGTTGGTGGCGTAGCCCGCGTTGGCCACGAAATTCAAGAACACCCTCCCCAAATCCTGGGGGACTACCTCCAGCTGCCCCATGTCCGGGTCGAATTCCTCTTCTAGGGTGACGATGAAGTCGGGATCTTGGGCCCGGGCGCTGTGGAAGGCCAGCAGGGAGTGCTCGTGGATGAGGTCGTTGATGTCGGTCATCTGGGTCTCGCCGCCGCCTCGGCCCATCAAAAGCATGTCCTGAACGATCCGGTTGGCCCGCTTTCCGTGCGATTGGATGCGGTCGAGGTTGTCGTTGAGGTCTTGGTTGATCTCCTCGATCAGGTCTTTGTCCGCATCGGAGAGGTTGTCGGTCAGATCCTCATAAATCTCGGCCATCTCCTCCAGGAGCTCGACCGATGCCGCCGAGAAGTTGTTGATGAAGTTGAGCGGGTTGCGGATCTCGTGGGCCACGCCGGCGGTGACCTCGCCCAGCGCGGCCAGCTTTTCCCGAGCCACGATCTGATCCTGCGCTTGGCTCAGCTCCTCGAGCACTGATTGCAGCTCGTCGTTGCGCTCGCTCAGCTCTTGGGCCAGCTGCTCCACCAGGTTGAGCCGCTGGACCTCCAGGGCGTGGCGGCGGAATACCTCCAGCGCGGATGCCATCTCGGCGATCTCGTCGCGCCCCTCGATCTCGATCTCTTCTTCCAGCTCGCCTTTGGCCAATGTCCGCATGCGGCCCGAGAGCCGGCCGATGCGACGCAGCAGAACCCGGCCCACGAACAGCCAGCTGATAAGCCCCGCACCGAGAACGCCGATGACGCTGATGATCACCAAGAGAATCCGGGCGGTGTTGATGGTTTGGGCCGAGTTCTCGGTGGCCTGGTCGGCCCCGGCTTGGGCGGTTTGGACGATGGCGTTCACCTCGGAGAGTAGATCCACGGCAACGGACTGATTCTGGGCTAGCAGGTTGTCTTGGCGCTTGATGATGTCCAAGCGGTCGACCGACGCCTGAAAGGCGCTGTTGTTGCCCATGCCCAGTCTCAGGAGGCTGTTGACCGCCGATTCCAGACCCGGAGCGGTCTCCGTGGCGGCGATGGCTGTCAAACTGATCTGGATCCGGTCAGTGGTCGACTCGAAGCTCTCTATGAGCGGCTCGACGAAGTCGGATTCGGAGGCGATCAGGGCGCTGCCCATCAGCTCGGTGACTTGGGCCACGTCGGCCTGCAACGCGTTGAGGTGGCGGTAGAGAAGAAGCTCGTCTCCCGAGGTTCGGCTCATGGCGTCGGTCGGCTCGGTTTCGAAGTCTCGATAGCCCGTGACCTGGAAGAACAGCTGATCGTCGATGGCGGGGATGATGATGCCCTGAGCCTGGTCGTGCAGGGTGGGAATCTGCACTTGGAGGGTTTCGATTTGCCTGCTCAAGCTGTAGAAGTGGGGCATGTCGGCGGTGATGGTGGCGATGTTGGTGGCCAGCGCGTCGGCGGCCTCGGATATTCCCTGGACGTGGACGTCGTCGGGGTGGTTGCGCAGCAGGGGATCGAAGCGCTGCTGGAACTCCCTGTGGGCGGCGGTGACCTCAGCGGAGATCACCGGGAACTGATCGGGGGCTGCGGTAGTGAGCCGAGGGGCGGCGGCCACCAGCGCATTGGAGAACTCGGCCAGGCTGAATGCGCCAGCCAGCTCGGGGACGCTCTCCTCGCTCACCCGCTTCTGGCTGCGATCCACGTTATTGAAGGAGATCCAGCTGACCACGCTGGCCACAATGGTCAAGGCGACCGCGCCAAAAATCCCCGAGTAGAGCTGGCTGGATATCCGGCGGTGGATCGCGGGCCTTTGCGCCCGGGCGCTGGAGTCGACCGGTGCCGAGTTCGGAGGGTTGATCGTCTCGGTCACGGGCTTGCCTCTCCCATCGATGCCTCCGGCCGGTAGCTGCCGTTGGTGTCGATCACGGTCAAGAAAACAGCGTCCGAGCCCTGATTGTCGACTCTTCGGTCGGCCTCGTTGCCGAAGTCCACGATGAAACCGTCGATGTCGAATTGGCCGGCGCCCAAGATGTTCTCCAAGAAGCAGTCACGGGTGAGCGCGGGTCCACACGCCTCCAGCCCGGCAATGGCCATCCGGCCGGCCATGTAGCCCTCCAACGACACGAACCCAGGCACTGCTTGGGGATCCAGTTCGGCCAGAGCCGCGGTGTAGGAGGCCACCACCGGAATCGAATCGTCGTGGGGGAAGGGGACCACCTGGGTCACGTACACCCCCTCGCCGCCTGCACCCAGCTCGGCGGCCAATGCGTTGCTGCCCACAAAGGAGACCGTCATGAAAATGGGATCGAAGCCGATGTGGCGGGACCAGGAAATGAGGGCGGCCACCGGTTGGTAGGCGCCGATGATGATTACCGCCTCGGGATTGCCGAGCCTCAGGTCGAGCAGTCCCGACTTCACCGCGGTGGTGTTGCGGGGGTACACACCCGTGGCCACCAGTTCCATATCTCGGCGCTCGAGCGCAGCCAATGCCCCGTTGTAACCCGCCCGTCCGAATGAGTCGTCTTGGAACATCACCGCGATTCTGGTGACGCCCAGATCGGTGGTCAGCCGCTCGACCATCTCCTCGGTCTCCTGGGCGTAGGAGGATCGCAAGTTGACGATGTTGTCCCAGTGGTCGTCACGGAGGAATCCGGCGCCGGTGAACGGGGCCACATAGGGGATGCCCGCGTCGGCCGCCACCGGAGTGGCCGAGCGCGACGTGGGCGTTCCCACCGCGCCGATGAGGGCGAACACCTGTTCGTCGTTGATCAGGGCCTGGGTGTTGGTGATGGCCGCCTCGGGCTCATAGGCGTCGTCGCGGGTGGTGAGCTCCAATTTGCGCCCGTGTACGCCCCCGTTGCGGTTGGCTTCCTCGAAGGCGGCCAGGATCCCGAGGTTCATGTTGATGCCCAGCTCTTGGGCCGGGCCGCTGAATGCCGCCGATTGCCCGAACACCACTCGGTCGTCGAAAACACCGGTGGTGCCGGAGCCAGATGGCGTGTCCGGGGTGCCCGGCGTATTCCCGGCGTCGGCCGTGGGGGTGGCATCTGGGGTTGCGGGGCTAGAGCCGCCGGACCCGCACCCCGTCAGAACTAGGGCGAAAGCGGCCAGTGCGAGACCAGCCAGGCGCCATCGACGAGCATTCCTCAGCGCCGAGTCCCTCACTACTCGGGATGGACGACGAGCTTGAGGTGGTTGCGGTCGTTTTCCCGACGGTATTCAAGCTCTTCGCCCATGGTCTTCACCAGATAAACCCCCAACCCCCCGATCGGGCGATCGGCCAGGGGAAGCGACACATCGGGCACAGGGGCGTCGGTGAGCGGATTGAAGGCCGATCCGTCGTCGCTGAGGCGGATGGTGAGGGCGTGGTTCTCCGACTCCAGCTCGAGGTCGATCTCGGTGAGCCCGCTGGTATCGCCGTGGGTGAGCGTGTTCAGCACCAGCTCTTCGAGGATCAGGTTGGCCCGCATCGTGAGCGTCACGGGCCAGTCGTCCGCCTCGGCCATCTCATTGAGGATGTCCTCGATCAGAGGCAAGACGTCAGAGGGGTGGCCTTGTTCTGGGGGATGAGACAGGTGCAGCGTTCGTTGCATGTCACCAGCTCCTCATGTCGGGCAACAGAGGCAGCGACCAGCGGAGATGGGCGGGCATCAGGGGCGTCGAAGTGTCAGGCAGGTGATGTCGTCGGACTGGGGGGCATCACCTGCGAAATTCCGGACATACTCGAAAACTGCCTCGTTGGCGGCCAGAGCGCTTTCGGGCGCTTTGCCGTCGAACACATCGGCCAACCGCGTCAACCCGAACTGCTCATTGTTGGCGTTCATCGCCTCGGTGACTCCGTCGGTGAACAACACGACGGTGTCGCCCGGGGCCAGCTCAACAGTCTCTTGGGTGTAGACGATGTCGGGAGCGATGCCCAGCGCCACGCCCTTGGTGAGCGGCAGCTCGGTGACGGTGCCGTCTGCGCTCACCAGCATCGGCGGGTCGTGGCCTGCAATGGAGTAGGTGAGCGAACCGTTGGCCGGGTTGAACAGGGCGTAGATCAAGGTGACGAACATGAACGTCGGATTGTCCTGGTGGAGCTGGTTGTTGACTTCCTCCAGCACCCTTTCGGGGTCTCCGACGCCGATGGCCGCTCCCTTCAGCGCGGTCCGGCTGGACATCATGAACATCGACGCCGGAATGCCCTTGTCGGATACGTCGGCCACCACAAGGCCGACTTGTTCGTCGAGATTGAAGAAGTCGTAGAAGTCGCCGCCTACGTTGCGGGCCGGCTCCATATTGGCCGAGACCTCGTACTTGTCGGTGACCGGCGGGTTCTTGGGCAGGATGGACTGCTGGAGCTGGCTGGCGATGCTCAACTCGTTTTGGAGGGCTACTAGCTGATCGCGCGATGACAGCGCCTCCCGCCACTCGGCCAGATGCTCCAACGTGCGGCTGATGGTTATCTTGAGGTCGTCGAAGTCGATGGGCTTGGTGACGAAGTCGAATGCCCCCCGGTTCATGGCCGTGCGAATGTTGTCCATGTCGCCATAGGCGGAGATGATCACCGCACGCAGATTCGGATCGACGCCGTGAATCTGCTGGAGCAGGGTCAGGCCGTACATCATGGGCATGTTGATGTCGGACAGCACCATGTCGATGGTTGAATCGGCGTTGAGCTTCTCCAGCGCCTCTACGCCGTTCTGGGCGAATACGAACTCGTATTCGTTGGCGCGTATCTGCCGCCTCATCCGTTGAAGGATTAGGGGCTCAAGATCCGGTTCGTCGTCTACAACGAGGATCTTGTAGGTCTGATCCAAGGTGTTACCCCTGCTTGGCGGCTTCTACCGAGGGGAAGACGTTGATGATCTGATCGAAACCGCTGATCCGGAAAACATCGCCCACTGCTTCAGTGAGCGAGCAGATGCTGAAGGACTTGCTCTGCCGGTCGAGGTTCTGGGCCGCCATGAGCAGCACGCGGAGCCCGGCGCTGCTGATGTACTCAAGACCGCCGAGGTCCAGAATGATCCGCTGATCGCCGGGGTCGAACATTCCTTGCAGTGACTCCAGAAAATCCGACGCGTTGGATCCATCGACCCGGCCAGAAGCAGTGACTACCAAAGTGTCACCAGAGCGGTCATGACTGAATTCCATAGTTGGGCCTCTCTCGTTGGGTCCTGTTCTGGATCATTGTGTCAGCCGGGATCATACACAAGCCAATGGCTCATAGCAGAATGAAACCGATTGGATTGGAAACGGCGATGAAGCCATGTCGCTTCCAAGGGTCACTGTGGCTGGGACAAAATGAGCGCGCTGGTGGGCACGGCGGTTCCCGCGGTGGCCAGCACGTTCTCCACATTCTCGATCTGGTTGACCGAAGTTCCCCGGATCTGCCGCACCCCCTCGGCGATGCCGTTGAGGCCGTGGATGTAGGCCTCGCCGAGCTGGCCCCCGTTGGTGTTGATGGGCAGTCGGCCGTCTCGCCCGAGGTGGCCGTCGCGGATGAAGTCCTTGGCCTCGCCTCGGTCGCAGAATCCGAACTCCTCGAGCTGGGGGAGCACCAGCGGGGTGAAGTGGTCGTAGATGATGGCGGTTTGGATGTCGTCGGCCGACAGGCCGCTCGACTGGTAGAGCTGGCGGGCGCACAATCCCATCTCGGGGATCCCGGTGATGCTGTCCCGGTAGTAGCTCCTCATCATGTGCTGGTCTTCGGCGGCGCCCTGGGCGGCCGAGGCGATCACCGCTGGTTTCTGCTTCAGGTCTTTGGCCCGCTCCGCGGTGGTCACCAGCAGAGCCTGGGCCCCGTCGGTCTCCTGGCAGCAGTCGAGCAGGCGCAGCGGCTCCACAATCCAGCGGCTGTTCTGGTGGTCTTCGAGGGTGATGGGCCGCTGGAAGAAGTGGGCGTAGGGGTTGGTGGCCGCGAAATCCCGGTCGACCACCGACACCCGGCCGAAGTCCTCGGTGGTGGCGCCGTACTCGTGCATATAGCGGGTGGCGAACATGGCCACCCATGAGGCCGGTGTGACCAGCCCGAAGGGCGAGCTCCACGAGAAGCTGACCTCGCTCGCCTCAGCGCCGGCGGGCCGGTCTTGCACCCCGGCCCCGAAGCGGTGCCAGGAGCGCTCGTTGAAGGCCCGGTAGCACAGCACGTAGTCGGCGGCGCCGGAGTAGAGGGCTTGGCAGGCCACCGCGATCACCCCGCAGGCCGCCCCGCCGCCGTGGTGGACCATGGAGAAGTGGGTCATCTCCTCGACGCCAAGGTTGCGGGCCAGCTCGATCTCGGGATTCTGCTCGGCCGAGTAGGTGACGAAGCCGTTGACCTTTTCGGGGGGAAGACCGGCGTCCTCGCAGGCGGCCAGGCAGGCCTCCACCGCCTGGTCCATCGGGGTTCGGCCCGAGTCTTTGGTGAACGGGGTGGCGCCGATGCCGGCTATGGCGGAGTGATAGGCGTATTTCAAAGTCATGGTGATCTCCTACGCTCTCGGCAGGGCCAGGTCGACGGTTCCGGTTACGTGGGGGCCCCGGCTGTTCTGCCCCCGGAACGACACTTCGACGATGTCGTCGCCGTCGGCCTCCCGCTTGGCGGTGACCGAGCCCGACATGGTCATGCAGTCGTAGGGGTAGTTGGGGGCGCCGAGGTGGATCTTCAGGTTCTTGAACACGGCGTCGGGGCCGGCCCAGTCGCCGATGTAGCGGGCCGAGAGCCCGCTTGAGGTCAAGATGTTCATGAAGATGTCCTCGGAGCCCTTCTTGAGGGCCATGTCCCGGTCGTGGTGTACGTCTTGGTAGTCGCGCGACGCGATGGCGGTGGACACGATCAGGGTGGGGGTGAGGGGAATCGGGCACAGCGGCAATTCGTCGCCGACGCTCACCTCATCGAAGGTGAGCGTGGACGGGTTGCGGGGGACTCGGGCCGGTCGGAACACCGGAATGCTCACGTCTTCGTGGGTCTGCATGTGCCAGGCCCGAAGCGGCATGCCCACCTTGAGCTGGTCGGGGTCGCAGTCGGTGATGTTGGTGACGAGGCGGACACCCTCTTCCAGCTCCACCAGCCCGATGTTGAGGGGGTAGTCGAAGGAGGGCACCCGAGGGTGGTGGGACACCACGTAGGAGTACAGCGTGCCCTCGCCCGAGGCGGTGATGTAGCCCATGTCGGTGGACCCGCAGGCTGGGCAGCGGGTGCCGGGAGGGTGCTGGAGGTGCCCGCAATTGAGGCACTTTTGGATGCGCAGCTCCCCGACCCGGCTGCCCTGCCAGAAGAAGTCGGTGTCTTGGTTGCGGCTGGGGCGGGGGCGGGGCGGGCGCTCTGCGGCGGCGTCGCCGTCGCCGCCGGTGCTGGCGGTGCGCCCGGTGCCGGGCCGGAACTTGAGGATGCGAAAGAACATGGAGCCGACGTGCTCGCCGTGCTGGTTCAGGTATTCGGTTTCGGTGGTGACGAAGTGGCCGATGCCCAGCGCGGTCTGCTTCTCCTCGGATACGTCCACCAGCTTGACGGTGCCGGTGAGGAGGTCGCCGAGCTTGAGGTAGCGGTGGTAAACGTGCTCGGAGTTGGTGGCCACCACGCCGACATAGCCGGCTTCGTCCAACATGGCGTAAACCCCGGAAGCCGGGTCTTTGGGGTCGTTGACCCGGGGGACCAGTCCGATCATGGTCCAGGCGTTGAGCATGGCGGGAGGGGCCACGATCTCGTTGTGGGGGCCCTGGGTGGCCGCATCTGGATCGGTGTAGAGGGGGTTGGCGTCTTCCATGGCATCGCACCAGTGGCGGATCATGGGCTGGTTGACCGGGTCTCGGGCTGTGGTCGGGGTTCCGGTGCTTCCCACCTCTTTGCGCAGCTTGGCTACGAACGCTTCCTTCTGCTCGTCGGTCATCACTTCGCTCATCTGCGTCCCTCCCTGGCCGGGGTTGACGCTAGCGCGGCTGGCAATCAGGGCAGAAAGTGAGGGTGCGGGCGTCGTAGACGCGGTGCTGTAGCAGGGTTTCGCACCGCAGGCAGGGTTGGCCCGAGCGGCCGTAGCAGGCCAGCGCATTCTGGTGGCTCCCCTCGCCGCCGTCGGCATTGCGGTAGTCCCGCAGGGTGGTGCCGCCGTTGGCCAGCCCGGCCTCGAGCACCTCGATGAGTGCGGCGTGGAGGCTGGTGGCGGCTGCTCGGCTGATCTGGCGCTTGGCCGGGTGGACGCCGGCCATCCACAGTGCCTCGGTGCTGTAGATGTTGCCTACGCCGGCCACCGGCTTTTGGCTGAGGAGCTGAGTGGGGATTCGGCGGCGGCTGTTGCGGAGGGCTTGATAGAAGCCGTCCGCGGTGAAGTCGGGGCTGAGGGCGTCGGGGCCCTGGAAGGCCAGAGTGGGAATGGCGTCGTATTGGCCGGCGGGCACGCAGCGGATGCGGCCGAAACGGCGGACGTCCCGGTAGGCGAGGAATTCGCTGCCGTCGAGCTGCCACCAGGCCCGGATATAGGGGTCGTCGGGGGTGTCGGGGGTGATGGTCAGAGAGCCGGTCATGCCCAAATGGACAATGAGCTCTCGGCCGTCGTCGAGGCTGGTGATGAGGTACTTGCCTTTGCGGCTCAGCGCTTTGATCGCGGAGCCGATTGCATCTCTGGCGGGGGTGAATTTCTCTGAGGGGTGGGAGTGGGCATCTTGGATGCGGCGGCCATGCAGGCGGGGTGCGAGTTGGCGGCGGATCGTCTCTACTTCGGGCAGTTCGGGCATTTCTCTAGCGGAATTTGAGGGCCGCTCTGGCCACTTCTAGGTCGTCGGGGTTGGTAACGCCGATCCAGGTTTCCTCGGTGGTGACGACCTTGACGGTGAGTGCGCCGCTTGTCATCTCTGCGGCGACGGCGTGGGGGAGGAGGTATTCGGCGCTGGGGTTGTCGCGGTGCTGGTTCAGGAAGCGAGTGAAGCCGTCTTGGAGGGCGTCGAGGAAACCGGGGGAGAAGGCCCACAGGTTCATGGAGACGAGGGTGTCTTGGGGGAAGGTGTGGTGTGCTCGGGAGATTCCCTCTTGCTCCACGATGGCAGTGAGTCGGTCGCCGTCCACCTGGCACACGCCTCGGGTCACGGTGCCCTCAGCCGGCAGGGTGTGATCGAGGCGGTAGCCGCACAGCCAAGCCTCGTTTTCGGCCATGCGTTGTATGGAATGGGCCA
>JAJEEH010000114.1 GCA_022821105.1 Acidimicrobiia bacterium
GTTCTCCCGGCGAAACCGCACCAGCTCTGAGCGATACTCGGTCGTCAAACCCGGCTTGTCGCCCCGGTCGATGCGGGCCTGGCGGACCCAGTTGACCAGACTCGTCGCCCCGATCCCCAGATCATGGGCCACGTGGGCCACCGGCCTGCCCCCGTCCAACACCAACGCCACCGCGTCAGCCTTGAACTCCTTAGTGAACCGCCGCCTGGTCCTGCCCGGCGGACCGTTCCTTTCCATCAATGATATGGTTACCTCCTAATCGAGGTGACCGGCCAAAGGGGGGATACTCACCTCGTATCGCTTTCGGGGCGGAGCAATCAGGGGACGTGGTGCGGGCTCACTCAGGACGGGGGTCTCTTGTGTACTGACTTTGAAGGGTTCGGCCCGTATTCGCCTAACCGATTTGGTCCTCCTGAGGGTCGGTTTTTGTCGGTGTCGGCAGGGCTGCTTCACTCCTGTGGAGTGCGCGAAGACTCCAGCGTGGCATGCTGGCGGCACCTTCATGCATCCGATCTGGTGGGATTTCGGTCTGGGGTGCCATCAGGGCTCTTCTTGTCGGTGTCAGCGGGGATCGCGTTCACGGAGTTTGCCTGCGGTGTGCGCGTCGACCGCATCATTGAATGCTGGGGCGATTCTGAGTTCGACCGAACCGGCCGCCTAGACGCGCCTGCGGGCCGGTTCGAGTCAGTGTCGGCGGGTTGAGAGCACGCGTGCGGGATCAAAGAGGACCGCACTGTGGTGTGCTGGGGCGACAACAAGCACGGACGCCTCGAAGCCCCCGAGGGAAGGTTCAAATCGGTGTCGGCGGGGTTCTGGTTCTCGTGCGGGATCCGCGACGACGATACCGCGACTTGTTGGGGCAACAACCTCAAAAGGGGCTATAACGCGCCTGACGGCCGATATTTGGACGTGTCAGCTGGCCAGGGTCTGGGCTGCGGTGTGCGAGAGGACAACTATGTGGTGTGCTGGGGGCCTCCCACTGCCGGCAGGTTCGGCGAGTTGGATGTGCCCTCTGGCCCGTTCTTGTCGGTATCTGCAGGACAGTCCGCGGCGTGCGGGCTTCGCCCCGACGGGACCCCGGAGTGCTGGGGGGAGGTCAACCAGACTGCATGGTCATCCCTAACGGCCGGACCGATTCAGGTGGTGTATGCAGTTCCGGTGGATGTTGAACCGGCTCCAGGGCGCGTAGAGCAAATCGCTGGCGCTATGGCAGATGTGCAGGAATGGCTACGCGGTCAAACCGGCGGACGCCACCTTCGGCTCGCCAGAGGCAGCGACGGCATATCGGTCGTGACCGTCAACTTGTCCGACAACGGTGCCAACCGTGATGACGTTCTAGCCGAAATATACGAGCAATTGGGCAAAAGGACGCCCCTGGCCGTGTTCGGTGAGGGCGAGTTTTCTGCGGCTAGCGGCTCCTACGAAACCGGATATGTCAGCTGCGCCCACGGTGGCCGCGACGCAGTGATGCTCTCAATTGTCAGATGTCGCCCGCACGGCAGCATTGCTGTTGTCGTCGCACACGAAATGGTCCATATGCTCGGGGCCGTTCCAGACTGCGCGCCCAACATTGCGGCCACCGCGGGTGTCTTGGTCCATGTCGACGACGCCCGCAATGACATCATGTACTACCAACACACCGGCATACCGCTTTCTCGCCTGATTCTCGATGTCGGCCGCGACGACTACTACATGCACGGTCGCGACGATTGCTACGACATCGCGGTGAACCCGCTGTTCGTCCACCCCGACTCCCAGTTTTGAGGAGACGGTGGTGCGCCCACAAGAAACTCAAGTGACACGAAAAGCGCGACCAGTTATCAGGAGAAATCCAGGGCAGGTCTTTGGCTAACTGTCCGTAATCCGGGCGGCAATCAGGCGACGAGGTTCAGGAGCGGTGTTGGCGATGGTCAAGGCCGAACTCAGGGCATCGTGGGCCGTGGGCAATAGGGAGGGGTCGTCGGTGTGGAGTTCGGCGATGATCTCGCCGGCAATCACCCGGTCGCCGTGGACGCGGCGTAGGAGCACTCCGGCCGAGGCCGACACGTCGTCCTCTTTACGGGCTCGGCCTGCGCCCAACCGCCAGGCGGCTACTCCTACTGCCAGGGCGTCGATGCGGTTGATCACCCCATCGGCCGGCGCGGTCCAGTGGTCCACCACTTTGGCGGTGGGCAAGGGAGCGGCGGGGTTGCCGCCTTGGGCGGCCACCATGGCTTGCCAGGTGTCCATGGCCTGACCGGAAGCCAACACGTGGGCGGGGTCGGCGTCCAGGTCGGCCAACTCGACCATTTCTTGGGCCAGGGCCAGGGTTACTTCCACCAGATCGACGGGGCCGCCTCCGGCCAGCGCTTCCACCGCCTCGGTCACCTCGAGGGCGTTGCCTGCGGCTAGGCCCAGTGGTTGGTCCATGTCGGTGAGGAGGGCCACGGTGTTCACGCCGTTGGCGTGGCCCAAACCGACCATGGTTCGGGCCAGCTCCTGGCCCATGGCCGGGTCGGGCAGGAACGCCCCGGAGCCGAACTTCACATCCAGCACCAGCCCGCTAGTGCCCTCGGCGATCTTCTTGGACATGATCGAACTGGCGATCAGCGGGATTGAGGCCACCGTGCCGGTCACGTCTCTCAGTGCGTATAGCACCCGGTCGGCGGGGGCCAGATCGGCGGTGGCCGCGGCGATCACCGCGCCTACCTCCTGAAGTTGGGCGAGGAACTCGTCGTCGCTCAGGGCGGCGCGCCAGCCGGCGATGGCCTCCATCTTGTCGAGCGTGCCCCCGGTGTGGCCCAGTCCCCGTCCGGAGAGCTGGGGCACCGCTGCGCCGCAAGCCGCCACCAGCGGGCACAGCACCAGCGACACCTTGTCGCCCACGCCGCCGGTGGAGTGCTTGTCGACCGTGGGCCGCGCCAGGCTCGACAAGTCCAGCCGCTGGCCGCTGTTGATCATGGCTGCGGTCCAGGTGGCCAGCTCCCGAGAGGTCAGGCTCCGCCACACGATGGCCATGAGCAGCGCGGCGGCCTGCTCGGCGGGGATGTCTCCCGTGGTTACCCCGTCGATGAACCAGTTGATCTGCTCATCGCTCAGCTCGCCGCCGTCTCGCTTGGCGACGATGAGATCGACTGCGTTCACGGCAGATCTTCGGGACCGAAAGCCCCGGGCAGCAGGTCGCCCACGGTGAGCGTCTCGTTCACTTGGCAGCTGGCGCCGCCCGCCTCATAAAGCAGTTGGCGGCAGCGCCCGCACGGGGTGAGCGGGTTTCCGTCGCCGTCGGTTACCGCTACCGCTACCAGCCGTCCGCCGCCGGTGCGGTGCAGGTCGCCCACCAGGCCGCACTCGGCGCAGAGCGTAAGGCCGTAGGAGGCGTTCTCCACGTTGCAACCGGTTACCACCCGGCCATCATCGGTGAGCGCGGCCGCACCTACCGACAGCTTTGAGTACGGGGCGTAGGCGCTCTCGGAGGCCTTGTGGGCGGCAGCCCACAGCTCGCTCCACGGAATCGCCTGCTCAGTGCCCATCTGACCTCGTTTCGGCTACTTGCTTCGCTGGAAGGGCTGGCCCGCCGCCGCCGGCGGGATCGACCGGCCCACCGCCCCGGCCACCACCACCAGCGTGACAATGAAGGGGAGGGCCTGGAGGAACTCGCTGGGGATCTCGAATCCGCTTACTTCCACCCCTAAGAACTGGAGGCGGGTGCCCAGCGCCCGGGAGAAGCCGAACAGCAGCGCCCCGCCGAACGCTCCCCACGGGGTCCACTTTCCGAAGATCAGCGCGGCCAAGGCGATGAACCCGGCGGCGTTGGTCATGTTGTCCTCGAAGCGGGTCTGCGACTCCATTGAGAACCAGGCCCCGGCCAAACCGGCGATGAGCCCGCCCAAGATCACCGACTGATAGCGGATCCGCACCACGTTCACGCCCAGCGTCTCGGCGGCGTGGGGGTTCTCGCCGCAGGATCGCACCCGTAGTCCCCAGGGCGTGCGGAACATCACCAGCCAGGTGCCGATCACTACCAGGTACATCATCCAGTAGATGGGCTTGCCCCGGAACAGCTGGTCGCCGATCACCGGTATCTCCGACAGCAGGGGCAAGCCGAACTCGGAGGTGCCCACCCCGGTGGTGATGCCGGTTTTCACAATCACCTCCGAGCGCAGGAACCCGGTGAGCCCCAGGGCGAACAGGTTGATCACCACGCCGCCCACGATCTGGTTCACCCCGAAGCGGATAGACAGCACGGCGAGGAGGGCGGCCACTACTCCGCCGGCCAGCACCGAGATGAGGATGGAGAACCACAGCCACCCGGTGGATTGGGCATCTCCGATGGTGGCGTAGGTCATGTAGCCGATGCCGGCCCCGGCCAGCATGGTGCCCTCGATGCCGATGTTGATGATGCCCGAGCGCTCGCACCACAAGCCGGTGGTTGCTCCCAAGGCCAGCGGGGTGGCCAGTACCAGCGACTCGTTGAACAGGTTGACGATATTGGTGCTGGGATTGTCGGACAGGGCCAGGCTGAGCACCAGCAGCAGGGGAATCACCGCCAGCGCACTCAGGAGCCGGGCCGGGGTGGCCCACCGTCGTGCTTCGGGCGGGGCGAAACCCAGCACGGCGGTGAGCAAGAACAGCACGCCGATGGCGATCACCCAGGTTGGGGGGTGGAACCCGATTCCCGCCGGGTCGGGGGGCGGCTCGAAGTTGAACCGCCGACTGGTGCCGCTGATGGCCGGGGCCACTCCGGCGAGCAGCGCGATGCCCAGCACCCCGAACACCAGTCCGGTGATCGACTGGCGATCCAGGCCAATCCGCCCTGAGGCTCTGGTTGCGCCCGCGGCGTGTTCGACGGTGGTCACACCGCCCCCTCAATGGAGGTGGCCTTGAACGGGCTCTGGTCGTGCTCGCGCACTCTGAACAGGTAGCGGACAATGGCGTCAGCGGCCACGAAGAGCAACACCATGGCCTGGATGATCCGCACCACGTCGATGGACACGTCGGCCTCCTGTTGCATCAGCGGCGCCCCCGACAGCATCGATCCCCACAGCAGGGCGGCCGCGATGATGGCCACGGGGTTGGTGCGGGCCAAAAGGGCGATGGCGATGCCGTCGAAGCCCATCAAAAAGAAGGTGCCCGGCTGGAAAAACCCGTTGGTGCCCGAGATCTCCGAGGCTGCGGCCAAGCCGGCGAACGCCCCGGACGCGGCCATTGAGGCCACGATCACCCGGTTCACGTTGATGCCCGCGTAGTGGGAGGCGTGGGGGTTCAATCCCACGGTGCCCACCTCAAACCCGAACGTGGTGCGCTTGAGCACGAAGGCCACCACGAAACAGATCCCCACCAGGGCGAACAGCCCGGTATGGAGAACGGGCTGGCTGTCCACCAACTCGGGCAACACCGCAGTGTCAGAGATGGGATCGGTGCGGGGAACGGTGCTCTCGGTGTCTCGCAGCACCACCGGATCGCGGGAGTTCACCATCCAGCGGACACCGAACAACACCAAGGAGTTGAGCATGATGGTGCTGATCACCTCGTGAGCACCGGTCTTGGTTCGCAGCACACCGGGAATCCCGCCCCAGATGGCGCCCCCCATGGTTCCGGCGATGAGGATCAGAGGAATGGCCACGATGCCGGGCAGGTCGGACATCCACGAAAGCGCCCCCACATAGGCCGCAGTGATGCCCCCGGCCAGGAGCTGGCCTTCGGCGCCGATATTGAACAGCCCGGCTCGGAAGGCGAAGGCCAAGGCCAGCGCCGACCCGATGAACGGCACCGACCGGGCCAGCGATCCCGCGATCTCGTCGCCCCCGCCCACCATGCCCCGCAACAGCGCCCAGTAGGCGGTGAAGGGGTTTACCCCGATGATGGAGATCAGCACCCCGCCGACCACGAACGACAACAAGATTGCGTAAAGCGATACGTACAGCGGCTGCAACCGCCATGCCTCGGTGAGCACACGGTGGACTTGGCCGGCCGCCCGCCCTATCCCGGCGTTGGCGTTTCGGGCGCCGTTCACCGCTGGCCTTCCGATGAGCCAGTCGCCATGAGCAGTCCGAGCTCTTCCCGGGTGGCGTCGGCGGCGTTTACCGTTCCGGCCAGTCGGCCCCGATAGAGCACGCCGATCCGATCAGACAGCGACATGATCTCGTCCAACTCGGCCGACACCAACAGCACCGCCACTCCCCGGTCGCGCAGCTCGATGATCTTTCGGTGGATGAACTCGATTGAGCCCACATCCAGGCCTCGGGTGGGCTGGGCCACCACCAGGGCTTTGAGGTCGCCGGTCAGCTCTCGGGCCACGATCACCTTCTGCTGGTTGCCGCCCGACAACGTGTCGATGACGGCGTCAACCCCGGGGGTGCGGACGTCGAATTGCTCCACCAGCTCTTGGGCCTCGGCGTTGATGGCGGCGGTGTTGCGCACCCCACGCTGGGAGAACTTGCGGTGGTGGTAGCGGTTGAGCACCAGGTTGTCGGCGATGGTGTACTGGGCCACCACCCCGTGCTTGCTGCGGTTCTCGGGCACGTGGGCCACGCCCAGTTCGGTGATCTTGCGGGGACTCCAGTCGGTGGTTTCCTGGCCGAGTATTTCCACCCGTCCCCCGGCGGTCGGACGCATCCCGCAAACGGCCTCCACCAGCTCCCTCTGGCCGTTGCCCTCCACGCCGGCGATTCCGAAGATCTCACCGGCTTTCACCTCTACGTCGAAGCCGGTGACCGTTTCCACTCCCCGGTCGTCGGCCACCCGCAGGCCTTGGGTCCGAAGCACCGGTGCCCCCGGGTCGGCCTCGGCCTTGTCCACCCGGAAGACCACGTCGCGGCCCACCATCAGATTGGCCAGCGACTGCTGGGTGGCGCCCTCGGCTGTGGCGGTTCCCACCACCCGGCCTGCCCGCAGCACGGTGATGCGGTCGGCCACCGCCAGCACCTCGCGCAGCTTGTGGGTGATGAAGATGATCGACTTGCCCTGGCCGGTGAGGCTCTCCACCACCCCGAAGAAGTCGTCCACCTCTCCTGGAGTCAGCACCGCGGTGGGCTCGTCGAGGATCAGGATGTCGGCATCGCGGAACAGCGCCTTGACCAACTCCACTCGCTGTTGTTCCCCCACCGACAGGTCGCCCACGGTGGCGTCGGGGTCAACGGCCAGGCCGTAGCGCTCAGCCAAGCTGTCGATCTGGCGGCGGGCTGAGTCCAGATCGAGGAACGCCCCTTTGGTGACCTCGTTGCCCAAGATGATGTTCTCGGCCACCGTGAACACCGGGATGAGCTGGAAGTGCTGATGGACCATGCCGATGCCCCGGGCGATGGCATCACCTGAGTCTTCGAAGTGGACCTCTTCGCCCCGCACCTTGATGGTGCCCTGGTCGGGCCGGTACAGCCCGAACACCATATTCACCAGGGTGCTCTTGCCCGCGCCGTTCTCTCCCAGCAGGCAGTGGATCTCGCCCTGGTTGAGGGTGAGGCTCACGTCGTCGTTGGCCACCACCCCTGGGAAGGCCTTGGTGATTCCCTCAACCTCCAGCACCGGACGTGCCGCGCCCCCGCTTGCCTGAGCCATGCGCAGCCCAGGCTACGCCATACAACCGAAGCGGCACGCGAAAGGCGGCGGCTGAAATTTGCTCAGCCGCCGCCTTTCAATTGTCGATCGCGGGATCGGTTAGTCGCAGAGTGAGCCCTCGCCAATGAACAGGCCGTCGATGCCGCACACTCCGGTGTCGATGGTGCCGGCAGCCAGTCCGGCCCGCACCATCTCCACGTTGGCGGCCGCCTCGGCGCTAACTGCCGCGTCGTGGAACGGGGCGTAGGTGATGCCCAGGTTCTCGGCGGTCAGCACGAACGGCCCGCCGGCGAAGCTGCCTTGGATGGTGGTGGCGATTTTGCGGAACACCGACAAGTCCACCCGCTTGATGGCCGAGCTGGCCAGGTTCTCCGAACCAGGAGCAGAACCGCCGTTGAAGGTGGTGTAGTACTCGTCTTGGTCTACGCCGATGCCCCAGGCGCCAGCCTCAGCGGCGGCCTTGATCCCGCCCGAGCCGGTGGGGCCACCGGCGCCGAAGATCACGTCGGCGCCGTCGCCGATGAACTGCTGGGCGTCGGATGCGCCCTTGGCCGGATCGGTGAAGCTCTCGTTGTACACCGACAGCACCTGGATGTCGGGGTCGATGTACTTGGCGCCGGCCTCGTAGCCGTTGACGAACTTGACCACCGGGGGCACGTCCTCGCGTCCGGCCACCACGCCGACCACGCCCGACTCGCTGAGTGAGGCGGCCAAGGCACCGGCGATGAAGCCGCCCTCGTGCTCGTTGAACAAAACGCCCACGTAGTTGGACGGGTACTCGGGGTGCCACTGGTCGATGCCGATGTAGTTGATGTTGGGATTCTCCTCGGCCGCCACCATGGTGTCGGTGCCGAGCAAAAAGCCCACGGTGATTAGCACGTCGGGGTTCTCGCTGGCCGAGGTGCCGAGGTTGGCGTCGTAGTCGGCCTCCGAAGCGGTCTCGATCACGCTGGTGTCCTCGATGCCGAAGCACTCGGCGGCGCCAACCATGCCCTCATAGGCGAACTGGTTGAAGGTGCCGTCGTCCACCTTGCCGATATCGGTGACCATGTTCACTCGGAAGCCGTCGGGGGCCTGGATCCCACCCCAAGCCGCGCACTCTTCTTCCAAGCTGATGAGAGCGCCGGAAGGCGCCTCGGGGGCGGGCGCTTCAGTGGGCTCAGGCGCGGGCGCCTCGGTTGGCTCGGGGGCCGGCGCTTCGGTGGGCTCGGGGGCCGGTGCCTCCGTAGGGGCGGGCGCCGGGGCCGTTTCCGTGTCGTCGTCGTCGTTGCCGCAGCCCGCAGCCACCAAGGCCAGGCAAAGCAGCAGGGCGAACAAGGCCATGAGTTTCTTACGCATCTGAACCCCTCCGTCTGATGCCGGTGATTGGACTTACGAGGCTAGTCCAGGACGGTGGCAACCACAGTGTCGGACCGACCACTCGAAGTGTCTACGCTGGGGCCATGTCAAGGCTTGCAGGAAAGACAGCAATCGTCACTGGCGCGGCCCGGGGCACTGGCGAGGTCATCGCCCAGATGTTCCGGGATGAGGGGGCCGCGGTGGTGGCCACCGACATTGCCGAAGGGGACGGAATCGTCAAACTCGACGTGACCAACGAGGCCCACTGGGACGAGGTGGTGAGCGGCATGGACCAGGTGGACGTGCTGGTGAACAACGCCGCCATCTTGCACATGGGGCCCATCGAGCGCACCTCGGCCGACACCTACCGCCAAGTGCTGGACGTGAATCTGGTGGGGCCGTTCTTGGGCATGCGGGCGGTTGTTGGGCCGATGCGGGCCTCCGGGGGCGGTTCCATCGTCAACATCAGCTCCATCGACGGGCTCATCGGGATGAACGGGATTTCCGCCTACGGGGCCAGCAAGTTCGGCCTCGGGGGGCTGATGCGCTGCGCGGCCCTGGAGCTGGGCCGCTCCGGCATCCGGGTGAACAACGTGTGCCCCGCGGGTGGCAACCCCGCCATGTACTCGCAGTGGTTCGACCAGATGATGTCGTTCATGGATGAAACCGCGGCCTACTCGGCCAATCGGGGCATCCCCGGCGAGGTCCCCCTGGAGTGCATTGCCGCCGCCGCGCTGTTTTTGGCCTCCGACGAGTCATCCCACATCACCGGTGCCGATCTGCCGGTGGACGGCGGAGCGGCCGCCGGAGTGGTTATCGAGGGCTTGAACAGCCTGGAGTGAGCGGGTGCCGCGAGGTCTCATTCGAAACTCTCGGCAGTATCATTCAATCAAGTGCCCTGGCCAACGGCGGCAGAGGAGAGACGCATGGCTCCGCCTACTCGCACTGATGAGGAGATCATCGGACGCGCCGACGTGAACGACATCGACACCATCATCGACATCTCTCGAACCAACAGCGATGTCACCTCAATAATCCACGCGGTCCAGGACAACAGCGACGCCCTGTTCACCTGGGATTATGCCAAGGGGGCCCGGCCCAAGCTGGAGCGCCTCTACGAGAAGGCCAAGACATCGCAGTGGAACGCCCAGACTGATTTGGACTGGTCTATCGAGGTTGATCCCTACGAGGCGTTCAACATTTTCACCGAGTCCGCAAGCCGCGATGAGTTTGAGCGCGAGGACAGGCCCGATCTGCCCACCGCCAACTGGGGCGAGGCCGAATGGCGGGAGTTCTCCCTTGAGACCTTCAAGTGGCGGATGAGCCAGTTCCTCCACGGCGAACAGGGCGCCCTGCTGTGTACGGCCAAGATCGTGGAGACCGTCCCGTGGATCGACGCCAAGTACTACGCCGCCACCCAGGTGGTGGACGAGGCCCGTCATGTGGAGGTTTTCGGCAAGTACCTCGACGAGAAGCTGGGCGACTCCTACCCGATCAACGTCCACCTCAAGATGCTGCTCGACGACATCATCAACGACAGCCGCTGGGATATGACCTACCTGGGCATGCAGATCATGGTGGAAGGCCTGGCCCTGGCCGCCTTCGGCTTCATGTACCAGCTCACCCCCGAGCCCCTGCTCAAGAAGCTCCTCCGCTATGTGATGGCAGACGAGGCCCGCCATGTGGCCTTCGGCGTGCTCAGCCTCCAGGAGTTCTACAGCGAGCTCACCACCCCTGAGCTGCGGGAGCGCCAGGAGTTCGCCTTTGAGGCCGCGGTGCGAATGCGCGACCGGTTCCTGTCCCAAGAGGTGTGGGAGCGCATGGGCGTGCCGGTTCGGCCCATGGTGGAGAACTTCCTGTCATTACCCGCCGACCAGAAGCCGTTCCAGAACATCCTGTTCTCCAAGATCGTGCCCAACTGCAAGAAGCTGGGTTTGCTCGATGCGGGCGACGGCTGGCTGCGGCGCCGGTTCGAGGAGATCCACGTCATCGAGTTCGAAGACTGGGTGGACACCGGCGAGGAGTACGAGGACTTCCAGTTCGAAGAGGCCGCCGCGGTCTCAGCGTAGATCCCGGTTTTCATGGCCAAGCTGAGCCTGACGCCGCTGGCCGAGGTGGCTGCCGAGTCGATTGCCGGCGGCACGTCGCGACGGTTCAGCCCCGAGGGCTACAGACTGTGGATCGAAGTGCTCGATCTTGAGCCGGGTGGCGGGGTTACGTGGGCTCCGGCTGACGGCGACGAGGCGATATATGTGGCCGACGGTGAGGCCGATGTGATCGAGTATCGGCCCGACGGCCGACGGTCGGCCTGCTGCCCGACCGGGGGAGCGGTGATCGTGGAGCAGGGGGCCCGCGCCGCGCTGACATCGGTTGGACCATGCCAGTTAGTCCGGTTCGGCGCGACCGATCCGGTGGGGGTCTATGGGCGGGGCGTGCATGTGTTCGGCCCCCGCGGTTGGGGCTTCAGCGGTGATCCGGCCGGAACCCACGCCACCTGGTTCTCCGACTCCACCTGGGAGTCCACCCCGCTGACCCTTCTTCGGGTGGAGCGGGACACCCCCCGCCAAGGCCCCGCCCACCACCACTCGCAAGACGAGATCATCTACCTGCTCGACGGAAGCATCTCTCTGGGTTCACTGAATGCCGAACCGGGGGCCATTCTGTGCATCCCCGCCGACGTCCGCTACCGCATCACCGCCGGCCCCGTGGGCTATCGCTTCCTCAACTACCGCAGCGGCCCCGCCGTCCAGGTCTACGAGCGGGATTCAGCGCCCCAACTCGAAAACGTCGCCGCCCGAGACGGCTACCTCATCGACGATCGCATCTTGTAGCCCCCGGCCAGCGAATGCGAAATCGGTTGTTGGCCACCAGGCGATACATGCCACGGGCCAGCGGGTTGACCGGTCCCCAAGTCATAAGCCGGCCCACTACGGGCCAAAGGCCGCCCATGGCCCCGAGCGCGCCGGCGATGCTGCGATGGTTGTCCCAGCGAGTGCCATCGGGGCCGATCCACCACGCCGAGCGGGCCACGTCTTCTTCAGAGAGGCCAAGGGCATCCAAGTCGATCTGCTGGGAGGGAACCACCCGATAGTCGTCGCTCAGCCGGCGCTGCGCCCAGCGAGCCGTCGCGGTGCAAAACCCGCAATCGCCGTCGTATACCAGTGTTCCCGCGGGAATCAACGAGGAGGTGTGCGAATCAGACTCAGCTGTTGCGTCCGGCATTGGGCTTTCGCCCATGGTTGGCCTTCTTGCGCCGTGCTCTGGCCTTGCGTTTTTGGGTGCGCTTCGACATTCAAACCTCCGCGTCTCTTTCAAGACTACCGAGTGTCACTAACGTGAACGATCCGTGGAGCGCTTCGGATTCGTTGGTCTGCCCAATTCGGGCAAGTCCTCCCTCTACAACGCCTTGATCGGGTCAGACGTTCTAGCCGCCCCCTACGCCTTTGCCACCACCGACTCAAACGTAGGCGTAGCCAAGGTGGTCGACCCCCGGCTTGACGCCATCGCCGAACTCAGCGGTTCCCGCACCGTGACGCCGGCCAGCGTGCAGTTCACCGACATCGGGGGATTGGTAGAGGGCGCCAGCCGGGGCGAGGGGCTGGGCAACCGCTTTCTGGCCGGCATCCGGGAGGTGGACGCGGTGGTGTTCGTCCTCCGAGCCTTCGTAGACCCCGACGTGCCCGGGCCGACCGATCCCCTGGAGCACCTCAGGGTGCTGGAGATCGAGCTGACGCTGGCCGACTTGGAATCGGTGGAGAACCGGCTGGTGAAGCGGCGCAAGTCGGCCGTTCAAGACCGTTCGCTGGCGGGGGAAGTGGCTGCGTTGGAAGCCGCCGCCGAGGTGCTGGGAGAGGGCGTCCCGCTGTACCGCAGCGACCTGACGGCCAAACAGCGGACCGACCTCTGGGAGAGCTTCCTGCTCACCAACCGACCGGTGCTGGCCGTAGTCAACATCGGCGAGGACCAGCTCGACGACACCGATTCGGTGATCGAGCCGGTGGCCGCTGAGCTGGATGGCCGGGCCGGAGCCATGGCGGTGTGCGTGCAGCTTGAAGCCGAAGCTGCCCAGCTACCTGGCGAGGAACGGGCTGAGATGCTCGAAGGCCTGGGCTTGGGCGAGGGGGCTTTGGGCCGGTTCACCCATGCGTCCTACGACCTGCTGGGCTTGCGGACTTTCTTCACCACCGGCGACAAGGAGACCCGGGCCTGGACTTTTCGCCTGGGCGCCACCGCCCCGGAGGCCGCCGGCCGCATCCACACCGACTTTCAGCGGGGCTTCATCCGAGCCGACGTGATCGGCTGGCAGGAGCTGTTGGAGGCGGGCGGCTGGACCAAGGCCAAGGAACTGGGCGTGATGCGCACCGAGGGCCGTGACTACCTCGTAGCCGACGGCGACGTAATGGAGATTCGCTTCAATGTTTAGGGGTTATCAAAGTCCCTCTTGAACAAACGCCGCTGGAGTTGGAAAATCTGGTGATGGCGTGGCTCGTCTGCGACGACCGGGTGCTGGCCACCGTGGAGTTTGCCGCCGGTTGGCGGGAGCGGGCTCTGGGGCTGCTGGGCCGCGACCAGTACGAAAAGGCACTTCTGCTGCGACCGGCGTTCTCGGTCCATACCCTGGGAATGCGATTCCCCATCGATGTGGCCTACCTGGACCGCAATCTGGTTGTGCTGAAGACGGCCACCATGGGTCGGCACCGGGTCGGTATGCCGGTGTTGCGGGCTCGGGCAGTGTTGGAGGCTGAGGCCGGCTCTTTCGCCCGATGGGGGATAAAACCCGGCGATCGGCTCCAAGTGAGGCAGACTGCTGGTAGCGGCAGGGGATAGACAAACTCATGCATCCGGGGAGGAAGCATGGCTGGCAGATTGGTACTGGTTGCTACTCCGATCGGCAACCTCGGCGACTTGTCCCCCCGGGCCATAGAGGTGCTGTCCAAAGCTGACGTTGTGGCCTGCGAGGACACTCGCCGCACCGGACGCCTCTTGGCCCACGCCGGGGTGAACGCTCCCCGATTGCTGGTGGTGAACGAGCACACCGAAAAGGCCGGTGCGGGCGAGATCGCCAACCTGATCATCGACGGGAGCATGGTGGCATTGGTCACCGATGCCGGCACCCCGGCGGTTTCTGATCCGGGGGCCAAGGTGGTCAAAGCGGTGCTCAAGGTCGGGGGAGAGGTGGAGGCCGTTCCCGGCCCGTCGGCCGCGCTGGCCGCCCTGGTGGTGAGCGGCCTTCCCACCGGGCGCTTCTGCTTCGAGGGATTTCTCCCGAAAAAGGGCCGCCACCGATCCGACCGCATTGAGGAGTTGTCCCAGGAAGCCCGCACCATGGTGTTGTTCGAAGCCCCTCACCGGTTGGCCCGCACGCTGGACGATTTGGCCGCGGCGTTGGGGGGAGAACGGGCGCTGGCCATCGTGCGAGAACAGACCAAGCTGCACGAGGAGATATGGCGGGGCACCTTGGCCGATGCCGTCGCCAGGGCCGAGGAAACCGAGCCCCGAGGCGAGTACGTGCTGGTGGTGGCCGGCTGCCCCGATCCTGCACCGCCCTCTGAATCCCAAATCAGGATGGCACTCAATGAGCGGCTAGCCGACGGCTTGTCCCGTCGGGATGCCGCCGCCGCGGTGGCCGCCGATCTCGGCGTATCCCGACGAGCCGTGTACCAGATGAGTCTGAAAGACTGACCCTTCCAGAGACCCCAACCACTGGCCCCACCGGCCCAGGAGTCCCCATGAGCGACGTCAAGCCCATTCCCGACGACTATCCCCGCATCACCCCATACTTGTGTGTCGGCGGCGCAGCCGCGGCCATCGACTTCATGGTCGAGGTGTTCGATGCCACCGAGCGCATGCGGATCCCCGCACCCGGCGACATGATCGGCCATGCCGAGGTGGCCATCGGCGACGGGCTCATCATGGTGTCCGACGAGTACCCCGATATGGGGGTGCTCGGACCGAATTCCATCGGCGGAACCGCGGTCACCATCAGCGTCTACGTGGAGGACGCCGACGCCACCTTCGCCAAAGCTGTTGCCGCCGGAGCCACCGCTGAGCGGCCGGTGGAAACCCAGTTCTACGGCGACCGGGGCGGCATGTTCGTCGACCCGTTCGGCCACCGCTGGCATGTAGCCACCCATGTTGAGGATGTGTCCCCCGAGGAGATGGCCCGCCGTTCCGCCGAAATGTTCGGGGAGTAACACATCGGGATCAGCGGGCCGAGGAAAGTAGTGTGAAGCGGTGTCGCGCTATTTCCTGACGACCCCGATCTTCTACGTCAACGACGCGCCCCACATCGGCCACGCCTACACCGTCTTGAACGGCGATGCCGTAACCCGCTGGCACCGGCTCCTGGGCGACGACGTCTTCTACCTCACCGGCACCGACGAGCACGGCCTAAAGGTGCAGCGGGCCGCCGAGGCCAACGGCCTGTCCCCGCTGGACCAGGCCGACGGCACCAGCCAGCGCTTCCGGGAAGCGTGGGCTGAACTCGGGGTGGCCAACGACGAGTTCATCCGCACCACCGAGCCCCGCCATCACCAGGCCGTGCAGACGCTCATGCAGCGGGCCTACGACAACGGCTACATCTATTCGGCGGTCTACGACGGCTGGTACTCGGTGTCCGACGAGGCTTACGTCTCCGAAGAAGACGTGACCGAAGAAGACGTCGAGTCGGGTCGAGTGGAGCGCATGACCGAGGAGAATTACTTCTTCAAGCTCTCCGAGTTCGAGGGGCCGCTGCTGGAATGGTTTGAAGCCAACCCTCAGAACATCACTCCCGAGGGGTATCGCAACGAAGCCCTGGGGATCATCCGGGGCGGCTTGCGAGACATTTCCATCACCCGCACCTCCATCGACTGGGGCATCCCCGTGCCCTGGGCCGAGGGCCATGTGTTCTATGTGTGGTACGACGCGCTCACCAACTACGCCACCGCGGCCGGCTACGGGAACGACGATGAGCGGTTCTCGCAATGGTGGCCGTCGGTGCGCCACCTGCTCGGCAAAGACATCATCCGCTTCCACTGCGTGTACTGGCCGGCCATGCTTTTGGCCGCCGGGGTGAAGGACCTGCCCCAATACCACGTGCATGGCTGGCTTCTGGTGGGCGGGGAGAAGATGTCGAAGTCGGCGTTCAACCAGATCTCGCCCACCGACCTCATCGGAGACTTCGGTGTGGACGGCTTCCGCTACTCCCTGCTCCGGGACACGCCGTTCGGCCCCGACAGCGAGGTCAGCCACGAGGCCCTCCAACACCGCTACAACACCGATCTGGCCAACAACTTCGGCAACTTGTTGCAGCGCTCTTCCACGCTGGTTCACCAAAAGTGCGACGGGATCGGGCCGGCGCCCGACACCGACCACCCGCTGGCCGACATCGCCGCCCAGGTGTACGCCGATGCCGCCGCGGCCTGGGACCGGTTCCAGCCGTCGGTGGCCCTTGAGGCCACTTGGCGCCTCATCCGCGAGACCAACGAGTACTTGCAGGCCACTGAGCCATGGAAGATGGACCCCGGGCCTTTGGTCAACACGGTGTTGGGCAACGCCCTCGAGGCTCTGCGGATTGTGTGCGTGCTGGCCAGTCCGGCCATTCCCGCTTCTTGTGAGGCCGCGTGGACCCGACTGGGCCTCGACGGCTCACCTCTCGACCAGCGGCTTCCGGCGGCCGCGGTGTGGGGGCAGTACCCCGGTGGCCTGCCGGTGGCCGAGGGCGATCCGCTGTTTCCCCGATTGCGGGGCTGAGGGTGCGCTGGATCGACAACCACTGCCATCTGGAGTCGGACACGCTGGATGAAGTCGTCGCCCAGGCGACGGCGGCCGGAGTGGAGCGCCTGATAGACGTGGGCACCGATGCGGCCACTTCGATCGCCGCAATATCCAAAGCCGCAGCCTGCGATCTGGTCTGGGCCACCGCGGGGGTTCACCCTCACGAGGCTCGCCACGGCATCGGCGGCATCGAGGAGCTGCTGGGATCACACCGGGTGGTGGCCGTGGGGGAATGCGGGCTCGACTACCACTACAACCACTCGCCTCCCGCCGACCAGCAGGAAGTGTTCGCCGCCCAAATCGACATGGCCCACCGACATCAGATGCCCTTGGTGATCCACTCCCGAGAGGCGTGGGACGACACCTTCGCCATCCTGGATGAAGGCGGAGTGCCCGACCACACGGTGTTCCACTGCTTCACCGGGGGCGCCGACGAAGCTCGGGCCGCGCTGGATAGGGGGGCCTACCTGTCGTTCAGCGGCATCGTGAGCTTCCCCTCCGCCGACGAAGTGAGGGCCGCTGCGGCGCTGTGCCCCCTCGACCGACTGCTGGTGGAAACCGACTCGCCGTATCTGGCCCCGGTCCCGCTGCGGGGCAAGCCCAATTCTCCGGCCAACCTTCCCCTAGTGGGAGAGGCATTGGCCGGGGTCCATGGTGTGGCCCTTGAGACGGTGGCCGAACTCACCTGGGACAACGCGGCCGCTTTCTACCGCCTGTGACCCTCACCCGCACCCAGGTGCTGGACCTGCTGGATCGCCACGGCCTGGCGCCCAGCCGGGCCATGGGCCAGAACTTCGTGGTCGACCCCAACACCATCGATGCCATGGTCCGGGCTGCGGAGCTGGCTCCCGAGGATTCAGTGGTCGAGATCGGCCCCGGGCTGGGGTCGCTTACTCGAGCGCTGGCCGCCGAGGTCCGCCACGTGCTCGCCGTGGAGGCCGACCGCCACCTGTTGGCCCCGCTGGCCGAGGTGGCCGACGCTCCCAACGTGGAGATCGTCCACGCCGATGCCACCACCACTGAGTGGCGAACGAAACTGGGCGCTAGCCAGAGCCGATGGGCGCTGGTGGCCAACCTGCCCTACAACATCGCCGTCCCCCTATTGCTCGACCTCTTGGACAACGAACCCCGCATCGAGACCTTCACCTTCATGGTGCAGCGAGAGGTGGCCGAGCGGCTGGTGGCCCCGGTGGGAACCAAGGCCTCCGGGATACCCACCCTCAAGGTGGCCTACTGGTGCGAAGCCCGCATCGTCCGCTCGGTGCCCGCCACCGTCTTCTATCCCCGACCCCGAGAGTCATCCGCCGTGGTCCGCTTGGTCCGCCGTCCAGCCCCCGCCGTCGACGCCGACCCCGACCGCCTGTTCTTCCTCATCCGCACCGCCTTCGCCCAGCGCCGCAAAATGCTGCGCCGCTCCCTAGCCGCCCACCTCACCCCCGACCACTTCACCCAAGCGGCCATCCCCCCCACCGCCCGCCCCGAGCAGCTCACCCTCGCCGACTGGGCTGAGCTTTCTGCCATAGCCTCAGCTTGATGACTACGGTCTCGGCTCCAGCCAAGCTCACGCTGTCGTTGCGCATCACCGGCGTGCGAGACGACGGGTACCACCTGATCGATGCCGAGATGGTGACGCTTGATTTGGACGACACGCTGAACATCGAGGCAGGCCATGGGGTGGTTATCGAGGGCGATGGCGACGTTGACCCCGACGACAACCTCATCACCGGGGCGCTGGCCTTGGTGGGGCGCACAGCCCGTGTCACTGTGGCCAAGCGGATCCCGCCGGGGGCCGGATTGGGGGGAGGATCGGCCGACGCCGCCGCAATCCTCCGCTGGGCGGGTTACACCGATGTAGAGGGAGCAGCTCAGCTGGGGGCCGACGTCCCCTTTTGCTTGGTCGGCGGCAGGGCTCGTGTCCAGGGCATCGGCGAACTCGTGCAGCCGCTGGAGCACATCCCCCGAACGCTCACACTGCTCATTCCCCCGTTCGGCTGCTCCACGCCCGCGGTGTACCGCCGTTGGGACGAGATGGGTGGTCCGGAGGGACCGAGAGGCAACGATCTTGAGCCCGCTGCTCTGGAAGTGGAACCCCGCCTGGACCGATATCGCCAGGCGCTAGAGCAGGCCACCGGCCAGATGGCGCGGCTGGCGGGAAGCGGCTCTTCCTGGTTTGTGGAGGGCGCCTACCCCGGAGACGGTCGCATCGTGGTGGGCACCGTACCGGCTGAATCCCAACCGGTGGGAGAAGGCTGAGAGCTACTTGCCGCGGGCTCTCCGCTGGAAACGCGAAGGCTGAGAACTACTTGCCGCGGGCTCGCCGCTGGAAGCGAGTGCGCTTCAACATCTTCTTGTGCTTCTTTTTGCGCATCCGCTTGCGGCGCTTTTTGATCAACGATCCCATGGTGGCTCCACGCTAGCCCGACCCGCGCTCCCACCAATAACCCGAGAGTTCATATGGCGGTCATGGAGTAGCCTGCAATTGGTGCCTGATGACTGCATAGCAAGGGGCTCCTTGGCGAGTAGTTCAAGTGGCAGAACGCCTGGCTTTGGACCAGGAGGTTGCAGGTTCGAGTCCTGCCTCGCCAGCCGCGCTAGAAATACAGCAGTGATTGTCGAGAGCGGGTTGGCCCGCTGAACACATGACGGCTGATCCCCTTCCCCTGTCGGCGATCGTGTTGGCCGCGGGCAGGGGTGCTCGCATGAGGTCGGGGCGGCCCAAGCCCCTCCACGATGTCTGCGGCCGGGCCATGCTCCTGCATGTGATCGACGCGGTGGCCGCGGTCAATCCCCGCCAGATCTCGGTTGTGGTGGGATTCGGCGCGGAAGAAGTGGCCAAGCATGTCACCGAGGAGGCCTACGACTTGCGCATCGACTTTGTCGAGCAGCCCGTGCAGCGGGGCACGGCTGATGCCGCCGCCTTGGGGCTGTCGGCCCTGGACAGCGATGTCGACGATGAGGATGTGCTGGTGATACTGGCCGATATGCCGCTAATTCAGGGCCAGACACTGAGGGGCCTGACCTCCCAGCACCGGCTCGCCGGGTCGGCGGCCACCGTGGCCACTGCGGCTGAAGAGCCCGCCGAGCTCTTCTGCTTCCGCCGAGGCCTGCTGTCTCCCGCTTTGCGCCGGCTGGCGGCCAGCGACTCTGGGCTTGAGTACAGCCTCTCCGACGCCGTCGAAGTGCTCACCTCCGCAGGCCACGACTCGGGGTCGTATGCCATCGACGAGTCGGAGGCCCAGGGGGTGGACGACCGAGAGCAGCTGGCCTTCGCCGAGGCGGAGATGCGCCAGCGCATCAATCGCAACTGGATGGTTGCGGGAGTGCGCATTATGGCCCCCCACAGCGCGTACATCGACGTGAGCGTGAAGCTGACCCCCGATGTGGTTATCCACCCCGGCGTGGTGCTAAGAGGACAAACGGTGATTGGCGAAGGTGCTGTAATCGGACCCCATACTCACTTGGTGGATTGCGTGGTCGGTCCCCGAGCGGTGGTAGAGGCGGTGTCGGCCACTGATGCCGAGATCGGGGCCGATGCCCAGGTGGGGGCCTACATCACCCTGGAGCCTGGCGCTCAGATCCCGCCCGCTTCGACTCAAGGAAACTGAATCTATGGAACTTGTCACCAAGAAGAAGCTGGCCATCATCTCAGGCCGGGCCAATCACGACCTGGCTGCTGAGATTGCCGACGCTCTCGGCGAGGAGTTGGTGGAGCCCAACATCGCCGACTTCGCCAACGGTGAGATCCACTGTCGATTCGAGGAGTCGGTGAGGGGCACCGACGTGTTCATCGTCCAGAGCCACACCGCCCACGGCGACGCCTCCATCAACGACGCCGTTATGGAGCACCTCATCATGGTGGACGCAGCCCGGCGGGCCTCGGCCAAGCGCATCACCGCGGTGTGCCCCTTCTACGGCTATGGCCGCCAAGACCGCAAAGCCGCGGGCCGCGAGCCCATCACCGCCAAGCTGATGGCCAACACCTTCCGTACCGCCGGAGCCAATCGGATGCTGAGCGTCGACCTCCACTCCGGTCAGATCCAGGGATTCTTCGACGGCCCTTGGGACCACCTCACCGCCATGCCGGTGCTGGTGGACTATCTCAGGGACTTCAACGGCGAACTGGTGATCGTGTCGCCCGACGCTGGCCGGGTGAAGGTGGCCGAGCGCTACACCAACGAGCTGGACGCCGACCTGGCCATCGTCCACAAGCGCCGGGCCATGGACGTCAAGCACGCGGTGGAGGTGATAGAGGTGGTGGGCGACGTGGAAGGCCGCACCTGCGTGCTCATCGACGACATGATCGACACCGGGGGCACCATCGTGGCCGCAGCCGACGCCCTGGCGGCCCGGGGGGCGGCCACCATCGTTGCCGCCACCACCCACGGCGTGTTCTCCGGCCCAGCCATAGACCGTCTCAAGAACTCGGTGATCTCCAAGGTGGTGGTCACCAACACCCTGCCGCTGTCGCCCGACAAGCAGATCGACAAGATCGAGGTGCTCTCGGTGGCCCGAATCATCGCCGACGCCATCGACGCCGTGTTCGAGGACACCTCAGTCTCCGAGATCTTCGGCGGCAAGAACCTCTCGTAGCGGCTTAGCCGTTTTGGGCTGCGGCCCGGTAGGATTGCTGGCTGCGCTATGGCTGATCTGATCTTGAAGACCGAAACCCAGCGGGAGCTGGGAACCCGCCCGTCTCGCCGTCTGCGCCGCTCGGGGCATATTCCCGGCGTGGTGTACGGACTGGGCGGCGATTCGGTTGCCGTCGCGGTGGACGCCCGAGAGCTGTGGTCAGCCCTGAACACCGATGCCGGCCTTAACGCCCTGCTCACCTTGGAGGTGGACGGAGACCGCCAGCTGAGCCTGGTCAAGGAGTTGCAGCACCACCCTGTGCGCAACGAGGTCATCCATGTGGACTTCATCCGGGTGGATGCCGACGTGGCCGTCGAGGTGGAGGTTCGGTTGGTGCTGGAGGGCGAGGCCACCCAGGTGAACAACGAAGACGGTGTGGTGGATCAGGCCGCCTTCACCGTCCGAGTACTGGCTAAGCCCGAAGCCATCCCCAACGAGCTGACCATCGACATCAGCGAGATGACCATGGGTGACACGCTGAGGACCGGCGACATCGAGCTGCCCGAAGGTGTCGAGCTGGCTGGCGACCCCGAGGAGCTGGTGGCCAGCACCTCGATCGCGGTTATCGAGATCGAAGAGCCCGAGGTCGATGAAGAGCTCGAGGTGGAGCTGGACGAGGACGGCCAGCCGATCGTACGCGAGGACGACGACGAAGAGGCCGAAGCCGACGCCGACGCCTCCGAAGACGCCGAGAGCTAGCCGCTCGGCGCCCATCGCCATGCCCTCCCGCTGGCGATCCCGCAAGAAGCACACCGACAGCCCGGCTGATCTCGTCGTTGTGGGATTGGGCAATCCCGGCGACAAGTTCGTGGGCTCCCGCCACAACGTGGGCGCCGAAGTGGTGGAGCTGTTGGCCGAGCGCCACGGACAGGTGCTGGGCAAAAGCCGGCAAGCGGCCCTTGTCGCCGAGGTTCGGGTGGATGGCAAGCGAGTGGTGCTGGCCTTCCCTCAGACCTTTATGAACAAATCCGGTGAGGCCGTTCGGGCTTTGGTGCGCCGGTGGAACATCGCCGAGCACCTGGACCGCCTCGTGGTGGTCCACGACGAGCTCGATCTGCCTCCAGGGCGCATCAAGGTGAAGTTCGGCGGTGGGCTGGCCGGGCATTACGGCCTGTCGTCCATCAAGGCCCATCTCCACTCCGCCGAGTTCACCCGGATCCGCATTGGGGTGGGCAAGCCCCCCGACTCCCGGGCTGGGGCCGACTACGTGCTGAAGCGACCGGGACGGGCCGACCGGGACAGTCTGGATGACGCAGTGGAGCGGGCGGCCGAGGCCGCATTGGCCCTGCTGGAGCACCCGGTAGACATTGTCATGAACAGGTACAACTGACCGTGATCAGGTTTCACCGATGATGAACAGGTTCAACTGATGGCTGCCCCGGCGGTTGCTGCGGCTGGGCCGGGTCTGGCCGGCCTCGGTCGGCTCTTGGCCTCGGACCCGACAGTGGTCGAGGTGCTCGGACAGCGCAATGCCAATTTGGCGGTGGCAGAGTCGGGCCAGGCTGCCGTGTTGGCCGCCATTGCCGAGCTGAACGGCCGCCGCCCGGTGGTGGTGGCCGTGCCCACCACCGCTGACGCCGAGCGCCTAGCCGGCGATCTGGCCGCGATGCTCGATGGGGGCGCCGCCTTGTTCCCGGCGTGGGAAACGCTGCCGTTCGAGCGGATCAGTCCGGGTGTGGAGACAATGGGGCGGCGATGTGAGGCCATTTGGCAGCTCCACGAGCCGGATAGGTGCCCGCCGGTGGTGGTAGCCCCGATTCGGGCGCTGCTCCAGCGCCTGGTGTTCGACTCTGACGACTCCGAGCCGGTGACGGTGGCCTCGGGCGACCGAGTCGACCAGGAGGGACTGGTTGCTGATTTGGCGGCTCGGGGCTATCGGCGCGATGTGCAGGTGGAGCACCGGGGTGTGTTCGCAGTGCGGGGCTCGATTGTCGACGTGTTCCCATCTACCGCCGACAGTCCGGTGCGCATCGACCTGTGGGGCGACGAGGTGGACCGGCTGACCGAGTTCTCTGTGGCCGACCAGCGGGCCACCGACCCGATTGACCAGGCGGTGATATATCCCGCTCGAGAGGTGAGGCCGGTGGCGGCGGTGCGGGCCGCGGCGCAGAAGCTGGTGGCCTCGCGACCCTGGGGCCGGGAGCAGTGGGAGCGGTTGGCCGAGGGCCAGTTCTTCGACGGAATGGAATCGTGGCTGCCCTGGCTCATCGACTCAGACGAGCTCATCACCGACCGCCTCGGCGCCGACGCCCTGGTTGTGCTGCTGGAACCCGGACGGCTGCGAGATCGCGCCGCCGACATCGCCGCCGAGGAAGCCGACTTGGCGGGGGCGCTGGCTCAGACCTGGGGGGCGGCGGGAGAGGAGTTCCCCCGCTTGCACGTGGACTACGACCGGCTGCTGAGCGCTTGCGAGTCGCCGGTGTGGACCATGACCGCGGTGCCGGCCTCCCCGTCCACTCCGGTGGTGTCGGTGGGAGGGTGGGCGTCGGCCATCGGTGATCCGTCGGCTCCTGTGGAGCAGGTGTCTCGGCTGCTGGCCGAGGGGTACACGGTGCGGGTGGCCGCCGACGGTGCCGGATCGGCCACCCGGTCGGCCGCGCTTTTGCGAGAGCACGGTGTGGACCTCCCGGTTAACACCGGCGGCGACGCCGGCCTCAGGGGCTCCTCCGACCTCTCGGGAAGCGTGGTGGTGGCCCCCATTCAACGGGGGTTTGTGCTGCCTGATGCCCGTCTGGCCGTGCTAGGTGAGGCCGATCTCACCGGCCGCCGCCGGGCCCACCGGCGCAGCCGTCCCCGTCAATCGTCGGCCCAAGAGCTGGACGACCTGGCCGCCGGCGACTATGTGGTCCATCGCCACCACGGCGTGGGCCGCTACGCCGGCATGGTGAACCGCTCCATCGGCGGAATGAGCCGCGACTACCTGCTCGTGGAGTACCGGGGCGGCGACAAGCTCTATGTGCCCACCGACCAGGTGGACGCCGTGCGCCGCTACTCGGGGGGTGAGTCGCCCACCCTGAGCAAGATGGGGGGTGCCGACTGGCAGCGGACCAAGAGCGGGGTGCGCTCCGCGGTCAGCGAGATCGCCAAGGAACTGGTGGTGCTGTACCAGCGTCGGATCACCACCCCCGGCCGGGCGTTCTCCCCTGACACCCCGTGGCAGACGGAGATGGAGTCGGCCTTCGGCTACCAGCTCACCCCCGATCAGCACAAGGCCATTGTGGAGGTAAAGGCCGACATGGAGCAGACCCTGCCCATGGATCGGCTCATTTGCGGCGATGTGGGATTCGGCAAGACCGAGGTGGCCATACGGGCAGTGTTCAAGGCGGTCCAAGACGGTGCTCAGGCTGCGGTGCTGGTGCCCACCACGCTATTGGCCCAACAGCACTACCAGACTTTCGGCGATCGGTTCGCCGGCTATCCCATCCGGGTTGAGGTGCTGAGCCGGTTTTTGTCCCCTGGCCAGGCCCGCAAGGTGGTGAGCGGCCTGGCCGATGGATCAGTCGACGTGGTGATCGGCACGCACCGCCTGCTGTCCGACGACATCGCCTTCCGGGACTTGGGGCTGTTGGTGGTGGACGAGGAGCAGCGCTTCGGGGTCACCCACAAAGAGTCCATCAAGTCGATCAAGGCCGATGTGGACGTGATCACCCTCACCGCAACGCCCATACCCCGGACCTTGGAGATGAGCCTCACCGGCATCCGCGACCTCACGCTGCTGCACACGCCGCCCGCCGACCGCCAGCCCATCTTGACCTACGTGGGTGCCTTCGACGAGCGCCCGGTGGCCGAGGCCATCCGCCGGGAGCTGCTGCGCGACGGCCAGGTGTTCTTCGTCCACAACCGGGTGGCCAGCATCGACCACGTGGCCGCCGATCTTCGGGAGATGGTGCCCGAGGCCCGCATCGCGGTGGCCCACGGTCAGATGGACGAGGGAACGCTGGAGCAAGTGGTGATCGACTTTTGGGAGCGGGCCTACGACGTGCTGGTGTGCACCACCATCATCGAGTCGGGAATCGACATGCCCACCGTGAACACCCTGGTGGTGGACCGGGCCGACCTTCTGGGACTGGGCCAGCTCCACCAGCTAAGGGGCCGGGTGGGCCGGGCCGGCGCCCGGGCCTACGCCTATCTGTTCACCCCCGAGGGCCGGGTGATCACCGAGGAGGCCTACGAGCGGCTGAAGACGATCGGTGAGGCCACCGAGCTGGGATCAGGGTTCAAGATCGCCATGCGGGATTTGGAGATCCGGGGTGCGGGCAACATGCTGGGAACCGGCCAGTCGGGTCACATCGCCGCGGTGGGCTACGACCTTTACTGCCAGCTCGTGACTGAAGCGGTGGCCGAGCTGAAGGGCGAGACCCCGCCCGAGCCGGTCGAGATAAGCATCGATGTGCCCCAGGCCGCCAGCATTCCGGCCGATTACATGCCCAAAGAGGAGCTGCGGTTGGAGGCCTATCGGCGGGTGGCCGGGTGCCAGAGTCCCGACCAAGTTGACGACGTGGCCGCCGAGTGGATCGACCGCTATGGGCCGATCCCCGATGTGGCCCAGACGCTGCTGACAGTGTCCCGGCTGCGGTGCGAGTGCCTGCGCACCGGGGTTCGTGATGTGGCGGTGGTGAAGGGCCCCGGCTTCGGCGGCCCGAAGTGGGTGGCCCGGCTCAGCCCGCTGAGGCTCCGGCCCAGCCGCCGGGTTCGATTGGAGCGCCTATACCCGCAGGCCACCTACCACGAGGCCGCCGGCCTGCTCGTGCTCCCGATTGAATCGGCGGCCGTGGCGGTGGAGACAGTCATCGCCACCCTGAGCGACCTGGTTCCCGATGACGAGCCCGCCGAAGCGGCGGCATCGTGATCGGGCACGCGGCGTGCTAGAGAAGGTGGCGTGATGGGGAGGACTGTATGGCCAAGGTGATTGCTGCCGGGCTCGGACCGGCCGGTGTTGAGCTGATCACCGGTGAGGTGCTCGGGGCCATAAGCCAAACCAGCCGCCGTTTTGTTCGCACCAGCCGCCACCCCGCCGCGTCGGCAGTGGAGCTGGCGCAATCGTTCGACGATGTCTATGAGCAGGCCTTCTCCTTCGAGGAGGTGTACGAGGCCATCGTGGACCGCTTGGTGGCCGAGGCCGAGGGCACCGACGGCGACGTGCTCTATGCCGTGCCCGGCTCCCCGCTGGTGGCCGAGCGCACGGTGGAGTTGCTGCGATCCGTGCCCGGAGTGGAGTTGGAGGTGCTGGCCGGCTTGTCGTTCGCCGATCTGGTGTGGGATCGGATCGGTGTCGATCCCCTGGCCAGCGGGGTGCGGCTGGTGGACGGACGCCGGTTCGCGATGGACGCCGCCGGAGAGCGGGGGCCGCTGTTGGTGGCCCAGTGCGACTCGGCTCATGTGCTCAGCGATATCAAGCTGGCCGCCCTGGAATCACTCGATCGCTCGTCCGCGGGCGAGGCTGGACAACCGGTAACCGTGTTGCAGCGCCTGGGCCTGCCCGACGAGCAGGTGTTCGAGGTGTCCTGGGCCGAGTTGGACCACGCCGTCGAGCCCGACCATCTCACATCGCTGTACGTGCCCGAGATGGGCGCACCCATCGCCCGGGAAGTGGCCCGGTTCGCCGATCTGGCTGTCGAGCTGCGCCGCCGCTGCCCCTGGGACAAGGAGCAGACCCACCAGTCGTTGCGAGGCCATCTGCTGGAGGAGACCTACGAGGTGCTGGAGGCCCTCGACGCGGTGGATCCCCACAGCCTGTCGGGTTATGAGGAGCTTGAGGAGGAGCTGGGCGACCTCCTCTACCAGATTGTGTTCCACTCGGTTCTGGCTGCCGAAGCCGGTCAGTTCACGTTGGCCGATGTGGCCCAGGGCATCCACGACAAGCTCAAGTCCCGCCATCCCCATGTGTTCGGCCCGACAGATTCAGACCGGGCCGACCCAGACAGCGCCGATGAGGTGTTGGTCAACTGGGAGGCCATCAAGCGGGATCAAAAGGGAAGGGACTCGGTGATGGATGGCATCCCTCCCGGTCTGCCCGCATTGCTGTTTGCCGACAAGGTGATCCACAAGGCCCGCTCGGTGGGGGTGGAGCCCGAGGTGGACACCGCCACGGTGGCCGGGCGGCTCTATGATGCCGTCTTGGCTGCCCAGGCGGCCGGTTTGGATGCCGAATCAGAGCTCCGAGCGTTGGCCAATGCCGTCGGAGACCAAATTCGCACCGCTGAAATTTCTTGATTGTAATTTGCCGTTATCCCTAGTAATTCCTGACCCCATCGTCTATTTTTTTAACTCCAGCCACATCAGCAACAGACGATGGGCCAGGAAGACCCCGAAAGATCCGGCAATTGAGCGCGATCACACACATAGTCGCCCGAGAGGTGCTCGACTCCAGGGGTAACCCTACAGTCGAGGTTGAGGTAGCGGTGGAGTCCGGCGCATCCGGACGGGCCATCGTGCCTTCGGGGGCGTCCACCGGCCGGTATGAGGCGGTGGAGCGGCGCGACGGGGGCGACCGTTATCTGGGTCGGGGAGTGGTCGGTGCGGTGGCCTCGGTCAATGGTGAGATTGCTGGCACCGTGGTCGGTTTCGACGCCGCCGATCAGCGCGGCCTCGACCAGGCGATGATCGACTTGGACGGAACCGACGGTCTCAGCCGCCTGGGCGCCAATGCCGTTCTGGGCGTTTCGCTGGCCGCGGCCCATGCCGCGGCCGCCGACAGCGGTCTGTCGCTTTTCCGCTACATCGGCGGGGCCAACGCCCATGTGCTGCCGGTTCCCATGATGAACGTGCTCAACGGCGGAGCGCACGCGGCCAACAACATCGACCTCCAAGAGTTCATGGTGGTGCCGGTGGGAGCGGCGTCATTCCGCGAGGCCCTGCAATGGGGGGTTGAGACCTACCACAATCTGCACCGCCTGCTGGGGGAGCGGGGCCTGTCGGCTGGAATCGGCGACGAGGGGGGATTCGCCCCCAACCTGGACTCCAACGAAGCGGCAGTGGCGGTGCTGGTGGATGCCATCGAGGGTGCCGGGCTGACCCCGGGCGACGACATGGCCCTGGCCATGGATGTGGCCTCCACCGAGTTCTTCGCCGATGGCGAGTATCGCTTGGCCGGGGAAGACCGGTCGCTGAACTCCGCGGGGATGGTTGCCTATCTGACCGAGCTCTGCGATGCCTACCCCATCGTGTCAATCGAGGACGGAATGGCCGAGGACGACTGGGACGGCTGGGCGCTGCTCACCAAGGCGCTCGGCAGTCGGGTGCAGTTGGTGGGCGACGACCTGTTCGTCACCAACACCGAGCGTCTGGCCCGGGGTATCGATTTGGGCGTGGCCAACTCCATCCTGGTGAAGGTCAACCAGGTGGGCACGCTCACCCGCACACTGGAAGCTGTGGAGCTGGCCACCGCCTCCGGCTACACCTCGGTTATGTCGCATCGCTCGGGCGAGACCGAGGACGCCACCATCGCCGATTTGGCCGTGGCCACCAACTGCGGGCAGATCAAGACCGGAGCCCCGGCCCGCAGCGACCGGGTGGCCAAGTACAACCAGCTGCTGCGGATTGAGGAGGAACTGGGCGATGCCGCCGCCTACCGGGGCGCCGACGCGTTGCGGGCGGCAACGGAGGCGGGGTCGTGATCGCCCTGCGCCGCTCGGTGGTCCCATTGGTCATCGCGCTGGTCATTCTCGCCGTGCTTTTCTACGCCTTGTTCCCCACCCGGACGTACATGGAGCAGAGCTCGGCCCTCGCTGAGGCCCAGGCTGAGCTGGATGCCCTGTATGAGGAAAACGACGCCTTGCGCGACCGGATTCACGTGCTCTCTCAGCCCGAGGAAATCGAACGCCTGGCTCGCTCGGAATACAACCTGGTGTACCCCGGTGAGGAGGCGTTTGCCCTTCTTCCCCCGGTCCCCGAGCCGGTCGAGATTCCCGACCTCTGGCCCCTCAACGCCTTGGTGAACTCCCTGGGTGGGTAGCGGGTCCGAGCCGATAACAGACCCTGTCGCCTACGGCGGTAGCGTCGGTACATGACCAGCGCTGACAACTCCCCGGTCCCCCGCTATCCCGATTTGCTGCGCCTCGATGGCCGGGGCTTCGTGGTGGTCGGCGCGGGGCAGGGGATGGGCCGCCAGACCAGTCATGCCCTTGCGCAGTGCGGTGCCCGGGTGGTGTGCGTGGACATCGACGGTGACCGGGCCGCGGAGATCGCCGAGGAGGTGGGCGGCGTGCCGTGGTCGGGAGACGCCACCGCACGGGCCGACGTGGAGCGACTGCTGGACGACTCGGTGGCCGCTCTGGGCCAGGTGTACGGGCTGGTGGACATCATCGGCATGGCCGAGTGGGGCTTCATCGTGGACATGGACGACGGAGTGTGGGATCGCCAGATGGCCATCAACCTGCGCCACGCCTATCTGCTGGGCCAGGTGTTCGGCCGCCACATGGTGGCCAACGGGGAGGGATCTATGGTGTTCATCGCCTCGGCCTCGGGGATGGACGGCGCCCCGAACCACGCCGCCTACGGGGCGGCCAAGGCCGGACTCATGGCCTGGGTGAAGTCGATGGCGGTGGAGATGGGCCCCCACGGGGTTCGGGCCAATGCGGTCGCCCCCGGGGCCATTGCCACTCCCCGGATCATGGACATGCTGAGCGACGCCCAGCGCGCCCACTCCAGCGGCAACGCACCGATCGGCCGCATGGGCCTGCCCGCCGACATCGCCGGAGCGGCCCTGTTCTTGTCGTCGCCGCTGGCCAGCTACGTGAGCGGGCGAACTCTGCTGGTGGACGGCGGCGTGGGCGCCAAGTTCCCCTACTCCTCCCTCAGTGAATTGGATGATTGACTGAGGGGTCATGCCGGAGCGGTCGCACTACGACGTTCTGGGTGTATCCCCCGATGCCAAGCCCGAGGCCATCCGACGGGCCTACTTGCGCCAGGCCCGCCGGTGGCACCCCGACCGTCCGACGGGCGACGCCGAGCAGATGCGGGCCGTCAACGAGGCCTGGGAAGTCTTGGGGGATATTCGATCCCGCGCTGCCTACGACCGGAGTCTGGCCCGAAGCGCGCCCCGTCCGCCGAGCCCGTCCCGACCGGCAGGCTCGCGTCCGTCGCCCAACGCCCCCCGTCCCGCGTCCAGCCCTCGATCTGCTGAGACCCCTCCGAGTCCGTCCCTCGAGATTGTTGGCATCCGGTGGCGGTGGCTCAGCCTGGCGGCGGTCGTCTTGGCCGGGGTGGCGGTTGTGGTGATCTTCTTGGCCACATCGGCCATCGACGACTCCGATCCGACCAGCCCGCCCACGGCGTCTGCGCCAGTGTCGCAGTCGCGCCCCGAGCCTGGAGATTGCTTCCTCATCGGCACCACCACCCTTATAACCGTGCCCTGCGATCACCCCCACGACGGCAAGCTCGTGGAGTGGGTTCCATTGGGCGCCCCCTGTCCTCCCGACACTGACCTTCACTGGGTGCGCTCCGCCCAAGAAGCCGTCTGCTACCTGACCCCGTCTGGCTAGTGGTCCAGCGTGCCGCGGCGTAGGCGCGATATCACCGCGGACATGGCCAGGAATCCGATGACGCTGGGGAGGGTGACGATGGCGATTGCACTGCCCACCGAGAGTCGGGTGGCGGCCAGCGTGCCGACCAACAGGGGGACGGTGAGGTTGGCAGTGCGGAGGCCGCCGGTGAGCGCACCGAGGCCGACACCTGGCCGCCCGGGATGCTGGGCTGCGGCGTCGTAGAGGATCGGACTCAGATTGGCCACCCCTAGGCCGGCAATGGCGTATCCGACGAGGGTGAGGTTTTGGTCGGGAGACAGGGTGGCGGCCGCCAGCCCGACGCCGGTGAGGGCGATCGACATGCTGAGGAGTCGGGTTTCCCCCAGTCGAGCAGCAATGAAGTCGCCTGAGAAGCGGCCCCCGGTCATCCCTGCGGCCACGGCTACATAGCCCAGGGCGGCCACGCCGGTGGTGGCCGAGAAGTCGTCGGTGAGCCGGAACGCAGCCCAGTCGATCGCGGTGGACTCAAGGGCAATGGAGAAGAATCCGACCAGCAGAAATGCCGCCAGCGCGGGCGAGATCCGCCGCTTTGCGGCCCTGTTCTCTTCCATCGCGCCGGAAGCGGCGCCGTCGGGGTGCTCGTCTACCCGGAGCAGGCCCCGGCTGGCGAGACCGAGGACCATGAGGAGGATCGCCGCGGCACATGCCAAGTGGGCGGATACCGAGATGCCCGCAGCCGCGATTCGAGACGCGGAAACCCCTCCGATCACGGTCCCGAGGCTCCAAAGCCCGTGCAGACGGGTCATTACCGGGGTGTGCCGCCGAGCGCTCAGCCACGACCCCTGCATGTTCATGGCCACGTCCATCAACACGTCGAAGGTTTGCAGGGCGATCAAACCCACCAGCAGCACCAGCGGGGTGCGGGCGATGCCGATGACCGGCAGCGACAGGGCGGTGAGCGTGCCGGCGGCCAGCATCACCCTCCGGGTTCCGAAGCGGCTGACGGCCGGACCAACCACCGCACTTCCCACCAGGCCGCTGATCCCGGCGATGGACAAGAGCAAGCCGACTTCGGCCACGCTGATGTCCACGCGGTCTCGGATCTCGGGAAGCCGGGGGATGAACGAGGCGAACAGCGCGCCGTTCACGAAGAACTGGACGGCGACCGCTCCCAGGGCCCGTTGGTCCGATGCGGTGAACATAGGGAACGGGCAATAGTAGGTCTTGGCCCTTACGGAGAGTGCGGCTCGCCGGCTGTTACCACCTGCCGCCCGGTTGTCCTACTCTTGGCAGACCAACTGACATCCAGGAGCAACCGAGGAGAGCCGGACATGCGGCATGGGTACAAGGTTTTTGACGCCGACGGGCACGTGGTGGAGCCCAAGAATCTGTGGGAGCGGTTCTTGGACCAGAAGTTCCAGCACCGGGTGGGCTGGAAGGAAGTCCCCGGCCGGGAGGCGTTCCGCCCGGCCACCGTGGACGGCCGCTATACCCAGAGCCGGGTCACCATCTACGGCGACTTCATGGAAGCGGTGAACTGGACCTACGACGTAATGCGGGACAAATACGGCCAGGCCGTGGTGGACAACGGCTTCCCCGGCGACGCCGTGGCCCAGGCCATGCCGCTCGACGGCATGGACTTCATGGTGATCTACGGCCCCGGCTACGACCTCTGGTCCGACGGCATGGACCCCGAGCTCCAGGCCGGCATGTGCCGGGCCTACAACCGCTGGGGCCAGGAGATGCGGGAGATGTCTGGGGGACGGGTCATCGCCTCGGGGCCGGTGGTTATGAACGACGTGCACCGGGCGGTGGAGGAGATCCAGTACGCCTACGACCATCTGGGCACCCGGTGCTTCTTCGCCCGGCCCAACATGTTCAACCGCCGGATGCTGGGCGACCCCTACTACGACCCCATGTACGAGCTGCTCCAAGACCTGGACTGCGCGTTCGCCACCCATGACTTCATGGGCCACAACGGGTCGTCGGCTGGCGCCGACCGGTTTGAGACGTTCACCGAGTGGCACACCGTCTGCCACCCCCACGAGGCCCAGATGGCCATGCTGTCGATGATCTGCAACGGGGTCTTCGAGCGGTTCCCCCGGCTGCGGGTGGCCTACATGGAGGCCAATTGCGCTTGGTTGCCGTGGTGGCTGTGGCGTATGGAAGAGCACATCGAGCTGTCGGGCGATTACGAGAAGCCGGGGCTCACCAAGTCGCCCCAGGAGTACTTCCAGGACAACTGCTTCATCTCGGTGGAGCCCGACGAGTACCTCGTTTACCACGTGATCGAGGAGCTGGGCGACGACAAGATCGTGTGGGAGAGCGACTACCCCCATCCCGACTCCAAGTACCCGGAGGCGGTGCAGTCTTTCTTGGATCTGCCCAAGGTTTCAGACGAGTCCAAGCGCAAGATCCTGTGGGACAACTCCCTCGACCTTTACCGGTTCCCCGAGGGCTACCTGCCCGACGAGTTCATCGAGGCCACCAGCTACGAATACGACCCGTCGACTTACGTGCCCAAGGTTCCCGCCGGAGTGGGCTGAGCGATGGCGTCGCCCCATGATGTCCCGGGCGTGGAGCCCATCTTCCGCCATCTCGACGACGAGGATCTAAAGGTTCAGCAAGTCCGTACCCAAATGCATCCCGACGGGCAGAAGTCGGTGTGGGAGAAGTGGTTCACCTTCGGCAGCCACGGCAAGCAGTACCTGTCGATGTGGGCCCGCTGGGATCCGGGCATGATCGTGCACCGCCACGGCCACCACTCCCCCCAGGTGATGTACGTGCTGAGCGGCGATCTGATGTGCGGCGACGTCCACTGCCCCGCCGGCACCCACATTGAGCTCCCTCACGGCGCGGCGTTGGGCCCCCTCATCGCTGGCCCCGACGGCGTGGAGCTGTTCGAGGTGATGATGGGCGACGCCGCC
>JAJEEH010000121.1 GCA_022821105.1 Acidimicrobiia bacterium
CCGTCCACCTCGTTGATGATGCGGCTCGACATCTTCTCCAAGAGTTCGTAGGGCAGCCGGGCCCAGTCGGCGGTCATGGCATCCTCGCTGGTCACCGCCCGAATGACCACCACTTGGCCGTAGGTGCGCTCGTCGCCCATAACGCCTACCGTGCGGATGTCGGGCAGCACGGCGAACGCCTGCCACACCTCCCGATCCAGCCCCGCGGCGTGGATCTCGGCCCTCACGATGGCATCGGCCTTGGCCAACAGGTCCACCTTGTCGGGAGTGACCTCGCCGATCACCCGTACGCCGAGGCCGGGGCCGGGGAAGGGCTGGCGCCAGACGATCTCATCGGGCAGCCCCAGCTCGTGGCCCACGGCCCGAACCTCGTCTTTGAACAGGTCGCGTAGTGGCTCCACCAGCTTGAAGTCCATCTCCTCGGGGATGCCGCCCACGTTGTGATGGCTCTTGATCTTGGCCGCGGAGTCGGAGCCCGACTCGATCACATCGGGGTACAGCGTGCCCTGCACCAAGAATGCGGCCCCGTCCACCTGATTGGCGGCCTCCTCGAAGATGCGGATGAATAGCTCGCCGATGATCTTGCGCTTCTCCTCGGGGTCGATCACCCCTACAAGGGCTTCGAAGAACCGGCTTGCGGCGTCCACTGCGATCAACTCTATGCCCTGAGAGCGGCGGAAGGCGTCGATCACCTGCTGCCCCTCTTCTTGGCGCATCAAGCCGGTATCCACGAACACGCAGGTGAGCTGATGGTCCACCGCCCGGTGCACCAAAGCCGCGGCCACCGCGGAGTCCACACCCCCAGACAGACCGCACACCGCCCGGCCGTCGCCAATCTGGGCCTGAATGGCGGCCACTGCGTCGTCGATGAACGACTCGGTGGTCCACGACGGGGCTAGTCCGGCACCCCGGTACAAGAACCGCTCCAGCACCGCCTGCCCGCCCGGAGTGTGGGCCACCTCGGGGTGGAACTGCACCCCGAAGATGCGCTGGGCAGGATCCTCCAGGGCGGCTACCGGGGCTTGGGGGGTGGAGGCGGTGACCGCAAAGCCATCAGGCGGGGTGGCGATGGAGTCGAAGTGGCTCATCCACACCGGGCGCTCGGTGTCCTCGTCGGGGCCGATCAGGGTGCCGGGGTCTTGCCCGCTATCACCGGTACCCGTTTCGTCTTCATCGACACCGAAGAGAAGACTGGGAGTCCTCACGCTCATAGCGGTGCGGCCGTATTCGCCGATGCCGGTGCGGGAAACCTCCCCGCCGAGCTGGGCCGCGATGAGCTGGGCGCCGTAGCAGATGCCCAGAATGGGGATGCCCAGTTGGTAGATGTCGGGATCAATGCGGGGCGAGCCCTCTACGTGAACCGACTTGGGCCCGCCGGAGAAGATCACCGCTCCGGGGCGGCGGGCCTCAATCTCTTTGGCGCTGATGGAATGGGGGACGATCTCGCTGTAGATGTGGGCTTCTCGCACCCGACGGGCGATGAGCTGGGCGTACTGGGCGCCGAAATCCACCACCAAGACCGGGTGGTCTCGGCTGGCGGTGTCACGGGAGGAAATCCCGGTGGTGCTCAATGGCCCATTCCGATGCCCTGGGCCCGCTGGAGGGATTTGCCCTCGGTTTGCAAGGAGGGGGCGATCATGATGTCGGCCTTTTGGAATTCCTTGAGTGACTCGTAGCCGCAGGTGGCCATGGAGGTGCGCAGCCCGCCGAACAGGTTGAGGCGTCCGTCGTTCTCTTTGGCCGGGCCGACCAGGATCTCCTCAAGGGTGCCCCGGGGGGCGGTCTGCACCCGGGCGCCCCGGGGCAAAGTGGGATGGAAGGTGGCCATGCCCCAGTGGTGGCCCCGGCCGGGGGCCTCGTGAGCGGCGGCCAGCGGGGAGCCGATCATCACTGCGTCGGCCCCGCACACGACGGCCTTGGCAATGTCGCCGCCGGTGGACATGCCGCCGTCGGCGATGATGTGGACATACACCCCGGTCTCGTCCAAGTGGCGCATGCGGGCGGCTCGGGAGTCGGCGATGGCGGTGGCCTGGGGCACGCCGAGGCCCAGCACTCCCCGGGTAGTGCAGGCTTGGCCCGGTCCGACTCCCACCAGGATGCCGGCGGCACCGGTGCGCATGAGGTGTAGAGCGGCGTCGTAGCTGGCGCAGCCGCCCACGATCACCGGAATCTCCAAACGGCGCACAAACTGCTTCAGGTTCAGCGGCTCATGGTTCTTGGACTTGTGCTCGGCGGTGACCACCGTGCCCTGGATGACCATGAGATCGAGTTCGGCGGCCAGCATGTGGGGGGCGAGCTGCTCGGTGCGCTGAGGGGTGACCGACGCGCAGGAGACCACCCCGGCGTCTTTGATCTGGCGGATGCGCTCGCCGATCAGCTCGGGCTTGATGGCCTCGGCATAGAGCTCCTGCATGCGCAGGGTGGCCTTCTCGGGAGGCTGGGCGGCGATTTCGTCCAGAATCGGCTCGGGATCCTCATAGCGAGTCCACAGCCCCTCCAGGTTCAGCACCCCCACCCCGCCGAGCTGGCCGATGGCGATGGCGGTTTCGGGGCTGACCACTCCGTCCATAGCCGCGGCCATGAGGGGCAGTTCGAAGCGGTAGGCGTCGATCTCCCAGGCGATGCTCACATCCTCGGGATCGCGGGTCCGGCGGGTGGGGACGATGGCGATGTCGTCGAACCCGTACGCCCGCCGTCCGGTCTTGCCCAGCCCGATCTCCACCTCGGCCATCGCGACGCCCCCTTTGGGTTGGAAACTACGGATTCTAAAGGTTTGAAGCCCGCTGTAGGGGGATTTACACCCCCTTCACCAGAGGGGAGAAATCAAGCGGCCGATTGGATGAGATTCCAGAGATCTTCGATGTGGTGGCGCTCGGTTTGGGGGCTGCCGATGGCTACTCGCAAGATGAGCTGGCCGTCGATGGTGGTGGGGGTGAGATAGGCCCGGCCGGACTGGTTGACCGCCTCCAATACCCGCTGGGAGGCGTCGTTGCCGTCGGTGTGGCGGAAGCACACCAGGCTGACCACGGTGGGAGCGGCCAGTTCGAATCGGGTATCGGCCTCCACCCACTCGGTGAACTCGGCGGCCCAGGCAATGTGGTGTCGGATGTGGGTCCGCAGGCCTTCCAACCCGTAGTGGCGGAGCACAAACCACAGCTTGAGGGCCCGGAACCTGCGACCCAGGGGCACCTGCCAGTCGCGGTAGTCCACCACCGCTCCCGACTCGCTGGCGGAGTTGCGCAGGTACTCGGGGGTGATGGACAGGGCGTCGTTGAGGCTGGCCCGGTCGGCTACATAGAACGCCGAGCAGTCGAAGTTGGTGAGCAGCCACTTGTGGGGGTTGAACACGTAGCTGTCGGCGGTCTCCAAACCAGCGTTGAGGAACCGCATTTCCGGGCACAGGGCGGCGGAGCCGGCAAAGGCGGCGTCCACGTGCAGCCAGGCCTCGAAGTTGTTGGCCACCCAGCCCACTTCGGACACTGGGTCGATGGCCGTGGTGGAGGTGGTGCCCACGGTGGCGGCCACAAAAAACGGAATCAGATCGGCGTTGCGGTCCTTGACGATTTCATAGGCCAGGTGGTCGGCTCGCATGGCGAAGTCGGGGGTAGTGGCGATGGGTCGCACCCGCTCGTCGGGGATGCCGGCCACTCGCAGCCCCTTGGCGATGGACGAGTGGGCCTGCTCGGAGGTGTAGGCCACCAGGTTGGGGAGGGCGTCGATGCCGCCGGCCCGGTGTCGGGCGGCAAGGATGGCGCACAGCGTGCTGCTGGACGCGCTGTCCTGGATGACGCCGTTGCCCCGGAACTTCTCGGGCAGGTCCATCTCAGCAGCCAGCCACTTGAGGACGTGCTGCTCCAACTCCGTGACCGCGGGGCCGGTGTCCCACAACATGCCCTGCGCGCCGAGGCCCGACGACACCAGGTCGGCCAGCGCAGACGGGCCGCTGGCGTTGGCCGGAAAGTAGGCGAGGAATCCCGGTGCCTGCCAGTGGGTGATGCCCGGCAGGATCACCCGATCCAGGTCGTCCAGCACATCGGCGAAGTCCTCGCCGTGCTCAGGAGCCTCGGCGGGCAGCATGGCCCGAATCTCGCCCGGCGACACGGAAGACTTGACCGGGAGATCGCCCAGGCGGCCCATGTAGTCGGCCACCCAGTCCACCGCCTGGTAGCCGGCCTGCCGGAACTCCTCCGGGCTCATGTGATTTAGTCGCTCAGCCATAGATGGCCTTTGGAGCAACTGATGTTTGCCTCTCGGCTACATCATGCCGCCCATGCCTCCCATTCCTCCCATGCCGCCCATGGGGTCGCCACCAGGGGGCATCGGGGGGCCGGGGGGCTCGGGCTTGTCGGCCACCAGGGCCTCTGTGGTCAGCAGCATGGCGGCGATGGAGGCCGCGTTCTGCAAACCGGCCCGGGTCACCTTGGCCGGGTCGATAACGCCCGCGGTCACCAAGTCCTCGGTGGTGCCGGTGGCGGCGTTGAACCCGACGGTGCCATCGGTGGCTTCTATGTCGCGCACCACGATGGAGCCCTCGAAGCCGGCGTTGGAGGCGATGAGAGAGCACGGCACGCTCAGCGCGTCGAGCACGATCTTGGCGCCGGTGGCCTCGTCGCCGCTCAGGTTCTCAACCACCTTGGCCACCGAAGGCCGGGCCCGCAGCAGGGCGGTGCCGCCCCCGGCGACCACGCCCTCCTCGATGGCGGCCCGAGTGGCCGAAAGCGCATCCTCGATCCGGTGCTTCTTCTCCTTGAGCTCCACCTCGGTGGCGGCGCCCACCTGCACGACGGCCACGCCGCCGGCCAGCTTGGCCAAACGCTCTTGTAGCTTCTCCCGGTCCCAGTCGGAGTCGGTGTTGTCGATCTCCTGGCGGATCTGGGCCACCCGGCCGTCAACGTCGGCCTTGGTGCCGGCACCTTCCACGATGGTGGTGTCGTCTTTGGTGACGATCACCTTGCGGGCGGTGCCCAGCAAGTCGAGGGTGACGCCCTCCAGGTTGAGCCCGACCTCTTCGGCCACCACTTGGCCGCCGGTGAGGATGGCCATGTCTTGGAGCATGGCCTTGCGGCGCTCGCCGAAACCGGGCGCCTTTACGGCCGTGGAGTTGAAGGTTCCGCGGATCTTGTTCACCACCAGGGTGGCCAAAGCCTCGCCCTCGATGTCCTCGGCGATGATCAGCAGCGGCTTGCCGGTCTGCATGACCTTTTCCAGCACGGGCAGCAGATCCTGCACCGAGCTGATCTTGCCCTGGTTGAACAGGATGTAGGGCTCATCGAGCACAGCCTCTTGGCGCTCGGCGTCGGTCACGAAGTAGGGGGACAGAAAGCCCTTGTCGAACTGCATGCCCTCCACAAAGTCGAGCTCCATGCCGAAGGTGTTCGACTCCTCCACGGTGACCACGCCGTCTTTGCCCACCTTGTCGATGGCGTCGGCAATGACGTCGCCGATGGCGGTGTCGGCGGCCGAGATGGAGGCCACCTGGGAGATCTCCTCTTTCTGGGAGATGTCCTGAGCCTGGTCGGCCAGCGACTCCACCGCGGCGGCCACCGCCTGCTCGATTCCCCGCTTGAGGCTCATCGGATTGGCTCCGGCGGCCACGTTTCGCAGACCGTTGTGGACCATGGCCTGGGCCAGCACGGTGGCCGTGGTGGTGCCGTCGCCGGCGATGTCGTTGGTCTTGGTGGCCACCTCTTTCATGAGCTGGGCGCCCATGTTCTCGAACTTGTCGTCCAGCTCCACCTCGCGGGCGATGGACACGCCGTCATTGGTGATGGTGGGTGCGCCGAACTTCTTGTCGAGGACCACGTTGCGGCCCTTGGGCCCCAAGGTCACCTTGACCGCGTCGGCAAGCTGGTTGACGCCTGCCTCGAGACCGTGGCGGGCCTCTTCTCGGAACTTGAGAATCTTGGTCATTTGACGGTGGCGAGGACATCGCGGGCCGACAGGATCAGCAGATCCTCGCCGTCCGCGGTTATTTCGGTTCCGCCGAACTTGCTGTACACCACGGTGTCGCCGACAGAAACGTCCATCGGGATCAGCTCGCCGGTGTTCTCAGACCGCTTGCCCGGTCCCACGGCGATGACCTCGCCCTGCTGGGGCTTCTCTTTGGCGGTGTCGGGGATGACCAGGCCGCTGGCGGTCATCTCTTCAGACTCACCGGGGCGGACAACGATTCGGTCATCAAGGGGCTGTAGCGCCATCTTGGCCTCCAAATGGTTGGTTGATTAGAGCTTTAGCACTCTCAATAGGCGAGTGCTAAGAGTAGGGCTTGGGCCGCCCTGAGGCCAATTCAGGCTGCCGGTTCGCCTGACAACAAGAAGGGGAGAGGGAGGTTGGGATCGGCGCCGGTGTCCAGCGGGGAGGGACCGTCAAGATGGAGCCTCTGCCATCCGGCCGCGGCCACCATGGCGGCGTTGTCGGTACACATCGATCGGCTGGGCAAGAAACCGCTGATGCCGTCGGCGACGCAGGCATCCAGCAACCGCTCCCGCAGCGAAGAGTTGGCCGCCACCCCGCCGGCCAGGCACAGGCCCTTGGCCCCATACTCCTTGGCGGCCTTGCGGGCCTTGTGGACCAGAACGTCCACCACCGCTTCCTGGAACGAAGCGGCGATGTCGGCCACCACCAGGTCGGGATGGTTTCGCACGTGGTTGACCACCGCGGTCTTGAGGCCGCTGAAGGAGAAGTCGTAGCCGTCGTCGTACATGGGGCGGGGGAAGGCTACGGCCTCGGGGTTGCCGTCCATGGCCAGCCGGTCGATGACCGGACCGCCGGGATAGCCCAGATCCATGAAACGGGCCACCTTGTCGAACGCCTCCCCGGCCGCGTCGTCCAGGGTCTGGCCGATGAGGCGGTACCGGCCGAACGCCTCCATCAGCACCAGCAGGGTGTGGCCGCCGGAGACCAACAGCACCACTACGGGCAGGTCCAAGTCGGGCTCTTCGAGGAACGAGGAGTACAGATGGGCTTCCAGGTGGTTCACCGCCACGAACGGGACGTCCCAGACCAAGGCCAGGGACTTGGCCGCGCTTACTCCCACCAGCAGCGAGCCGATGAGGCCGGGGCCGGAGGTGGCGGCGACGGCCTCTATCTCGTGATCGCCGAGCCCGGCCTCGATTACTGCTTGGGCGACCACTGGGGTGAGCAGCTCCACATGGGCCCGGCTGGCGATCTCCGGAACAACCCCGCCGTAGCGGGCGTGGAGGTCTACCTGGCTGCTGATCACCGACGACAGAACGTCGGAGGGGCCGGAGACCACCGCGGCGGCGGTCTCATCACAGGAGGTCTCGATGCCCAGCACGATGGCGGGGGTATGCGGGGAAGAATCCGAGTCCAGCACGATGGCGGGAGCGTCTTGGGAGGGAACCTGGGAACTCATGCGCAGTCCAGTTCTACCGCGATTCTGGTGAGACGGTTGACATAGTCGGGCTGTTGGATGTCGTCGACTCGCATTACCACGGCGTCGGGCGACAAACCCATGTTGGCGTAGTACCCCCGCTGAATGCCCACCGGGGCCAAGCCGAAACGACGGTAGAGGGCCTGGGCGGCGGGATTGTCGGCGGCCACCTCCAAAGCGAGGCTGGTATTGCGGCGGCAGGCGGCCAACGCCAGTGCCAAGAACAGCCGAGCGCCGATGCCCTGACCCCGGCAATCGGGGGACACCGTGACCGTGGTGATGTGGGCTTCGTCCTTCTCGAAGGCCACCCCGGCGTGGCCCACCACTTGATCGGGGCCGGCGATCACATAGAGCCGGTCATGTGGGCGGGCCAACTCCGCCTCGTAGACATCCCGGGACCAGGGCAAGGGGTAGCACTGGGCGTCGATGGCCATGACCTGTGGCAGATGATCGGAAGTCATGGGAGCGATCATCTGATCAAGAGTCGTGGGAAGAGTCATCGTGTCTTCCAGTTGATGTCGGCGTCGGGAACCCGAAGGTAGATCGGCTTCAATTCCCATGGCTTGACAAAATCCTCTCTCAGGGCGCGGGCGTGGGCCAGCTGCACCAAAGAGGCGGCCGAGGGGTGGGCCAGATCCTGCTCGGCGATTTCGGTTTTCTGGAGCCGGTCGAACACCTCGGCGTAGCGGCGGGCACCGTCGCCCACCAACAGCACCTCTTCGCTGGTGGCCAGCAGCTCGGAGGCCAGATCGTCTGGGGTGCCCACACAGGCGTCGGACACCCGCTGGATACCGCCGGGCACTTGGCGGTAGAAGGCGTAGAACAGCTCACTGCGCCGAGCGTCGATGGCGGCCACGATCACCCGATTGGTGTGGCGCACCGCGAAAGCCAGCAAATCGAGGCTGGGCACGCCGATCATCGGCACTCCCAGGGCGTAGGCCATGGCCATGGCGCTGGAGATGCCCACCCTCAGGCCGGTGTACAGGCCTGGACCGAGATCCACGGCCACACAGCCCACATCTCGCAACTCAACCCGGGCTTGGCGGGTTACGAATTGGATCTGCGGGGCAATGGTCTCGGCGTGGCGGCGGCCCCGGGCGCTGTGGGCCGATGCCAACACCCCCTCGTGTCCGCCGAGAGCGCACCCCACTTGCTGGGTGGCCGACTCGATGCCCAAGATCAACACGGAGGGCCCTCCAGCCATTGCCCGGCGGCGGCAGCCAAATCGTCGGCCCGGGCCTGCCACCGGGGTCCCACCGGGGTCAACATCACGATCCGCTCGTCTGGGGGACTGGGTTGGCCTTCTATGAAGGTCAGCCCTACCTCGAGATAGTCATTGGGCAGGGCCTGGCGGATGGCGTCACCCCACTCGATAAGGATCACCCCGTCGCTGTCGAGCAGTTCGGGCAGTCCCAAGTCGAGCACTTCTGAGATCTGGTCGAGGCGGAAGACGTCGAGATGATGGAGGAGGAGCCGTCCGTGGTACTCCCGGGCCAGGGTGAATGTGGGGCTGGTGACCGGCTCGCTGATGCCCAAGGCGGCGGCGAACCCCTGAGTGAAGGTGGTCTTGCCCGCGCCCAAGTCGCCCACCAGCAGCAAGAGGTCGCCCGACTCTGCCAGCTCGGCCAGATTGGCGGCCAGGCTCTTGGTGTCTTCCACCGAGCGGGTGCGGGCTCGGATCATTGGAGCGTCTGGGCGCATTCGGGCGAGGGGACAGGAATCATCCCGACATCGCCATGCGGGCTCGGACCAGGTCAGAGCGCATCTGGGCCTCTTGGAGACCGCCGCCCCGCAGCACTGCGGCCGGGTGGTACGTGGGGATGATCACTGCGTCGGCGTTGGGCATCGGGTAGCTCTGGCCTCGCAGCCTGGTGATCCCCGTTTTGGTGTCTAGCAGCAGTTTGGAAGAGAAGTTGCCCAGGGTGACCACCACCTTGGGGGCGATGAGCTCAACTTGCTGCTCCAACCACGGGCGGCAGGCGGCGATCTCGTCGGGTTTGGGATCTCGATTGTCGGGAGGACGGCATTTGACGACGTTGGCGATGTAGCAGCTGTCGCGGGTGAGTCCGATTTCCTCGGCCATCAGCCGGTCGAGGAGCTTGCCGGAGCGGCCCACGAACGGGAGGCCCTGCTTGTCCTCCTCGGCGCCGGGTCCCTCGCCCACGAACATGAGGTCGGCGCTTGGGTTGCCCATGCCGAACACCACCTGCTTGCGGCCCTCGGCCAGCCCGCATTTGGTGCAGTCGGCTGCTTCGGCGGCGACCTCGGCCAACGTCAACGTCACAGGCCAAGAATACGCCCCCCACCAGCAGATTCGATAGGGGAGTGGCAAGTTGTGGACTTGGGCGGGTGCTGCGCCGCCGGAGCATCTCGGTCCCAAGCCGCTGACGGTCATACTGGTATCCTGCGCAGCAGGAGCGAGGAGGGGTGCAGATCATGATCGACTGGCTCGGCATCGACCATCTGTTCAAGCTGTCCGGCGGAGAGGTGGTGCTGGGATTCCTCACGCCGCTGTTCGTCTGCATCGCGGTCTTCGTAGCGCACATGATCCTGCCCGGGCGGCGCGTGCCCGGCTACGCCACCGACCGGGAGACCGGCGAACCCCGCAAGTACCGGCTCAACGGATTGGCGGTGTTCGTGCTTGCGCACCTCGTGTGGGCATTCGCGATGCCGCGCGACTGGTTCTACCGGTCGACCATGTATGCGATAGCGGGCGGCGTGGTTATCGCGATCATCGCCAACACCATCGTGGTGTTCTCCCAGCCCGAAGGCGAACAGAAGAACCGCTTGCTGGCCTGGTGGTTCGGACGTGCGCAAGAGATGCAGTTCTTCAACGGCCGACTCGACCTCAAGATGTACTTCTACATGGTGGGCGGCACGATGCTGTCGCTCAATGCGTGGTCGGCAGCTGCATGGCACAACGACAACGTTGCCGATGCCAACCCCGGCTTGTTTCTCTACGTCGCCATCAGTTCCTTCTACGTCTTCGACTACTTCGTCTGGGAACGGGTGCAGCTCTACACCTACGACCTCATCCACGAGAACGTCGGATTCAAGCTCGTTTGGGGCGGACCGTTCGTGTGGGGCTGGATGTTCGTGCTGCCGCTGTGGGGCTTGGCGCCAGTGTCCGACCCCGGCATCTCAGGCGGCTGGATGTACTTCTGGCTGATCGGCAGCGCAGCGCTGTTCTTGGTGGGCTGGACGATCTCCCGCGGCTCCAACTTGCAGAAGTACACGTTCAAGCGCTGGCCCGAACGCAAGTTCCTCGGCATCGAGCCGGAGTACATCCAGGCCGGCGAGCGCAAGATTCTGTGCAGCGGGTTCTGGGGGAAAGCACGGCACTTCGGATATTTCGGTGAAGGCCTGTACGGGATTGCTGTGGCGCTGACCTTTGGGCACTTCTCCGACCTGTGGGCCTGGACCTACGTGGTGTTCATCGTTGCGTTCTTCGTTCCTCGTCAGTTCGAGGACGACAAGGCCTGCGCCGAGAAGTACGGCGAAGAGAAGTGGGCCGAATACCAGGCTCGAGTTCCGTACCGGATCATCCCCGGCATCTTCTAGCATCGAGCGGCTGAAGCGGAATCGGAGAGGAGGCCACTGATGTTCGAGTGGCTCGGCGTCGGGCACCTGACTGAGTTGACTGCGGGCGAGGCGGTGCTGGGGTTCCTCACGCCGCTGATCGTGATGGCCGCCTTAGTCGTTCTCCACATGATCCTGCCAGGCAGACGCGTGACCGGCTACGTCGTCGACGCGGCCACCGGCCAGCCCCGCAGCTACCGCCTCAACGGTCTGCTGGTGTTCGCGGCGGCCCAGCTGCTGTGGTGGTTCGAGCTCACCGGCATGCCGCGCGACTGGTTCTACCGGTCATCGCTGTACGCCGTGGCCGGCGGAACGGTGCTCGCCGCCATCTTGACCGCGATAGCGGTGTTCACCCAGCCCGAAGGCGAGGTCAAGAATCGTTTCCTGGCCTTGTGGTTCGGGCGTGCGCAAGAGATGCAGTTCTTCAACGGCCGCCTCGACCTCAAGATGTACTTCTACATCGTGGGCGGCACGATGCTGTCGCTCAATGCGTGGTCCGGCGCAGTGTGGCACCACGAGAACATTGCAGATCTCAATCCGGGAGTCTTCGCGTTTGCAGCGTTCGTCACCTTGTACGTCCTTGACTACTTCGTCTTCGAACGGACGATGCTCTACACGTACGACATAATTCACGAGCGGCTTGGCTTCAAGCTGTTCTGGGGCGGGCTCTTCATCTACGGCTGGGTGTTCATCATTCCGATGTGGGGCCTGGCGGCCCATCCCGATCCGGGGCTCTCGGGCGGCTGGCGCATGCTGTGGCTGATCGGTGCGCCTGCGCTGTACGCCGCGGGATGGGTCATCACCCGCGGTGCCAGCTTGCAGAAGTACACGTTCAAGCGCTGGCCCGACCGCACGTTTCTCGGCGTGTTCCCGCCGCAGGTCATCCAGGCTGGCGATCGCAAGATTCTGTGCAGCGGCTTCTGGGGCGCCGCCCGGCATTTCAACTACATGGGCGAGTGGTGCTACGGCCTCGCCATCGCCCTGGTCTGGGGTCATTTCGGCAACCTTTGGGCATGGGTCTACTTCGTCTACGTCATCGCGTTGTTCCTAATCCGCCAGAGGCAGGACGACCGGCACTGTGCCGCGAAGTACGGCCCCGACAAGTGGGCCGAGTACCGGCAGCGAGTTCCCTACCGAATCGTTCCCGGCATCTACTGATCCGGCTCGCCAGCCGATGCGCGGTTCGGTGAGGGTGCGGTACGGTCGGCGGTGATGTTGGGAGTTGGCGGGGGCGTGCTGGTGGGGCACTGGACCGATGAGGCGGCCCGGACGGGCTGCACTGTGGTGGTGTTTCCCGAGGGGACGACGGCATCGGGGGAGATTCGGGGAGGCGCGCCGGCGACCAGGGATTTTGCCTTGCTGGCTCCGGAACGGACGGTGAGCCAGGTAGACGCGGTGGTGCTGTCGGGAGGCTCGGCGTTCGGCTTGGCGGCCGCCGACGGGGTGATGCGGTGGTGTGAGGAGCAAGGCCGGGGGTTTGAGACTCGGGGCGGCCGGGTTCCCATCGTGGTGGGCATGTCGCTGTACGACCTCACCGAGGGCGACGGCTCGGTGCGGCCCGGACCCGACGCTGGTTACGCCGCCGCCCAAGCGGCCCGCGAAGGAGATCTCCCGCGGGGCCGGGTGGGGGCGGGCACCGGGGCCACCATGGACAAGTGGCGGGGAGCGGAGAATCGCCGGCCGGGCGGGCTGGGCCGCGCCCTGCTCCAGGTGGACGATGTGCTGGTGGGCGCGCTGGTGGCGGTGAACGCCTCGGGGGCGATCAACCACGGTGATGTGCAACGAGCTCTGATCGATGGCACCTACCAGCACCGACATGCCGAACCGTTTGCCGACAGCGATGACGAGGCGCACACCAACACCACCATCGGGGTGATCGCCACCAACGCGACGCTCGACAAGTTGGGTTGCTTCCGGGTGGCCCGCAGTGGCCACGGCGGGATGGCCCGGGCGCTGTTGCCCGCTCACACCGACGGTGATGGGGACGCGTTGGTAGTTGGGGCGACCGGCCGGGTAGAGGCGGAAATTGGACTGGTTCGCCTGATGGCGGCCACCGCCGTGGAAACAGCCATCAGGGCAGTGGGCTGACTTCCAACCCTATTGAGGACAATGGGATACGGAATATCTCGGTGGGCCATGATGGCGGTGCTTGAAAGCAAACGCGAAGGGGATTGACATGAAGGACTTGGCCGGAAAGGTGGCGGTGATCACCGGGGCAGGCAGCGGCATGGGCCGGGCCATGGTGCGAAAAGCCGCTTCTGAGGGGATGCACGTATTGGCGGGCGACATCGACGAGGCCGGGCTGGCCGAGACCGTCGGCGGCCTGGAGAACGCCCAGCTCATGTTGACCGACGTGACCAGCCCCGACGCCAATGAAGCGCTGGCCAATGCGGCCCTGGAGCGATTTGGGGGCATTCACCTCGTACACCTCAACGCTGGAGTGCTGACCGGTGGGTTCACTTGGGAGAACACCGTGGACGATTGGCGGTGGGTGCTGGACGTGAACCTATGGGGCGTGATCCACGGGGTGCGCAGCTTCATTCCCCGGATGCTGGACAAAAGCGAAGACGGCCACGTGGTGATAACCGCCTCGGTGGGCGGACTCACGTCCGGGGGGCTGCTCGGTCCCTACACAACCTCGAAGTACGGAGCGGTGGCCATCGCCGAATCGCTCCATCGGGAGTTGGACATCATCGGGGCACCGATAGGGGTGTCGTGTTTGTGCCCCGGGCCGGTGGCCACCGGCATCTTTCGGTCGGAACGCAACCGCCCCGACACCTATGAGGACACCTGCGGTCCCATGTCGGCCGATGCCGAGGCGGCCGCCTTCCACCAAGCCCTGATCAAGACCATCGACGAGAGCACCGATCCCGCGGTGATCCCGGAATTGGTGTTCGACGCGGTGCGCGACGACAAGTTCTGGATCTTTCCCCACCCCGATTTCAAAGAGAGGATCGCGGCCCGCACCGAGTCGATCATGAACGAGACCAATCCTGCGTACACGGTGGGGTTGCCGCAGGCGATTCCGCCGTCTCAATAGCTAGGAGAAGCGGAGGGGGACGCGGCGGCCGAATTGGCAGACGATTTCGTAGGCGATGGTGTCGAGGCGCTGGGCAATCTCGGTGGCGGTGATCTCTTGATCGCCCTGTCGTCCTAGCAGGATCACCTCGTCCCCAGGCGACACTGGGTGGTCGAGGCCGCAGTCCACCATGGTCTGGTCCATGGTCACCACTCCGGCGATGGGCCGCCGGTGACCACCGATCAGAACCTCGCCCCCTCGAGTTCCCAGTCGCCGGGCCCATCCGTCGGCGTAGCCAATGGGGATGGTGGCCAACTGGGTGTCGGAGGGGGCGTGGTAGAGGTGGCCGTAAGACACCGGAGTGCCGGCGGCGATGGTCTTGACCATGGATACTTCGGTGCGCACCGTCATGGCCGGCTGAAGCGGCAGGCAGTCGGCTAGGGCCGGCGACGGAGGGATCCCGTAGAGGGCTATGCCACAGCGCACCATGTCGAACCGGCCGTCTGGGTGAGCCATGGCCACCGCAGAATTGGCCAAGTGTCGACAGAAGTCCTGGTGACCGGCGAGTCTGAGCCGAGACAGCAGATGGTTGAACTGCTCGATCTGGTAGTCGGTAAACGGGTTGTCGGGCTCATCGGCCACCGCGCAGTGCGTCCACACCCCGGCCAACTCCAGGGTGTCTCGCTCAGCGATGGCATCGGCCAGCATCAGCACCTCGGCGGGCGGAGCACCGACTCGGGCCATGCCGGTATCGACCTTGAGATGGACGGGCATGCACTCGTTGGCTGCTGTAGCGGCTGCGGCTGCGGCCGCCAAGCCCTCGCCCTGGTACACGGTGGGGATGAGTCGGTGCTCGACAACCTCGGCGAACTCGTAAGGTCGGGGTTCGGACAGCAGGAGGATGGGAACCTCTATGCCGTCTTCTCGCAGCAGTCGGCCTTCGTCCACCAAGGCCACCGCAAGGGTGGCGGCACCGGCGTCCACTGCGGTTCGGGCCACCGGAATCATGCCGTGCCCGTAGGCGTCGGCCTTGACCACCGCGCAGAGCTCGGCGGGACTGACCATTTCAGCCAGCAGCCTGGTGTTGTGGGCGATGGCCTCCAGATTGATGTCGGCCCAAGTCGGTCTCATGGCGTCCCTCGGTTGGAAGCGGCTTCGCCGGGTCTCATGGTGTCCCTCGGCTGGAAGCGGCTTCGCCGGGTGTCATGGCGTCCCTCGGCTGGAAGCGGCTTCGCCGGGTGTCATCGCGAGGCCTCTTGCTGGCTCGCCGCTTCCCAAGCTAGGGGCAGGGCGAGAAGCAGGTCAGATGCCGCCATTCCTCCGGAGGGACGACTGGCCGCGGCCTGCCCGTGAAGCCAGGCTGCCGCCGCGGCCGCCTTCATCGGCTCCATCCCGGCGCTGAGCAGGCCGCAGATGATCCCGGCCAGCACGTCGCCGGTCCCGGCGGTGGCCAGTCGGGCGTCGCCGTTGGCAATGGCCAACGCGGCTCCGCCGGGGTCGGCCACCACGGTGGTGGGACCCTTGAGCAGGATGAGGACACCGGTGGCCGCGGCCAGCGAACGGGCGGCGGCGAAGCGGTCGGGACCGGGAGCCGAGCCGGTGAGCACGCGGAACTCGCCGTCGTGAGGGGTGAGCACGGTGGGGGCGGTGCGGCCAGCCAGCACGTCAGCGGCTTCGAAACCCAACGCGGTCAGGCCATCGCCGTCGATGACCAGGGGAAGCGGCGTAGCGGCGGCCAACTCTCGGACAGAATGGACGGTGCTCGGCTGCCTCCCCAGCCCGGGACCGACCACCATGGCCCGAAAGCGTGCCTGCTCGTCGGCTTCGATGGCGGCGGCCCAGTTGTCGGCGGGCAGGGAGTGGCCGACAGGCTCTGTGGGAGCGGTGCGGCCGGCCATTGCTTCACCGGCGTCGAGGCCAGGTGTGCTGAGTCGGACATAGCCCGATCCGCTTCGCATGGCTGCGGTGGCGGCCAGATGGGCGGCGCCGCTCATGCCCGGCGAACCGGCGATTACCCAGCAGGCGGTCTGCCATTTGTGGGTCTCGGCTGGCCGAACGGGCAGCCAATCGCTGACATCGCTGCCTGTGACCAGATGAGCACTGGCGGTGGAGACGTCGAGCCCGATGGGCGCCACCGTGACCTGACCGCAGTGCTGTGCTCCGGGATGGAGGATGAGTCCGGGCTTGAGGGCGCCAAAGGTAACCGTTTGGTTCGCGGTCCAGGGTTCGCCGACCAGTTCGCCGGTCAGTCCATTGACTCCGGAGGGAATGTCGGCGGCCAGGATCGGAGCCGCCCGATCGGGGTGGTCGAGCAAGGGGGCCGGTGCCGGTGGAGCATACGGCCGACGCAGACCGGTGCCGTAGGCGGCATCAATGGTCAAGTGGGCGGGAGGAAGCTGCTCGGCCGCATTGGCCGCGTCGATTATCGCCACTCGGACACCGCGCCGCCGCAACTGCCGGGCGGCGGCCTGCCCGTCGGCGCCGTTGTTGCCCTTGCCGGCCAGCACAGTTACCCGCCGCCCGTAGCTGCCTCCCAGCATGTCCAGCGCGGCTCGTGCCAGCGCAGATCCGGCTCGCTCGATCAGCTCCTCGACCGGTTCGGGAGCAGCCGAGTCAATCGCAGCCATCTCCTCAGGGGTTACAACGGGGATCATGGCAGCCGGAGTTTGGTTGGGCATTTCTAACCGGCTTCACGCCGTTCAGGGGAGTCTCCACCGGGATCATGGACGCCAGCGGTTGGCCAGCTCGGTCACCGGTTCCAGTAAGAGGTCTTCCGTTCCTATGGCGCCCAGCCGATCAAGGCGGAAGTCGGGCTCGGTCTCGGTGACCTCATCACGCAAGGCAGCGAAGCGGTTCCGGTAGCCCTCTAGCACTTGCTGGGCCACTTCAGCGGACAGACGGGGCTGGAACTGAACGTGCAGCAAGGTGAGTCCGGTTGTCTGGCGGTCTTTGACCTCTGGAATAAGCACGATGGTCCGGCCATCTGAGCGGCCTCGAGCAGCCAGGACCTCGCGCTCGATCGCCACTAGGTGCTTGCTGCCCCGCAGGGTCGGGTCGCGCTCGGTGCGGGAGGCCAGCCCCACGGTGATTCCGCCCCGGTCGACAACATGGATGGTGGTGTTGGATGCTTCCGGGTCGCCGTTGATGGCATAGCGGATGTAGCCGGTGACCTCGGCGACCGCGGGGTCGAGTGCGGTCAGAGTGCGCAGCGTCTGATAGCTGAGCTGGTGACGGGGGGCTCCCGCGTCGAGTGCGGCCCGGACCAACGGCAACTCCATCAGCGACTCCTCGGCCCGGGAGATCCCGACGGTTACGGTCTTGGCCTGGTGCCGGATGGCGTCCACCGGCCGGGTCAGCTCACCCACCGCCACAGTGAGCATGGCGGTGAGGTCTTCTAGCACCACCGCCGGCGTGCCCACCCGACCCCTCTCCAGCTGGTACGCGTCGAGCGGGGCGATGCCCAGGGCGTAGCGGTACATGGAGGCCATCTCGGCAGCGGATCCCGCCTCCAGGCAACCGTTGTAGCGGCCCTGGCGCAGATCTTGGAAAAACCGCTGGGCGGCGGGAGCGAATTGCGAGCGAAGCTTGGCCAGCAATTCCTGGCTGTCGATCTCGGCATTGCTGGCGGCAACCTCGGCTTCGATGGCGGCCCGGGTTTCCCGTAGGGGCTGGGCCAATTCGTCTATGGCCAGCGCGGACTCATACCCGAATAGATGGCCCACCATGGTGGCCAGCACGAAAGCCAGCTCGGGCGAGCCGGTGGAGGGAGTGGCGATGACTTCGGAAGCCGCGTCGAAGCGAGCTTCGGTGTCGCTGGTGATCACGATGGGGGCAGCCTTGTGAGCGCGGAATATGGCCACCTCTTTGGCCACGTCGTCGGCAGTGGAGTCGAGCAGGCCGGCGGCGCACACCAGGATCAGGGGCTCCGACGAGAGATCGATGTGCTTCTTGTCCTCGGTGGTATCGCAGGCGATGGACTTGTAGCACAGCTCCGATAGCTTGATGCGGACTTCCTCGGCGGCCACCCGGTTTAGACCGTTACCCACCACGGCCCAGTAGGTGTGGCCCAGAGCGTGGCGGCGGACGATGTCGGCGATGCGATCGTGGAGGCTGAGCACGCTGGCCATGGCCGCCGGCAGATCGCGCAAAGAGGCCAGCAATTGCTGGCGGCGTTCGTACTGGCGGTGGTCGGCCGGCGGGCGTCTATTGACCGCGTCGGCCAGGGCCACAGCCAGCAGCACACCGGCGGCCACTTGGGCATAGAAGGCCTTGGTGGAGGCCACGCTCATCTCCACATCCCGGCCGTCTGAGGTGTACAGCACCCCGTCGGCCTTGTCGCACAGGTCGCTGTTGCGGCGATTGACGATGGCGATGACGCTGGCCCCGCGGCGGCGCACGAGATCGACGGTGCGGTTGGTGTCGGTGGTGGTGCCCGACTGGCTGATGGCGACGACCAAGGTATCGCTCATGTCGGATCGCATCCCGAACCCCGACAGCTCAGTGGCCTGGACCGAGCTGACGTGGCGGTTGGGCAGCTCTTGGCGCAAGAAGTGGGCCAGGCTGTGCGCGGCCACCGCGGCAGTGCCTTGGCCGATGACGATGATGTCGGTGACGCTTCCGTCGGCCAGCCGTCGGCGAAGATGGTCGGGCAGGGTCTCGGATCCCAGCTTTACCGCCAGACTCGGGGAGGGCTGTTCATCCTCGGTGCTGACGATGCGACCGCGCAGGGTCTTGCGGAACGATTCGGGCGACTCGGTGATCTCCTTCAGCAGATAGTGCCGGAAGCCTCGGCGGTCGACGTCTCGAGTGGTGATCTCCGCATTGACGATGTCGGTCTCGGATATTGGCAGCGGAGTGCCGTCGTAAGAGAACCGCCCAATGGCGCCGAGGTCCCCGGCTTGGTCGCGGTCGAGCGCTACAACCTGGCCCCGGCTGGCTGCGGCGTTCCCCGGGTCGGACGGGGTCTCGCCGTCCATGCGCAGATAGCGGGTGGACTGCTCCACCAGCCCGTAGGGCTCGCTGGCCACCACGTACGTATCTTCGGCAGCCCCGATGTACATGGCCTGGCCGCTTCCCCGCAAGGCCAGGAGGAGTTGGCCTGGATTGGCCGCGGCTTGCCCGACGATGGCCACCGAGCCGTTGAGGTCGGCCACTGTGCGGCGGAAGGCGTCGATGGTGTCATCAGCACTAGCCGAGGGTTCCAGCCGGGAGGACCACAGAGCGGGGATGACTTTGGCGTCGGTGGTGATTCCAGGGTCTAGGGCCAGGTCGTGGTGAGCGACCAAATCGGTGTGATTGTCGACGTCGCCGTTCAGGGCGCCGATGGTGTAGGGCAGGATGGCGCCTGCGGTGAGTTCGGAGTTGAGCGGATGGGCATTGGCCTCGTTGATCATTCCCACACTGGCCCAGCGGGTGTGTCCGATGACCGCCGCCGAGGCCCCCTCATCTTCTACTGCGGCGGCCAGCAACTCGTCTGCGGCGATGGCGGCTCGCAGGGCCGCGGTGTTGTCACCGAGTTCGCCGATCTCCGCCGCCGCCTTGTAGATGAAGCTCAAACAACCTTCGGCCCATCGCACCGATCCCGATCGGAACAACGGGTCGGCTGATCTCTCGGCCAGGGCGGCAGCCACTGCCGGGGTGGTTGGGTCGAGGCCATGGCCGCTGATCAGCAAGTGGAGACCGGCGGAGTCTCGACCCCGAACCTCTAGGCGGTCTAGTGCCGACAGGGCGATCTGAACCGAGGAGAACACGGCCAGTGCGGCTTGTCCGGCGGTGGGTCCGGCCAGCTCGGCCACGGCGTCGGCGGTGTTTAAGCGGTCATTGCTGATAGCCCAGACCGCGTCCTTCATCTTGATCAGCGCGGCGTTGACTGCCTCAGAGGCCCTCTCGCCAGCCGACTGATCCAAGTCGGCCTCCAGCGCGCCGATCAGCCGATCGATCTCGCTCACCGTTGCGCGGACAGTGGCCCGCAGCGTCTTCTCCCCCAACAGCGCCTGGAGCCCGGCGGTGCCCTGGAGAAGATAATCGGCCTGGGTCAGCCTCTTGGCCGACTCACCGATGCGAGTCGCAAGATCGTCGTTGTCGCCCAAGTCGCGCAAAGCCACGACCACCGGACTCAAAAGGTCGAGGACCTCGGCCGAGGTCGGGGGAACACGCTGTGAGTCGCGCCGGACCACCGCGACAATGCCGCACATCTCCCCCAAGGTTAGTGGGCTGCATTGGGAATGGCTTACCGTGTGCAGGAAGTGGCAGATGCCGAGACCAGACTGGTGGACAGAAGTTGCTATTTGGCTTTTCGCAGCCATTGACTGCGCCCAAAATTGGGTCACGAACCCGTTACGACACTGTATATATGCTGGTCTAAGTGGCTAGACCCTGGCACATCGTGCCCATTTTGGCCTTGGCGCTTGTCGCCCATTCGGCGGTTGCCGCGCAGGCGGTTTTCGCCCCGACTGGGGTGAAATTGGACATCGGGGAGCTGGACAGGCTGATCGTGGAGCAGGAGGAATCGCTGCACATCATTCGCTGCCGGTTCGATATTGACACCCAATTGGTGCCCGGTGGATGCAGTCAGGGGCAACCTGTCCGACCGGTCGACAGCCCACCTCCATTCGTTGGCACCCCCAGCGCGGAGGATGTCTCTAAACGCATTCAAGTTATCGTGGCTCAAGAATCGCTGCTCAACATCTATCGCTGTCGATTCGGGATCGACACAGAGGTCGTTTTCGGCGGGTGCAGCAATGTCGGGGAGCAGGATGGCGTCGCCGAAGCCGATGACAACGAAGAGGTTGACGAAGTCGATGAGGTAGACGAGGTAGACGAGGTCGATGAACCTGACGAAATCGGGGGCTCGGCGTCTTCGGCTGGTTGGGTCTCGTTTGATGAGACGAAACCCAACCACCCCGGTCTGAAGCGACCTCGCCAGGTGGGCGTCCTCACCGAGTCAATCACATCAGCAGGGCTGCCCGAAGGGGTGAAGGCCGAGTTGGTGGTGGCGTGCCTCTACTTCGACAGCGAAGGGGAGACGACGTTCAGGGCCTACATCGACTGGAATAGGTTCATCACGTCGCGGATCAGCATCTACGACTTGGCCGTAGAATTCGCCGGTGGGGAGAGCAGGGCTCTGCCAGCGATCAACAGCACAGTCAACGAAGCCTCCTTCGTGTTGGGCGCACAGGAGTCGGTCCAATTCGCCCGGTCATTGATCGACTCCGACGGAGAGACGGTTACAGCATCGATCTTCATACCCTTTGTCGGGTGGACAGCCTTGGCGACATTCGACTTGAACGGTTCCGCCGCTGCCATCCAACCAATCCTCGACAGATGCGGTGGCTAGACCGTCCGGTGACGACTGGCCGCTAGCTGTACCCGGGTGCGGAATCGCAGCTAGGACTTGATTGCCGCGGCGACGTTGGCGGCGGCGGATTCGGCGGCCTCTGAGGTTTCGGCTTCAACCATGATGCGGAGCACGGGCTCGGTGCCGGAGGGGCGAACCAGAATTCGACCGTTCGAGCCGAGGGCCTGCTCGGCGGTGGCCACCGCGAGCGACAAGCGGTCTTCATCGATGGGTTCGGGGCCGACAACCACGTTGTGAAGCACCTGGGGCATCTTGGTCATGGCCTCGGCGGCCAAGTCCCGCAGCGGCACGCCCCGTCGGGCGACCACCTCGAGGAGTTGCAAGGCGGTGATCAGGCCGTCGCCGGTGTTGGCCAGTGCGGGAAAGATCACATGGCCCGATTGCTCACCGCCCAGCGCCCAGTTGCCTTCTTGCAGGGCCGACCACACATGGCGATCGCCCACCGGAGTGGTCACCACGTCGATGCCCCGTTGGGCCATGGCCCGGTGGAAACCCAGGTTGGTCATCACCGTCACCACCACCGTGTTGCCGGGAAGCCGCCCCTGTTGATGGCGGTCGGCGGCACAGATGGCGATGATCTGATCACCGTCGATCAGTTCGCCGGTGTGGTCAACGGCCACCACCCGGTCGGCGTCGCCGTCGAAGGTAAGCCCTAAGTCGGCGCCTCGTCCGCTGACTGCCCGAGCGACTGCCTCGGGATGGGTGGATCCGCACCGATAATTGATGTTCCGGCCGTCGGGCTCAGCGTTGACAACCGTGACGGCCACCCCGTGAGCGCGGAGCGGATCGGGGAGAGCGGCGGTGGCGGAACCGTGGGCCGCGTCCACCACCACTCGCAGGTCGCCTCCGTGAAAGTCGGCGGTGTTTGCCACCGCTTCCTGGTATTCCTGCAACAGCCCAGACCCGTCGGACGTTCGCTGGGGGGTGCCAATTGTGGGCACTGTGCTGCGACCGGTGTCGGCAAGAGCCGACTCCAAGTCGGCTTGGACCTCGTCGTCGAGCTTCCGGCCCTCTGGGCTGAATAGTTTGACGCCGTTGTCGTACCACGGATTGTGCGACGCCGAGATCATGGCCCCCGGAGTGCCAGCTCGTTCCGCAGCCCAGGCCACCGCCGGTGTGGGAGCCACACCCATGTCGATGGTGGAAACTCCCACCGCGCTGAAGCCAGCGGCCAAAGCAGCGGCAAAATCAGGGCTGGAATCCCGCGTATCGCGGCCGATGACCACCGGTCCGGTAGGAGCGAGGACCTCAGCGGCTGCTTGAGCCAGTCGGACGACGTCGTCAGGCAGGAGATCTTCGTAGGCTCGACCCCGAACCCCGTCGGTTCCGAAGCGCAGCATTGAACTCAGGCTTCGGGTAGCAGTCCCAGGGCGATCCGGATCAGCGCTTGGAGTACTGAGGCGCCTTGCGGGCCTTCTTGAGGCCGTACTTCTTGGATTCCTTCTTGCGGTCGTCGCGGGAGAGGAATCCCGCCTGCTTTAGGATCTCCCGCAGCTCGGGATCCAGTGCCACCAGACCACGGGCTATACCCAGACGCAGAGCACCGGCTTGTCCGTTGGCCCCACCGCCGTGCATGTTGACGTCGATGTCGTATACCTCGGCGGTATTGGTGATCCGGAGCGGCTCCATAAACGCCATGCGATGGCTCTGGGAGGGGAAGTAGTCCTGGGCCTCGCGGCCGTTGACGGTCACCTGGCCGGTGCCGTGGCGGAATCGGACACGGGCAACAGCTCGCTTGCGCCGTCCGGTGGCTTGAGTGAGGGGGGCGGGCATTATGAGTCCTCGGTACGGGATCGGGCCCCGGCAATTACCAGGGGCTGTGGTTGCTGTGCCTCGTGGGGGTGGACCGGACCGGCGTAGACCTTGAGCTTGCGGAGCATCTGTCGGCCTAATCGGTTCTTGGGGAGCATTCCCCGGACGGTCCGGCGCACCGCTTCAGCGGGCTGGGTTTCCAGGAGGTGGCCGTAGCTCGCCTGGCGCAGACCCCCGGGATAGCCGGAGTGACGGTAGACCTTCTTGCCAGTGGCCTTGTTGCCGGTGAGTACCACTTTGTCGGCATTGACGATGATCACATGGTCGCCGGTGTCGAGATGGGGAGTGAAGTCGGGCTTGTGCTTGCCGCGCAGCACGCGGGCCACCTCGGTGGCCATTCGGCCGAGGATGAGGCCCTCGGCGTCGACGATGTGCCACGCGCGTTCGATGTCTTTGATTTTCGGGGAGTAAGTAGGCATCGGCTTTCCTTCAGATGCGATACCGGGAAGGGCAATGATACGGCCCAAATCGGGGAATTGACAACTGCCCCAGCCAGTGTCCCGACAACCCTTTCATTGGGAGGAGACTGACCACAGGCAAAGCCCTGGCGGCACTCGCTCCGGGCGAAGACGGTGCCCTTTCACGAATAGGAGACCGACCACAGGCAAAGGCCGTGGGGCGGGGCCAAGTTGGGGACCCTGGAGCGGTCTTTGGCGGCCAGGATCTCGGCCATGGCTTCGGGAGGGCGCCGGTCGGCACCGATGTCTACCAATGCCCCGGTGATGGAGCGCACCATCTGATGGCAGAAGGAGGAGGCTTCGATCTCGAAGCGCAACAGGCCTAGTTGGCCTTGTTGCCACTCCGCTCGTAAAACCACTCGGACCCGGGATTTCTCCGAGCCGTCGGCGGCGTGCTGTCGGCGGCAGAACGAGGAGAAGTCGTGCTCGCCCACGATGGCGGTGGCTGCGCTGTTCATGGCGACCACGTCGAGGCGATTGGGATAGTGCCAGGCAGTGGCGGCCAAGAACGGATCGGGCACTTCTCGGTTCAAGACGGTGTAGTGGTAGGTACGGCTGGTGGCGTCGAAGCGAGCGTCGAAATCCTCGGGTGCGGCATCCATGTCACTCACCGCGATGGCCGGAGCCAGCATGCGGTTCACCGCGGTGCGAACGGCCAGCAGATCCACTTCGTCGGGGGCGGAGAAGCTCACCACCTGTCCCCGGGCATGGACCCCGGTGTCGGTGCGGCCCGCGCAGGTCAGCTCGACCGGATGGCGCAGGCAGCGGGAGAGAGCGTCTGTGAGGTCGCCCCCCACCGTGCGAACCCCTTCGTTGACGGCAAACCCGTGGAAGGATCCGCCGTCATAAGCAACCGTGGCGCGGACTCGCACGGTTGCCGTTTAGCTAGACCAGCTCGATTCGGGCCATCGGGGCGTTGTCGCCATAGCGGGGCCCGAGCTTCAGGATGCGGGTATAGCCCCCGGGTCGGTTGGCGTAGCGGGGCCCGATGTCCACCATGAGCTTGTCGGTGATCTCAGGGTCGCCCAGCTGGGCCAGGATCTGGCGGTGATTGTGCCGTCCGCCCTTCTTGGCCTTGGTGATGAGCTTCTCGGCCACCGGTCGCATGGCCTTGGCCTTGGCCTCGGTGGTGGTTATGCCCTCAGCGGCGATCAGGGATGCGACCAGGTTGGCCATCATCAGCTTCTGGTGCTGCGAGCTGCCGCCGAAGCGTCGTCCCTTGCGTGGTCGTCCGGGCATGGCGTTCCCTCTTCTACGACCGGGGGCCAGCCAGGGCGAGGCCGCGCTCGTCCAGTTTCTCGTTGACCTCGTCCAGTGACTTCTGGCCGAAGTTGGTTATGGCCAGCAGCTCGTCTTCGGTGCGGGCCAGCAGCTCGCCGATCATGTTGATCTGCGCCCGCTTGAGGCAGTTGCGGGGCCGCTCGGAGAGCTCAAGGTCTTCGATGGGCAGGTCGAGGTCGGGGGCTCCGGCCGGGGCGCTGCCCGCCTCGGCCATGCTCAATCCCTGGGGCTCGTCGCTCATCTCTTCCACCAACTGAACGAGGGTTCGCAGCGTGGCGCCGGCTGAGGCCAGTGCCTCTTGCGGGGTGATGGAGCTGTCGGTCTCTATATCCAGTACGAGCCGGTCAAACTCGGTGGACTGCTCCACACGGGTGGGCTCCACGTTGTAGGCCACCCGGCGCACGGGAGAGAAGATCGAGTCGATGGGGATCACGCCTATGGTGGAGTCGACCTTGTTGGTCTCGGCCGACACATAGCCCCGGCCCTGTGAGACGGTGATGTCCATGGCCAGGCGGGCTTTGTCGTTCAGGCGGGTGATGACCAAGTCGGGGTTGAGCACCTCAACGTCGGGGTTGACGGCCAAGCTCCCACCGGTGACCTCGCCAGGGCCTCGCTGGTCGATGCGAAGTTCGACGGGCTCCTCGCTGTGGCACCGCAGGACGAGATCTTTGAGGTTCAAGATGATGTCGGTCACGTCCTCGGCCACGCCAGTGATCGTGTCGAACTCGTGGAGGGCATCGTCGAAGCGGACCCGGATTACCGCAGCTCCGGGAATGGACGACAGCAGGGCTCGGCGCAGAGAGTTGCCGAGCGTATGGCCGAAGCCAGGCTCCAATGGGCCGATGGCAAATTTCTGGCGGTTGTCTTCGAGCTCGGTAACAGTCTCGACAGTGGGTCGT
>JAJEEH010000240.1 GCA_022821105.1 Acidimicrobiia bacterium
CAGTGGCCGCATTCGCTACCCAGCCCCTGCCTGAGGGTCCGCGCACTCTGGTGCTCTCCAGCGCGGGCGGGTGGGGGGTGATAACCGCGGACGCGGTGTCGAACTCGAACTTGGAGCTGATTCCCCTGCCCACTGATTTGGAAGCGGCCATTGACGGCCTCGTTCCGCCCCGCTGGAGCCGCGGCAATCCGATCGACCTGGCCGGGGGTGAGAGTCGCGACACCATTCCCCAGGCCATCAACCTGGTTGCCGACCACCCGGAGATCGATGCGGTGATCTACCTGGGAATGGGCATTCAAGCCAATACCGCGTCCCATTTGCGTTCGGGTCCCTTCTTCGAATCGGCCGACCTGGCTCGCATCTGCGAGTACCACGAGCGCCAAGACGGTCGCTTTGCCCAAGCGGCCGCTGAAGCCTCGGCCCGGACCGGCAAGCCGATTTTGGCGGCCACCGAGTTGGCCGTCACCCAACCGGGCAACGCCGGTCCGGCCACAGTGGCTGCTGAGGGCCGCTATTGCTTCCCGTCTGCTGACCGCGCGGTGCGAGCTCTACACCACTTGTGGTGGCACGCCCGGTGGCGCAAACGCCACCTAGGATGACCGCAGTGCGCCGAATCGTCATGCCTGTTCTGCTGCTTGCGGTTGCCTTCGCGGCGCTCTTCGGCTCCAACTACCTCAACGATCAGCTTCACGAGAACTTGGGCGAGGTGGCCTCGGACGACTCGGTGCCTCCCGGCGTAGGCACCCCTCTTGTCTCCACCCGCCGGCTGACCCCCTTGCTGGCACCGTCGCTGACCGCGCCCGATTTCTTCGACACCCTGGACAGTTTGATGGCGGCCGCTCCACCGTCGGCCTGTCTAAGCGTCACTCTCGACAACGGCGCCTTCTACGAGAGCAATGCCAACATCCAGGTGATCCCAACGGAGTCGCTCCTACTACTTACGTTGGCCACCGCTCATCAGGAACTCGGCCCGGATTACAGGTTCACTACCTGGGTGCAGTCGATCGTGCCGATGGAAGACGGGGTAGTCAACGGCGACATATACATGGTCGGCGGAGGTGACCCGTTGCTGTTGACCCGGGATTTCGTCGCTACTTTGGAGGAGGGCCAAAACCAACTTCACACCCCGATCGAAGACCTGGCGCAGCAACTGGTGGATTTCGGGTTGGTCTTGGTCACAGGCGCGGTGGTGGGTGACAACACCCTCCATAGCGAGTTGCCCTACGTGCCTTCCTGGCCGCCGAGCATCATCGAAGACCAGAACGTCGGCACCCTGTTGGGGCTTCAATTCAATGACGGCTGGGTGCAGTTCCCTGTCCCGGAATCAGAGTTGGAAGCTGAGGAGGCTGCCGTCCAAGCCGACGGGGAGGCGATTGGCCATGTGGTCGCAGACGATCCACCGTGGTACGCCGCGGCGCTGTTCGACGACATGCTTGAGGCGCGGGACGTGGTCATACGCCGCACCCCTCGCTCCGAGGCGATCCCCGACGAAGATGTGATCCACATTCTGGGGGGTATCGATTCGGCGCCGCTCTCTGAGTACTACCGCCAGATTCTCGACAACCGAGATATCGAGACCACTGAGCTTTTGCTAAGAGAAATCGGTCGGTTCACCTCGGGCGTGGGCAGCACTCGTGCCGGAGTTCGGGCAGTGGAGACCATGTTGGCGGGGGTCGGGGTTGACAAGGAGGAGTTCCAACTTCTTCAGTTCGACGGCTCCGGGCTGGACCCGGCCAACGTCGCCACCTGCCCGGTGTTCACCGCCTTGTTGGACAGCGAGGAGTTCAGCCCCTTCTTCCATGGACTGCTGCCCACCGCCGCCGAAGACGACTCGCTTCAGAGCCGGTTTGCCGGGGTTGACAACCCCGGCCGAATCACGGCGCTGTCGGGCGGGTCGTCCAACTCCACCGTGATGATCGGCTATATCGACATCGGACGCGGCCAGGAAATGACCTTCGCTTTCATCGCCAACCAGCCGGACGCGGCGGACAACCAGGCTCTCCGGGAGTTGGAGGGGCGCATAGTGGGCCATTTGGCCACTTTGGAGGCCAAACCAAGTCTTGACGACATCCAGCTTGAACCGCTTCGCGTCGGCTGAGGGCTACAAGATGGGCGACACGTTGACCATGCCTATGTTCCCACTGGGCATGGTGTTGATGCCCACGATGGTGGTGCCCATCCACGTATTCGAACCTCGTTACCGGCAGATGACCATGGACTGTCTGGACGGTGACCGGGAGTTCGGGGTGGTGCTAATAGAGCGGGGCAGCGAAGTGGGCGGTGGCGACATTCGAACCGACGCCGGGACTGTGGCCAGGATCATCAACGCCGAAGAGTTTCCTGATGGGCGATGGGGCTTGGTCGCCGGAGGCATTCGGCGCGTTCAGGTCTCACGGTGGCTGAAGGATGATCCTTATCCCCGGGCCGAGGTCCAAGAATGGCCTGATGAGGAGCTTGGCCAGGACGAGGAGGCCGAACTGGCTGCTGTCGTGCCGTCTGTGCTGGCCGTGTGGCGCCGGGTGCTGGCCTTGCAGTCCGAACTGGGAGCTCCCGGACCCCCCGTGGACTTCAAGGTGTCCGATGACCCCTCAACCGCGGTCTGGCAGCTCGCATCCTTATCGCCCATGGGTCCACTCGACCGCCAGCAGCTCTTGACCGCGGAGCACGCTGCTCATCGCTTGGCGCTGTTGGGAGATTTCCTGGCCGATGCCGAAGAGGTCATTCGAGCCAGAATCGAAATGGGGTAGCGGATACCGCCGGAGTAGGCTGAATCTTTGCCGCAACGACTTGCAGGAGGACAATTGTCGAAGCGTCCAACAGCCGCCAAGAAGGGCAATTCGCCCAAGAAGGTGCTCGAAGAACTAAGGGATCTGTTGATCGGGTATGCCCGTCAGGAGATTCTGACGCCGCTGACCCGACTCGGAAAGACGCTGAAGCTGGGCGTGCTGGGCGCTTTGAGCATCGGAATAGGTCTCATTTTCTTGGTCATCGCCGGATTGCGACTGCTCCAGACCGAAGCCTCTGGCGTCTTCGACGGCAACATGAGCGCCTTGCCCTATGTGGTCGTGCTCGCCGCAGTAATGGTGTTGCTGGCCGCAGCGGTAATGATTCGGGCTCGGCTGTCGAAGGGAGACCGCTCATGAGTGATCTTAATTTGGACCGTGGATCCATAGCCCGGGACGACATCAGGGACAAGTTCGAAGAGTTGAGGGGGGGCTTGGACAACACTGCGGAAGCGGCTCGTACCCCGGTCTTGGGGATTGGCGTGGTTGCTCTCGTGGCACTGGCGGGGGTGGCCTTCTGGCTGGGGCGGCGGCGGGGCCGGGCCAGCCGTACCGTGGTAGAAGTCCGCCGGGTCTGAAAAGACATGCTTGATCTACTGGGGTATCTGCGTCGGCAAGCAATCAGACGCGGCATTATGGGAGGTAGCCGGGGATGGCTCATCTTGGGGGGAGTTGCATGGGGTCTCCGCATGCTGAGCAGGGTGGCAAGCACCCGGCGGATGCGAACGGTGCTGACTGAGGAGTTGCGCCCCGGCGAGAGCCTGCACATTTCCCATCTTCCCGACGACTCACAGTGAGCCGAGCGCTCCAGGCCGGAGAGCTGGTTTTGCTCACCGACCGAAAGGACCGCCGCTATCTCACCACGCTGGTTGAGGGCCGCGATTTCCACACCCACGCGGGGTCAGTGGCTCACGACGAGTTGATCGGCGGCACCGAGGGCATGCAGGTGCGAACCACCCGCAACGCCGAACTGACGGTTTGGCGACCGACACTGCGTGACTACGTGCTGAAGATGCCTCGGGGAGCGCAGGTGGTGTACCCAAAGGACAGCGCGGCCATTCTCATGCAGGCCGATGTGTTCCCCGGCGCCCGAGTACTGGAGTCGGGGGTGGGATCTGGGGCGTTGTCACTGAGCCTGTTGCGAGCCGGGGTGTTGGTGCGGGGCTATGAGATCAGAGAGGACTTCGCCCAGAGGGCTATCGAGAACGTGACCAGCTTTCTCGGCTCAGAAGACGCCGACCGCTACCAAGTGGAGATCCGGGACTGCTATCAGGGGATCGAAGCTGAGGGACTGGATCGGGTGGTGCTGGATTTGCCCGAGCCCTGGCAGGTGGTACCCCACGCGGCGACTTCTCTGTTCGCCGGTGGCATTTTGGTGGCCTACACACCGAGCATGGTGCAAGCGGTGCGGATGCGGGAAGCCTGCGAATCCGGGCCCTGGGCGTCGGTGTCAACCGTGGAAGTTCTCCATCGCGATTGGCACATCAAGGGTGACGCGGTCAGGCCCGAGCACCGTATGGTGGGCCACACCGGGTTCATTACCGCGGCCCGGCGCCTATCTGACTAGCGCCGAGGTCTAGAGCGGGAGGCTCAGACCTCGATGAAGATGCACTCTCCAGGGCATTCCTCGGCCGACTCTATGGTGGCTTCTTCTTGGCCCTCGGGGACGATGGCCAGGCCCTCGACTCCCCCCGGCTCGCTGAAAACCTTGTCGCCCTCTTTCACATAGGCCAGACCGTCGTCGAGCAGAGTGAAGACATCGGGAGCGATCTCTTCGCAGAGACCGTCACCAGTGCAGAGATCTTGATCGATCCAGACCTTCATTTGCATCGGTGCGGGAACCCTTTCCTGACTGACAGCGGACGGCAAGCATGGTAGACGCTGGGTGCGCTCTCAGTGTAACCGACGCAAGGTCGATCTCCTCTACACAACGGGAATTACCCCGGGTGGAAAAGGAGTCGGGCCGCGATCTCGCGTCGGCAGTGCTACTGAAGGCGTGTAAAGTCGAGTTGGTATGGCAGACGGCGACGCGGCATCGGAAGAGGACGGGCCACAGCAGCAGACTCCTCCGACAGAGCAACTGGAGGCGCTGCAAGAGGAGGTGGCGGTCCTTCGCCAGCGCCTGCAAGACGCGCCGAAGCGAGTCCGAACCCTGGAGGAGCGGCTGCTGGAGACAAAGGGCCAATTGGCCAAGGCGGTTTCTCAGAACGAGAAGCTCACTTACACGCTGCGCGAGGCCCGTGAGCACATTTCGGCTCTTCGCGATGAGGTGGACAAGCTGACCCAGCCTCCCTCGGCCTATGGGACGCTGCTGGGAAGGAACGACGACGGAACGGTGGATGTATTCTCCGGAGGCCGCAAGATGCGGGTTGCCCTCCATCCGGAAATCGAGTCGGAGGAGCTGAGTCGGGGACAAGAGGTAGTCCTGAACGAATCGCTTAACGTGGTCTTGTCCCGGGTGGGCGATGGCACCGGCGAAGTTGTGACCATTAAAGAAGTGTTGGCCGGCGGCCTGCGAGCTCTCATAGTCGGCCGGGCCGACGAGGAGCGGGTCGTGGAGCTGGCCACCGAAATGATCGACCAACCTCTGAAGAGCGGAGACACCGCGCTGATGGATTCCCGGTCGGGCCTGCTGGTCGAGCGCCTGCCCCGACCCGAGGTTGAAGATCTGGTGTTGGAGGAAGTACCCGACATCACCTATGAGCAGGTTGGTGGACTGGACGAGCAGATCGAGCAGATTACCGACGCGGTCGAGCTTCCTTTCGTACACCATGATCTGTTTGCCGAGTATCAACTGCCCGCTCCGAAGGGCATCTTGTTGTACGGTCCGCCGGGTTGCGGCAAGACACTGATCGCCAAGGCTGTAGCGAACTCCTTGGCCAGCAAGGTGGCGGAAATTAGCTCCGACCGCGAGGCACGGTCCTATTTCTTGAACATCAAGGGCCCGGAGCTGCTCAACAAATACGTGGGCGAGACCGAGCGCCAGATCAGGCTGGTGTTCCAGAGGGCTCGGGAAAAGTCCGCTGAGGGCTGGCCGGTGATCGTGTTCTTCGACGAGATGGAGTCGCTGTTCCGCACCCGGGGTACAGGGATCAGCTCTGACATGGAGTCCACGGTGGTGCCCCAGCTGCTGGCCGAGATCGACGGCGTTGAGGCGCTGAAGAACGTCATTGTCATCGGGGCATCGAATCGCGAGGACCTCATCGACCCCGCCATCCTCAGGCCGGGGCGCCTGGATGTGAAGATAAAGATCCAGCGTCCCGACGCCGATGCGGCCTGCGCCATCTTCTCCCGCTATCTCACCTCCGATCTGCCCATTGCCGCCGACATGGTGGAGGGGTTGGGGGGCGGTGACCCAGATAAGGCCATCCAGGCAATGGTCGAGCAGGCGGTGGCCGAGATGTTCTTGGAGGAGGAGCGCAACCAGTTCTTGGAGGTCACCTACCAGAACGGTGACAAAGAGATCATGTACTTCAAGGACTTCGCCTCTGGGGCCATGATCGAGAACGTCGTTCGAAGGGCCAAGAAATTGGCCATAAAGCGTCTGTTGGCCGGTGGGTCCCGGGGAATCCACGTCAACGATCTGTTGGACTCGGTTCATCAGGAGTACCGCGAGCACGAGGATCTGCCCAACACCACCAACCCCGACGACTGGGCCAAGATCTCCGGCAAGAAGGGGGAGCGAATCGTGTTCGTCCGCACGCTCCTGTCCGATGCGGAGTCGAGCCAGGGCGGACGCTCCATCGAGGCAATCGGCCCCGGCCAATACCTCTGATCTCGATTACCGCCAGACTGCCGGCTCAATTCAACTAGCGTGCCGAGCATGGCGGTTCCAAAGATCTGCGGCATTGAGACCGAGTTCGGGATCGCGCATACCGGCACCGAGGACGCCAATCCGATAGCGGCATCCTCTCTGCTCATCAACTCTTATCTGTCTGAGGTTGAGCGCACCGGGGAGGGGGGACCGGCGGCCGGAGTGACCTGGGATTTCGAGGACGAGATGCCCGGCAACGACATTAGAGGCATTGCCCCACTCGGGTCGTTGGCCCCCGAAATCGAGACGCATCTGGTGAATGCCGTTCTGACCAACGGCGCTCGGTACTACGTGGACCACGCGCACCCCGAGCTCTCTACGCCCGAATGCAGCAACGCCTTGGACGTGACCCGATATGACAAGGCGGGTGAGCTGATTCTGATCCGCTCCATGGAGGCCGCCGCTCAATTGCTGCCCCCGGGCCAGGAACTAGTGGTGTACAAGAACAACTCCGACGGCAAGGGCAACAGCTATGGCTGCCATGAGAACTACCTCATGGCTCGCTCGACGCCCTTCTTCCACATAGTGGTTCATGCCACCACCCACTTGGTTACCCGTCAGATCTTCACTGGGTCGGGCAAAGTCGGGTCGGAGGCCCCCGGGCTGACCACCGCGGAGGTGCCCTTCCAGATAACCCAGCGGGCCGACTTCTTTGAGGAGGAAGTGGGTCTGGAGACCACCCTCAAGCGGCCCATCATCAACACCCGAGACGAGCCCCATGCCGACGCCCGGCACTACCGCCGGCTGCACGTCATTACCGGCGATGCCAACATGTCGGAGGTTGCCACCTTTCTCAAGGTGGGGACCACCGCCATTGTGTTGGCCATGGTCGAGGACAACGTCTTGGCCCGAGAGTTCCGCTTTCGCACACCGGTGCAGGCCATGCGCCAGGTGTCCTACGACGTGAGTTTGAGCAAACCTCTGGAACTGGCCGATGGAACCTCCGCTACTGCTCTGGAGATCCAATGGGACCTGCTGGACCAGGCCCGAAAGTATGCCGACAGCCATGGGCTGGAGGCAGTCGGTGGCCCAGTGGGGGAAATGGTGATCGACCGGTGGGAGCAGGTGCTGACATCCTTGGAGGCCGATCCTATGAGCCTGGCCAACCAGCTCGACTGGGTGGCCAAGTATCGGTTGATTCAGGGGATGTCGCAGCGCCACGGATTGCGTCCCGAAGATTCCCGGCTGGCCGCTCTCGACATTCAGTACCACGATTTGCGGCCTGAGCGATCGGTGGCAGCGCGAGTGGGTTTGGAGTCGCTGATCTCAGCTGACGATGCCCGGTCGGCCATCTCCGATCCGCCGACGGACACTCGGGCCTACTTCCGAGGGCAGTGCCTCAAGCGATGGGCTCCCAGCATCGTGGCGGCCAATTGGGACTCGATCGTGTTCGACGTGGGCGACGAACCACTGCGACGGGTTCCCATGATGGAACCAACCCGGGGCACGGTGGACCATGTGGGCCAACTCCTGGCTGACTGCGATTCCGCCGGTGAGCTGCTGTCCCGACTGCGGGAACCAGGCTCCCGCTGAACCGCCCCTACAAATTGTCCCAACTTCGGGGTCAGCGCGATATCGTGATCGGCACGCATCCGGGTACCAAGGGGACGAGATGGCAGAACGAGAGCAGATCAAAAAGCCGGCACCTCAACGAGAGGAGTCGGAGGTCGAAGACGCCCCCGCAACCTCGGGACAAGGCGAGGAGTTGAAGGCCGAGCTCGACGAGCTGCTTGACGAGATCGACGAGGTCCTGGAGTCCAATGCTGAAGACTTCGTGAAGTCATATATCCAAAAGGGCGGACAGTAGCGGTAGTCTGCAAACTGTGACGTTGCCCCTCTTTGAAGCCGGGGGCGACCCGGGCCCCAACTTTGCGGAGTTGCTTCGGTCCAAAGGGCTGGTCCCGCCAGTGCCCGACGTCCCGGCTGCCGACACGGCCATTGCCCATGCCACCACGGTGGTGGCGATTCGCTGCCACCAGGGGGTGGTGATGGCCGGAGACCGCCGGGCAACCGCTGGACACCTCATCAGCCACCGGACAATCGAGAAGGTATTCCCCGCCGACCACTACTCCGGGGTGGCAATAGCCGGAGCCGCGGGACCCGCCATGGAAATGGTTCGGCTGTTCCAGTTGCAGCTTGAGCACTATGAGAAGGTGGAGGGGAAGGCTCTAAGCCTGGACGGCAAGGCCAACCAGCTCGGCATGATGGTACGGAACAACCTGCCCGCGGCGATGCAGGGGTTTGCGGTGGTTCCGCTCTTCGCGGGATATGACACGAACCGCGAAGTCGGTCGGCTGTTCCAGTACGACGTCACCGGCGGCCGCTATGAGGAGCGGGAGTACGCAGTGGGAGGTTCGGGGAGCCTCCACGCGGGGACGGTGATCAAGCTGGGCTACCGACCAGACGCCGATGCCGACGAGATGATCGATTTGGCGGTGTCGGCATTGTTCCGCACCGCAGAGGAAGACTCGGCAACCGGCGGTCCCGACTTGGTGCGGGGGATTTACCCGGTGGTGGCGGTCATAGGCGCAGACGGATTCCAGCGGGTGGCCGATGCCGATGTGGAGGCCCGTTTCCGCGACCTCCTGGCCAGTCTGGAGAACCGAAGGGGTGATTCGCAGTGACCATGCCCTTCTACGTTGCCCCCGAGCAGCTGATGAAGGATCGGGCCGATTTCGCCCGCAAGGGCATCGCACGCGGCCGAGCCCTTACCGCGCTCAGCGTTCGCGACGGCATCTTGATATGTGCCGAAAACCGGTCCAACACCTTGCGCAAGGTGAGTGAGATCTACGACCGCATCGCGTTTGCCGGTGTGGGCCGCTACAACGAGTTCGACCAACTCCGCATCGCCGGCGTGCGCCACGCCGACCTCAAGGGTTACACCTACAGCCGCGACGACGTGGATGCCAGGAGCCTGGCCAACCAGTACGCCCAAGTGCTGGGCCAGACCTTCACCCACGAGATGAAGCCAATGGAGGTTGAGATCCTGGTGGCCGAGGTGTCCACCGATCCCGACGGCGATCAGATGTTCCACGTCCTCTACGACGGCACAGTGAACGACGAATCCGGCTACACCGTGCTGGGAGGCGAGGCCGATTCCATCGCCGAGCGTCTGGGTCAGACCTACGACCGGGATTGGGAGGTCGGCGATGCGGTCCAGGCCGCGGCGGCGGCTCTGTCCGGCGAGGAGAGGACGCTGGAGGCCGATGACCTAGAGGTGGCCATATTGGTGCGGGAAACCGGGCGGCGGGCATTCCAGAGAATCGAAGGCGACGAGCTGGCCGGGCTGTTGGGCTGATGGAACGGCGAGCTTCCGGCACGGAAAACGGGTAGGCATGGAGCGGCGGATCTTCGGGATCGAGAACGAATACGGGGTCACCTGCGCGCTTCGGGGCCATCGCCGCCTGAGCCCCGACGAGGTTGCTCGCTATTTGTTCCGCCGAGTCGTGTCTTGGGGGCGCAGCAGCAACGTCTTCTTGGTGAACGGGGCCCGGCTGTACCTGGACGTTGGCTCGCATCCCGAATACGCCACCCCAGAGTGCGACTCGGTCTACGACCTGGTGGCCCACGACAAGGCTGGCGAGCGCATCCTGGAGACTCTCATCGAGAGCGCAGAGCAGCGTCTCAGGGAAGAGGGGATTCAAGGGGACATCTACTTGTTCAAGAACAACACCGATTCGGCCGGTAACAGCTACGGCTGCCACGAGAACTACCTCACCAGTCGACGGGATGATTTCTCGGAATATGCCGAAGTGCTGATTCCGTTCCTGGTCAGCCGCCAGATCTACGCCGGGGCCGGCAAGGTGCTCCAGACTGCCCGGGGCGCGACTTACTGCATGAGCCAAAGGGCAGAGCACATCTGGGAAGGGGTATCCAGCGCTACCACCCGATCTCGGCCCATCATCAACACTCGCGACGAGCCCCATGCCGACGCTGAGCGATACCGGCGGCTTCATGTGATCGTGGGGGACTCGAACATGAGCGAGTACGCCACCTACTTGAAGGCGGGAGCGACCAGCATTTTGCTGCGGATGCTGGAAGATCCTTCGGTGGCGCTGCGGGATATGACCCTGGACAACCCCATCAGGGCCATCAGAGAGATCAGTCATGACCCAACGTGTACTCGGCGGATACGGCTGGCCAGCGGACGTGAGGTGAGCGCGCTGGAGATCCAGTCCGAATACCTCGACCGGGCGCTCAAGTACGCCGACAGCCGTGAGCTCGAGCCCCAGGACAAGCAGTCCCTGCAAATGTGGGAGCACTGCCTGACCCAAATCGCCGATGACCCCCTCGGCCTGAGCCGGGAATGCGATTGGGTGATGAAGTTCCACTTGGTGGAGGCCTACCGGGAGCGCCACGATCTGAAGCTCAGCGACCCCCGGGTGGCCCTGCTGGATCTTCAGTACCACGATGTGAACCGGTCGCGCAGCCTCTTCTACCGGATGCAGAACCGGGGCATGGCCGAGCGGATGTGCGTAGACGACGAGATCAGCCATGCGGTCGAGAATCCCCCGGCTACCACCCGTGCCCGACTGCGAGGCGAGTTCATTCGAAGGGCCAAAGAGCGCAAGCGGGACTACACAGTGGATTGGGTGCATCTGAAGCTGAACGACCAGGCACAGCGGACCGTTCTCTGCAAGGACCCGTTCCGAGCCCATGACGAACGGGTGGAAAAGCTGATCGAATCCCTGTGATGTCTACGTCGCGCTGATGGCTGCCGTATCCAGGAGGAAGCCAGAGCAAGTCAGATTGGAGCGCTTGCTCCGACTCATCGCCGCATTGATCGACACGCCTCGCTTTCTCTCCATCGAGGAGATCCACAAGAGGGTGGGAATCTCCCGCGGCGCCGACTCAGCCGGCTATCCGGAGAACGGTGCAGCCGCCAAGAGGGCCTTCCATCGAGACATGAACGAGTTGGCCGATGCCGGGATACCGGTCATTTCCGGGCCCGTCCCCGGCCAGGAGCGGGAGACATGGGGATACCGCATCCGCAAGCAGGACTACTCGCTGCCGGAGATGGATTTCGAGGCCGACGAGCTCGCCGCGCTGCACCGAGCAGCCACCGCAGTCCGGTTCGATGGGGTCTCGGGGTCCGAGGCGCTGTGGAAGCTGGGCGGGAGAGTGGGGGAGGGAACTGAGGCCGAGTTGGCCGCAGTGCCGGTTGATCCCGCTCTAGCTGACCTGTTCCAGGCGGTCACCGAGCAGCGGGTGGCAGAGTTCGCCTACGGCGGGCAGCCCCGCGCCGTTGAGCCGTGGACACTGGCCTTCGATAAAGGCCACTGGTATGTGGTGGGCCACGACCGGTCGCGCGATGACAAGCGCACTTTTCGGGTGGATCGGATCGAAAGCAACGTCACATTGGGCACCCCTGGCGACTTCCAGCAGCCTGAGGACACTCCCGGCTGGGTGCCGATCCAGCCGTGGAAGTTCGGAGCCGATCCACCGGTAGTCGCCCGGCTAAGAGTCGATCCAGAGCAGGCTGTGTTGGCCGCCCGGCGCCTGGGTCAAGAACCAGCGGAGAAGGACGAAAACGGGTCGGCGGTGTTCGAAGTGGTGGTGCGAAGTCCAGACGCCTTCCGTTCCTTGGTCTTGGAGTTCCTGGAGCACGCCGAGATTCTCAGCCCTTCGGAGTTGCGCTCTGACATGGTGTCCTGGCTTGAGGAGTTGAGCCGATGAGCCGGCTGAGCGCGGGAGATCGACTGCGGCGGATGTTGGAGCTCGTTCCCTGGGTGATGTCTCAGGGCGGCGCGGAATTGGTCGAGATTTCCCAGCGGTTCGACTATCCCGAGGCAGAGCTGAGAGAGGATCTGGTCAGGGTGTTGTTCGTGGTGGGGCTACACCCCTTTACCCCAGACGAGCTGATATATGTGATGGGCTTGGATGAAGAAGAGGACAACGGCGGCTGGGTGGCGATCAGCAACGCCGACTACTTCTCCCGTCCGCTGCGGTTGACTCCCGGACAGGCTCTCGGACTGATCGGGGCTGGAGAGGCCTTGCTGTCCGGGGCCGATCCCGAAGGCCCGTTGAGTCGGGGATTGGCCAAGCTGGCCGCTGGTCTGGGGGTAAGCGTTGGGGAGGACTTGGCCGTGAAGCTGGGGGAGTCGGCTGAGGAGTGGGTTGATCCGCTGCTGGCGGCGGCCAATGACCGCCGCCAGGTTCAAATCCGCTATTTCAGCTACGGGAGAGGGCAGGAATCCGATCGCATCGTTCACCCGTACAGGGTCTTCTCTGAAATGGGCAACTGGTATTTGCAGGGCCACTGCCAGCAGGCGGGGGGCGTGAGGGTGTTTCGTATCGACCGGATCCGATTCCTCGAAACGCTGGAGGCGTTCTTCGATCCGCCTGACGAGACTTATCGGCGGTCGGCCTTCGAGGCTCGGTCGAGCGACCCTCGGGTTGTTCTGCGTCTGGCCCCGGGCACCTCATGGGCCATTGAGAAGTATCCGACTGAGGACGAGGCAGTCCTGGACAGCGGCGAGATCGATGTCA
>JAJEEH010000198.1 GCA_022821105.1 Acidimicrobiia bacterium
GTCGATCCCGACCGCTAGCAGGTGTACATGACCGAGGACCAGTTCGACGGGCTGTTCTACCGGTTCACCCCCACCAACTACCCGGATTTGAGCGAGGGCTTGCTCGAGGCCGCCCGCGTCGAGGACGACGGGAGCGTCACCTGGGTAGAAGTTCCCGACCCGTCGGCGGCCGAGACGCTTACCCGCCAGCAGCTGCCCGGAGAGGCAACGGCGTTCTTGGGCGGCGAGGGCATCTGGTATCACAACGACGTCGTGTTCTGGTCGACCAAGTTCGACAACATCATCCATGCGATCAACACCGCCGACCAGACCTACAGCCGGATCTACGAGGCCGACCCGGCCATGGTGTCGGAGGGAACCGCGATCCTCTCGGGAGTAGACAACCTCACCGTGGATGCGGGCACCGGCGACGTGTACGTGGCTGAAGACGGCGGCAACATGGAGATCGTCATCATCACCCCCGAGGGCGAGGTCGCCCCGTTCTTGCGCGTCCTGGACCAGGACGGGTCGGAGATCACCGGTCCGGTCTTCAATCCCCGGCGCGACCGCCTCTACTTCTCCAGCCAGCGCGGTCCGGCCCCCAACAATGCAGAAGACGTCCTCCCCGAATCTGAAATCACCGGAAACTTCACCGGCATCACCTACGAGGTGACCGGGCCCTTCCGGGGCATGGTGCCCGACGAGCCCGAGCCAACCCCCACCGCAGCTCCAACGGTCGTCACAACCCCAGCCCCGACGGCAGCGCCCACTCCGGCCCCCACGGCCGCGCCCACACCGGCGCCCACCCCGGCCCCCACGGCCGCACCAACCAGGGCAGCAACCCCCGCCCCAACTCCTGTTCCAACCGAGACCATCGCCGCCGCAGCCAGCACCGGCGGCAACGGAGGCGGAGGCGGCAACACCGGAGTCTTCGTAGGCATAGGCGTAGCCGCCGCAGCCGTAGTAGCCGGCGCCCTAGTAGCGATCCGAAGAAGGCGCCCCGCCGAGTAACCAGTTCTGAACCGTCGCAACATGGTCAACCCCCGCCGTCAGCATGGCGACCCTGGTTGCCTATGCCGGTATCGGCCGGTGGCCCGTATCGGTGTATCTGTTGCGATAGTTGTCCTGTAAGTTCAGCCACAGTTCGGGGCCAGTTCCAAGTGCTCGTCCAATGTCGTCGGCAACCTCGGCGGTGATCTCCGTCCGATCTTCGAGTATCGCCGAAGTCGATTCCAATGATCTTCCCAAGGTCTCGGCAAACCTGGCCGTGCTCCAGCCCCGTGCCTCCAATTCGTCGCTCAGGATCTCCCCTGGAGTGAAACTCGGTTCAACTTCGCCCATGTCCGGTTCCTCCCTCATCAGTGCAGCTTTGACCTCATCCCAGGGCACGTAATCGTCGTCGGCTCTCGCTGCAGCGAGCTAACGACGGTCTTCGACATCCTCTGCATCGCTCAGGCCGACCCACTTGCCATCCTCTTCGGACCACTCAATCCAGAAGCGGCATTTGTCAATTGCCATCGCGCTTCTTCAGTGCTTCAAGGATAGAGAGATTCCGCTACTTGGCTGCTGCTCCTCACACGGTCCTCTAGCTGTTCTCGGGTTGTTCCGTGGAGGTGGGCCGCATAGGCCAATATCTGGGCCACGACGGCGCGGCGGGCTTCGCTGTTTTGGGCCAGTTTCACTTCGATGATGACCGGTCTCCCAGATGTCTCTACTCCCACGAGGTCTGCATAACCCGTCCCTAGGGGCACTTCCCGGCCCAGGATCACTAGAGGCGGTGCTCCTGACAGCGGCAGCATCTCCGGATTTCTCTCGATCAGGTCGTGAAGGGTGGCCTCGTCGGGGAACCTCTTAGGCTGACTGGGCTTCCAGCCGTCGCCGTCCTTCGTCCAGATCCCGGATGTCGTCAGGTTGCGCCCCAGCGTGCATTCATCAGGGCGAAGGGCCCTGAGCGCACAATTCTTGTCCTGACGCTTCTAGCAGTCCAGCTAGCCACTTGAAATGACATATATCGAAATATAAGGTAAGTCGCACTTATCGCACCCAGTCTTCAGGGCGCCCAGGCAATCGCACAATGAGGAAGTCTGATGATGGGCTCGGTCTTGACGGCGGTGGTGATCAGTTCTTTTGGGTTGATGATGCTCAACTTGGGGTTGTATTTCCCGATCCTGAGAAACAAGTGGTACCGGCGGAAGCTGAAGAAGGTGCGGGCTGTTGGGCCTGATGGGACGGTGGTCACTAAGGACGACATTCGGGGCGAGCTCATGCGGGATCCCGTCGCGGCTGACCTGTTCACCAGCGATGACACGCCAGACGACGTGGCCCGGTACCTGTTCTTGGAGGCCGAAAGGCGAGCCATGCTGCGCAAGTGCAACCGCCTCGATGACGACGAAAACGACTTCTTCGCCCCACCCCGCCGCTCGGGCCCCGACCCGGGCTTCCGGGGCTGCAATGAACTGTGAGGACTGGGGTTCTTGTTACCAGCCGTCCTGCCATTTCGTAGTATGTGTATAGTTAGACACATGCGATTGCACATTCAGCTTGAGGATGATCTGGTCGCAGACTTGGACCGCCGAGCCGGACCTCGCCGCAGGAGCGCGTTCATTGCGGCTCTGATCCGCCGAAGCCTCGAGGATGAACGGCGGTGGGACGAAATCGAAGCGTCTTTAGGATCTATATCCGACACTGGCCACGAATGGGATGACGACCCGGCAGAGTGGGTTCGTCAGCAACGCCGTAGCGACCCGAGACGTTCGGGCTGAGGATGTCCCGACTCCTTCTGGACACATCGGTACTGATCGACGCGCTCAGAGGAAGGCCTGCGGCAGAGCGTTTGCGCGCGTTGAGACGACAAGGAGTGGAGCCCTGGGTATCTGCGATATCGATTGAGGAAGTTTGGCGGGGTTTGCGGCCTGAGGAGGAGATGGCGGCACGCCGAATGGTCGAGGCGATGAGGCTCGCCCCGCTAGGGGTTGCCGAAGCCCGGCGTTCGGGTCGTTGGCGGCGCGAGTACGCAGCAGATGGCATCACTCTTCACCAAGCAGATTGTTTGATAGCCGCCGCCGCGATTGGTGTGGGAGCGGCTCTGGCCACCGCAAACGTCAGGGACTTTCCGATGCCTGAGGTAGATGTGCAAGATTGGCCTTCCACCATCTAGGAGCAAACCACGCATGTATCCGGGACAGCACGCTCGTATTACGCCGGACAAGGCGGCGCAGATCATGGCTGGCACGGGGGAGGTCACCACCTACCGGGAGCTGGATGAGGGGGCCAACCGGCTGGCCCAGCTGCTGCACGAGCGGGGGTTGCGGGAGGGCGACCATGTCTGCATCTTGGCTGAGAACCATCGCCGCTACTACGAGGTGTTCTGGGCGGCGATGACCTCGGGTTTCTACTTCACCACCATCAACCGCTATCTGTCGCCCGAGGAGGCGGCTTATGTGGTGAACGACAGCGGTTCGACCGCGCTGATTACCACCCAGGCGATGGCCAATACCGCGGCCCAGATGCTCGACCTCAGTCCCGACTGCCGGCACAGGTTGATGATGGACGGCGCCATCGGCGGCTTCGAGTTGTACGAGGATGCCACCGCGTCCATGCCGCCCGAGCCGCTGTCCCGGCTGCCCAAGGGCGAGGTGATGCTGTACTCGTCGGGCACCACCGGTCGGCCCAAGGGAATCAAGCGCCCCCTGACCGGCGTTGAGGTGCATGATGCCAGCCTGTCGGGCATCGGCATGCTTGAGCAGCACCTGCTGGGCATGGGCGAGAACTCGGTGTACCTGAGCCCGGCGCCGCTCTATCACTCCGCCCCGCTGATGTACAGCGCCGGAGTTCACGAGCTGGGCGGCACGCTCGTGATCATGGACCGCTTCGACCCGGAGCGCTTCTTGGCCTATGTCGAGCAGTACTCGGTGACCGACACCCAGATGGTGCCCACCATGTTCATCCGCCTGCTCAAGCTGCCCGAGGAGGTCCGCAACCGCTACGACCTCTCCTCGCTGAAGATGGCGGTCCACGCCGCCGCCCCCTGCCCGGTGCCGGTCAAAGAGCAGATGATCGAGTGGTGGGGCCCGATCATCCAGGAGTACTACGCCGCCACCGAGGGCAACGGGCTGTGCTTCATCGGCGCTGAAGACTGGCTCGAGCACAAGGGATCGGTGGGCAAGGCGATGATGGGAGTCCCCCACATCTGCGACGACGACGGCCGCGAGCTCGGCACCGGGGAGTCGGGGATCGTCTATTTCGAACAGGAAACCCCAACCTTCGAATATCACGACGACCCGGAGAAGACGAGGGAATCCCGCCATCCCCAGCACGACAACTGGTCCACGGTGGGCGACGTCGGATACCTCGACGCCGACGGCTACCTCTTCCTCACCGACCGGGCCACGTTCATGATCATCAGCGGCGGGGTCAACATCTACCCCCAGGAGATCGAGGCCTGTTTCGCCCTGCACCTCCAAGTAGCCGACGTAGCTGTGTTCGGGCTGCCCGACGAGGAGATGGGGGAGTACGTCCACGCGGTAGTGCAGCTGGAAGAGGGCGTCGAGCCGTCGGATGAGCTGGCTGAGGAGTTGCGGGCCTTCGCCCGTGAGAACTTGGCCGGCTTCAAGGTGCCCCGAGTAGTGGACTTCCGGGCCGATTTCCCCCGGCTGCCCACCGGCAAGCTCTATAAGAAGCCGCTGCGGGAGGAATACCTGGCCCGCCAGTCGTAACTGTCCGGCCTCTCCCGCCACCGCACTCCCAGTTCCAGCCGGAATTACCCCGAAAGTTAGAGTAGGCAGATGGCCTACACCGACGATGCGATTCGGGACTTGACCCGACGGGTCTTCGGCCTGTGGCAGGACAACACCACCGACCTGGCCCCCGACGTGATGCGCCAGCCGGTCGACGCCTACCTCGACCAGGAGCGCTTCGAGTACGAGGTGGAGCGCATCTTCAGGCATCTGCCCCTGGCGCTGGCCCTCAGCTCCGAGCTTCCCGCCCCCGACACATACAAGGCCATGGACGTAATGGGCGTGCCGGTGCTGCTCACTCGAGGAGCCGACGGCGCGGCCCGGGCGTTCCTCAACGTGTGCCGCCACCGGGGGTCGCCGCTGTGCGAGGCCGGCTCCGCGGGGTCGGCGCAGCGGCTGAGCTGCCCCTACCACGCCTGGTCGTACGACACCGCCGGCGACCTGGTGGGCATGTTCGGTGCCCACACCTTCGGCGACGTAGACCGAGACCACCTTTCGCTCACCCCGCTGGCCTGTGCCGAGAAAGCCGGTTTCGTGTTCGCCAGCCTCACCCCCGGCATCACCTTCGACATCGACGCCTTTCTGGGCGACTTCGCCCCCTACGTCGACGCCCTCGACCTCGAGCAGTGGCACATCTTCGAGCAGCGCACCCTCGACGGGCCGGGCTGGAAGGTGGCCTGGGACGGCTACCTGGAGGGGTACCACCAGGAGCGGCTGCACCCCAAGACAGTGGGTCTGAACACCATCGGCAACCTCATGGCCCACGACACCTGGGGGCCGCACCAGCGAATCGTGTTCGGCCGAAAGTCGCTGCCAGTGCTGGTGGACCAGCCCGAGGAGGAGTGGGATCTCGACGAGCACATCCGCCTGATCCACTCCATCTTCCCCAACGTGTCGATCTCCGGGATCCTGGGCGACTACTGCCTGGTGAGCCAGCTCTTCCCCGGCCCAACCGTCGACACCAGCCTCACCATCCAGACCGTGCTGTGCCGCCACGAACCGTCCACCGACGAGGAGCGCGAAACAGCCGAGCAGTTCAGCGCCCTAGTGCTTCAAGCGGTGCGAGACGAGGACTACTGGGTGGGTTTCCAGATCCAGAACGCCCTCAAGAGCGGGGCCACCGCCGAGGTGCTGTTCGGACGCAACGAGCCCAGCTTGCAGCATTACCACCACGCGGTGGAGCGCTACGCCGAACTGAGCGTGGACAGAGAGAGCTAAGCGTGCCGGGCGGCAAGCTCCCGCCGCCCAGAGGCAACCGCTAGGTAATACTCAGCATTCGGTCGAGGGCGATGCGGGCGTCGGCCGCAATGTCCGGCTCCACGGTGATGCGGTTGCGGACCCTGCCCTCCACCAGGCCCTCAAGCGTCCAGGCCAGATGGGCGGCGTCGATGCGGAACATGGTCGAGCAGGGACAGATCAGCGGGTCTAGAGACACCACCGTCTTGTCCGGGGTCTCGTCGTTCAGCCGGTTCACCAGGTGTATCTCGGTGCCCACTCCGATCACCGAGCCGGCTGGAGCCGCGGCTACCGCCTTGATGATGTAGTCGGTGGAGCCCACCTGGTCGGCCACCGCGCACACCTCTCGGCTGCACTCGGGGTGAACCACCACGATCCCTTCAGGATTCTCCGCCCGAAACGCAGACACGTGGTCGGGCTGGAACCGCTGGTGTACCGAGCAGTGCCCCCGCCACAGCAACAGCACCGATTCCTTGCACTCAGACTCGGTGAGCCCGCCCAGCTCGAAGCGGGGATTCCACACCGCCATGTCGGTCTCGTCGTAGCCCATGTCGAACCCGGTGTTGCGCCCCAGGTGCTGGTCGGGGAAGAACAGCACCTGGTCGCCCCGCTCAAGGGCCCACGTCAAAACGGCCCGGGCGTTGGACGATGTGCATACCGCCCCGCCGTGGCGGGCCACGAACGCCTTCAGGTTGGCGGCCGAATTCATGTAGGTGATGGGCACCACCCGGTCGATGTCGGTCACCCGGGCCAGCTCGTCCCAGGCCTCTTCCACCTGGTCGATGTCG
>JAJEEH010000091.1 GCA_022821105.1 Acidimicrobiia bacterium
GGCACCACCCGCGACGCCATCGATACCGTGGTGGAAACCGAATTGGGACCGATCCGGTTTGTGGACACCGCGGGGATGCGCCGCCGGGCCCGCATTGATCAGGCCACCGAGTACTACTCGCTGCTGCGGGCCTTGGCCGCAGTTGATCGATCAGACATCGCCCTGTTGGTGATCGACGCCACGGTGGGGGTGACCCACCAAGACCAGCGCCTGGCCGAGCGCATCGACGGTGCCGGCTGTCCCATCGTGGTTCTGCTCAACAAGTGGGACCTGCTCGACACCGAGGCCCGGGAGGCAATAGCCCTCGACATCGACCACCGTCTGCACTTCTTGGGCGAAGCGGCTGTTCTCCGGGTGAGCGCCCTGTCGGGGAAGGGGTTGAATCGGCTCCTGCCCGAGCTTCGGGGGGTGATCGCCGAGTATCGGCGCCGCATCCCAACCCAGGCGGTGAACCGTGTGCTGCGCGACGCCCAGGCGGCCCATCCCGCCCCCGACGGCGCTCGGGTGCTTTACGCCACCCAAGGGGCGGCCGATCCTCCCACCTTCACGCTGTTTGCCAATCGGACCCTGCCCCGCACTTATTTGCGCTACTTGGAGCGCCGTTTTCGGGAGGCATTCGACCTGGGATCAGTCCCGGTCAAGCTGCGGGTACGCCGCCGCTCGGGCGAGTAGTCCCCGGAAATTGCCGGGAAAGCGGCAAGAATTTCGCCATTTTGCGGGGTAATCTTGCCAAATGGAGTCCCTCCTCCTTGTGCTTACCGCGGGCGTCTGCGCGTTCGCGGCCGGCATCTTCGCCCGGGCTGCCCGACACCGATTTCGGTTCCTGCTCAGGGTGGAGCACACCCATGCGGGGGAGGGATACGACGAGGAGGGCGAGAGCGCCTATGAGGCGGCTCACACCCTGGCCCAGTCCAGCTTCCGTCGGGATGCCCACTCCGCCATTCTGTATGCGGCCCTGACCGTGGTGGCCGCATTGACCGCTGTATTGGAGTCTCGGGCCGTGGCGGCCGTTTTGGCTTTGGTAGTGGTGCCCGCCCTGTTTCCGTTGTGGTGGGGGCGTCGATCTGTGGCCGAGGCCCGGCTCACCCAGGAGCGGTTCGAGATGGAGCGCCGGGCCGAGGAGACGCTGAGCCAGGGGGACCTCGCCCCACGGGCATGGGCTGGGCGGCTAGCCCCCGACGACCTGCCCGACTTCGCCGGCTATGAGATGGGCCGGGTGTACCAGGCGGGCGAGGGCGTTATGGCCGGGGACTTCTTCGACGTTTTCCGGGTGGGCCCCACCCGGGTGGCCGCGGTGATCGGGGATGTGGCCGGCCGGGGCATCGAGTCGTCCATCACTGCATTCCAGGCCAAGTATCTGCTCCGGGTGTTCCTTCGCCAGTTCCGCGACCCGGCCCAGGCCTTGGAGGAGTTGAACGCCCAGATGTCTTCCATCGAGCGGGCCGAGGAGTTCATCTCGGTGGTGATCGTGGTATTCGACACCGAGGCCCAGTCCATGCGATACGCCTCCGCCGGGCACCCGGCCGCTTGGCTCTGGCATGAGCGCGAAGTGCAGCCGCTGCGGGCCACCGGGGCCTTGTTGATGCTCGATCCCGGCAGCACCTTTTTCAGCCGGGAGATCCCCTTGGACTCAGGCGACATGGTGCTCATGTACACCGACGGATTGGCCGAAGTGCGCTATGGCGACGCCCAGTTCGGCGAGGATCGCATCGCCCAGCACCTGCGCCGCGACCCCACCGTTTCGCCCGACGTGCTGTGCAAGACGCTGCTGGAAGCCGCCCGAGATTTCGCCGATGGCACCATCACCGACGATGTGGCCATCCTCGCCGTCCGCCGGGCCTGAATTTCGCGGAACAACTCGTGCTGGCAGGCTAGACCCATGCCTTGGTGCGAGCCCTGCGAGCGGTTCTGGAACCCCGGGACGCTAACCGAGGCGGGGGAGTGCCCCACCTGCGGAAATCCAGTCGATGCCCCGCCCGAAACAGACGCCCCACCCCGCCAAAGGGTCCCCTGGCACTTCTGGGTAGCCATCACCGCCGCCGGTATCTACCTAGCCTGGCGCGCCATCCAAGGCATCGGCTCGCTGTTTTGAGAGGCAGCGGCTGCGCCCCTCATGAATGATGTCCCCTGCGGGTTTGCGGGGGGCTCATGCGAAATTGGGTAGTGACCCTCTAGTTGCACCCCGCCTAGCATGCTTGAGATGAGCGAGAGCCATGTGAGGTTCCACCTTGGTGGTGAGGTGACGATTGAGGCGCTCTCCAACGCGTTCGCTCGGTTCTTCCAGGTACTCGAGGCCTTGCAAGAGAGCCACAGTGCAGAGGTCCGGTGGGTACTCGCAGGTCTTGACTACGGAAGTGCCGCCGCGTCGGCCCAGGCTGTTCCACTGGATGACGAAGCTCACCGGCTGATCCCAGCCATGTGCGACAACTTCATAGATGCTGCTCAACGGGTGCAGGGCGGAAACGCCGATCTGGGGTTTCCTTTACACAAACAGATGTACGAACTAATGGCTCTCGCAAACGAGGCTCACCCTGTCACGGTTCAGACCAATGGGAAGCAAGTCGTTGTTGAAGCCCCCTTGGATCCGTTAGCCCTTTCTGAGACCGAATGGCCAGAGGAGGACCCGAGGTCAATTGGGACCGTTCGTGGCCGGGTCGAAACGCTGTCCAGACGCAAAGGCCTTAGCTTCAATCTCTATGAACTCTCTTCAAACAGAGCTGTGAAGTGTTATTTGAGCCACGACCAAGAGGAAACCATGCGCGACGTTTGGGGGCGCGTTGCCGATGTGACGGGTACTGTCGGCCGAGACGCCAAGACCGACAGGCCGCTTTGGGTCCGACAAGTGACCAAAATAGATCCTGTCGAAGAGG
>JAJEEH010000176.1 GCA_022821105.1 Acidimicrobiia bacterium
CCGTCCAACACCAACGCCACCGCGTCAGCCTTGAACTCCTTAGTGAACCGCCGCCTGGTCCTGCCCGGCGGCCCGTTCCTTTCCATCAATGACATGGTTACCTCCTAATCGAGGTGACCGGCCAAAGGGGGGATACTCACATCAACACCCTCGCCCACTCACCTGTGCAACTCCCCTCAGAGTCCAAGACCGCCAAGAATAATTGCAGGTTGGGGCGGTACCGCACCTTGACAACTCAGCCCGCCTTCGCCGCACCTGAACTCGAAGAGTCCTTCAACGTCGTCCACCACCTCCACGACACAGCTGTCACGTGAACTTGTACATCGGGATGTCTCTGAAGTGGAGAAACGGCCGCTAGTTGTAGAACCAATTGAGGCTGTGGAAGATACGGAACTATCAACCGCTGTGGACGCAGAAGTGTCGCAGCTGAGACGTAGCATGAACTGACTGATGTGTTACTCCCGCAGTAACCAGGGCAAACAACGGGTCTAGGCAGGGAGCGGGCGCATCGAGAAAGGACGAGCCTGCTGTGACACGGTTGAACAGGGAACTCGGCGGTCTGCCTGACGTCTATCGGGCTGCCCTCGAATACGACCATTCAGCACTTCGCGAGGCTCTAGCCGAGGTTACCCAGCATGCCGCAGTGTTCTTGGGGTCGGGAGGCGCTCTCGCCGTGGCAGAACTCGCGGCACAACTTCACCGGCAGATATCGGGAAGACCTGCTCGAGCGACAACGCCCCTCGGTCTGGCCGCCGAGGTTGGCGAGCGGGACGCGGCGGCGGTCCTGTTCTCAGCCGGCGGTCGGAACCCCGACACCAGGCTTGCTGCTAGAGCCGCCCGTCTCGCTGGATTCCATCCAGTTGTTGTTGTGAGTTGCCGGCCTTCCTCAGAGCTGCCGTCTGCGTTGCTGAGGCATGTCGACATCGCCGTTCAAACGCCTTCGCCCAAGGATGGGTTCTTGGCCACGTCGTCGGTAATTGCGATGTCCGTCGGAATCGCGAAGTCATTTGGTTTCGAGTTGCCAGCGGCACTCAAGTTTGAATCTGAAATGGCCCGAGAGCCATTACGCGACAGGACAGTTGTTATCGGCGGTGCCCTCCAACATGCGGCAATGGTGGATCTAGACACGCGACTAGCCGAGACAGGGCTGTCTGTGTCCCAGACCGCCGACTTGCGGAACTTTGCGCACGGTCGCCACGTTGGCCTTGACCGCAACAGCGACACCACAACCGTCGTTGTGTTCTCAGATCCCTCGTCGGAAGCTCTCGCAAGCAGGACAGTGGAAGTTCTTCCAGATAGCACTGACGTAAGGAGGCTGCACTCCCCGCACAGCTTCCCTGCGAGTGCGGTTGAACTGTTTGGCCACTCCATGCATATTGTCGGCGCAACCGGGTCAGCCCAGGACGTTGATCCAGCAAGGCCAGGCGTCGCAAGGTTCGGGAGGGACCTCTATCGGCTCAGCGCAGGCAAGTCAGTCCCGCTGGTACGGCTTGATCCGGTAGAGCGCAAATTGGCTGCGGCAGGCCTGCATCGCGGCTACTCCGACGAAACAAGGCGCCAGCTCCAAGATTGGCTTACTGCAATCCGAGATGTACCTGTGCAGGCTCTCGTGCTTGACTACGACGGCACCTGCTGTTCGACCGACCTCCGGTACGAAGGCCTGGATCCCAACGTTGGGGCGAAGCTCCGCGAGCTTGTTGAGCAAGGGCTGCCAATCGCCTTCGCGTCAGGCCGGGGCCAATCTCTAGTGAGGGACGCTCAAGAGTGGATCCCAAGGGAGTACTGGGCAACAACGTGGGTCGGTCTCTATAACGGCGCGCAGATCAGAACTCTTGAGGATCCGCCAGAAGATGAGATCCCGGCCAACTCATCCCTGGAGAAGGCACTCAAGCGCTTGGAAGCCGAAGCATCCAGACTCGAGCTTTCCGTCGAGCTTCGTACGAATCAGGTCAGTGCGCGGTCGAAACGTGGGTATTCGGGTGCCCACTTGCTTCCTTCTATCTCGGCAATATTGGAGCGGTCACCGAAACTCGACCTGAAGGTGATGGCATCAGGTCACTCCGTCGACGTTGTTCTGCCTGCTACATCGAAGTCGGCTGTAGTCGATCGGCTGGAAGGGCTCGGACTTCATGAAGTTATGGCTATCGGGGATCAGGGGCAGCGCGACGGTAATGACTACGAGCTCTTGGCCTCCACACCCTGGAGCCTCTCCGTTGATCGGGTCTCGGCTGACCCGAGTCGATGCTGGAACCTCGGAGACGGTCCCGAGGCCGGTCCGCAGCTGCTGCTTCGCTACCTCGACAAACTCCGGCTTGGCAATAGAGGGTGGCAGTTCAAATGGAGGGACCGCCGATGAGAGACGATCTCGCGAGAAGAGTCTTGGACAAGCTTCTCGACTGGACTGATGAGGAGAGCGCGGTCTGGGTCAGAGAATTGTCAACAATGGCAAGCTACAAGTTCGACGACTACGAAGGTTTCTCTGCCGGCGAGCGGTTTTTCGAGCGGCTTGCCCGGTGGCTGTACCAAATCCGTGACCCTTCAGACCGGCGCAGACTCATCGAATTCGTGCGCCACGAACTCGTGTTCATTTCGCGCAATGAAATGAACCAAGCCATCTCCTGTGTGTATCCGCACTACATCAAGCCAATGCTGGCCGAACGTGCTGCACACCAGATTGATGTGCCGAACTACATTCGCCGCGAGGTGGTGTCCAACACAGCCTTCAAGGTCTTGCGCAGGACGACGGTCTTTTTGGGACTAAGCGATGGCGCTCGTCTCGATCGTCTCAGGAGATCAAGCGCGGAACTCTCCCACGAACAGTTCTCGCTTACTTCTGAGCTTGGGGATCACGCTCAGCAGTCCATGGTTGCCAATCTTCGGAATGCGCTCGACACCCTCGGCGCCGAGGACCACGAACCAGTGTTTGAAACGGTCATCCTGGTTGATGATTTCTACGGAAGCGGGACATCTCTGATCGATAAACGCGACGACGGGACGTGGAAGGGCAAACTCCTGCGTGCCCGCGACCACATCCAGGATCTCGCCTCTCTTGAAGTTCCCGTAATAGTTGAGAACCCCGAGGTCATCGTCGTGCTTTACGTTGCAAGCAGCCAGGCCAAAACGCACATCGAGTCGATGCTTGCTGAGTTTCAGTCAACGTGGACGCTCGTCGTAATTCAAGAATTGCCTGAGCAGCTGAAGGTAGTCGACCCGGAATTGCTGCGGATCTGCGACGAGTTCTTAGACCCCGCAATGGTCGACGAGCACAAGGGCGAAGTGCCACGCGGATACATGGATGCTGCACTGCCGGTTGTGTTGTTTCATAACACCCCGAATAACAGCATCAGCCCGCTGTGGGCGGACACCGAGTTCGAGGCGGACAGCTCAGGGAGGCGGGCTCTCTTCCCGCGATATGAACGGCATCACGCGGACCGACCATGAGCCTGTATCCGAATCCGTTTGAGTCACGCGCCTCGGAACAACAACGCGATGTCCACCAATTCGTATCAACGTTTGGACCAGGCGCCATTGATCTATTGCCAACCGCTGTGTGGGATCGCTTGGTTGTCCTTCGAAGCAGCCCAGGTGCAGGCAAGACATCGCTAATGCGACTGTTTACGACCGAGACGTTGATGTGGATTTGCGGTCGGTACGACAGGTCGGAGCATGTGCACCGCTTGCTAACCGAACGAGAGGTGCTTGAGCCAGACGGCTCTCCGCGGAAGTTGGGCGTTCTTCTACCGCTCGACAGGGACTATTTGTCGCTTGTAGACCTACCCGTCGGCGAGGCGTCGGCTGACCGGCTATTCCTGCGACTACTCGACAGCAGGATCCTGACTTCTGTGCTCCGGGCTAGCCTATCGGCCTCTGGGCTCGAGTTCCCGGCCGATATCGATCGCTTCCGGCTTGATGTCTCAGCCGCTGAAGCGCGAACCCAGGCAGCGGTTGAGAAGATCGGCGGTGTTGACGGCTCGGCGATTGTCAACTTCTCGCGTAGGACCGAGCGACAAGTCCTCGCCTTGCTTGATGCGGTACTGAGCGTAGAGCTCGAATCTGGAGCAGACGGGCACGCCGAGCTGCTATCGCTCTCAATACTTGAGGAGTGCGAAATAACGGTCGATGGCAGACCGCTTGGTCTTCAGCCGTTGCTGATGTTCGATGATGGCCACGAGCTTGCATCGAGACAGCGCCGAGCGCTTCTCGACAACCTGCGCCGCCGGCGACCTGGCGTTGCTCGGTGGTACTCCGAGCGGTTTGAGGCGATGTCGAACCAGGAACTCATGCAGGGATTCGGAATTGAGGGCCGCGATCTCGTCGAGATTGACATTGATTACATCTTCCGAAATGGAGCAGGACGCCGGTTCACGGCCAGCCAGCACGACAAGGTCTTGTCCTACATAGCGCTGCAGCGAGCAGCACCTGTCCTAATGAACTACGCGCAAGAGTCGCAACCGTTCTTTGAGTTTCTTGAATCACCCGAGGCTGCTCCGTTACCGGATAAATTTCCGTCGCTTCAGACCGCGCTCCAGACGCGGGTGCTTGAGGCTTCAGGATCTGATGCCCGGTATAGCACCTGGGTGGAAGACGCAGATTTGCTGACCGGCCGCGATGCGTCGGTCCGATGGCGCGAGCTTGAGATCTTGATAGCGCGTGACATGAAGGGACAGCAGGATCTATTCGGAGATCCGCTCACCGGTGATGATCTATCGGCCCGTTCGAGCTCAGCACTGCGAGACGCGGCAGATCTGAGCGTCGCAACCGAGTTTGGGTTGCCCTACTACGCGGGCCGCGATCGGCTCCTTGCGCTCGGCTCGCACAATGTAGAGCAGTTCCTCAACTTATGCGGAGCGTTGTTTGAGGACTTGTTGATCGATATCAGTCTCGGCCGGAAGCCAACGTTAACGGCGGCCCGGCAGGACAAGATCTTGAGACAAGCAAGCGAGACCTACTGGGAGTCCATCGCACGAACAGTGCCGAATGGGCGGGACGTCCGTGCGATTGTTGCTGAGATCGTCCGCATCGCAGTTGAGGAAAACAAGAAACCCACAGTGCCCTACCCACCTGGCGTGACGGGAACAGCCCTGCTTATGTCGGACCGGGAGCGACTGTTGGACGTCGACTACCGGAACAGGAACTCGGCAGCGGAGCGTCTCTTTGCCGCTCTCGCTTCCGCCGTCGCTTACAACGTCATTACCGCTGACTTTGACTACTCCGTCAAGAACAACAAGTACATGGTCCTCTACCTGAACCGCCTGCTCTGTCCATGCTTTGGCCTTCCTTTAGGCCGCGGCGCCTTCCGCGAGCGGAAGCTGTCGCAGATGCTTACGTGGGTTGAAGATCTTCCGGACAGCGGCCATCGAGACCCGCGCGAATGGGAAAGCTCATTGGGGCTATGACACCTCGTTGGAATGACTATGTATTCGCGAACGGAACAGGTACCGCTCCGCGGGATCTCATGCGTGCTGGCCTATCCGCAGATTCTTCGTCGCTGTACGTGCTCGGGGTGGGCTTCGACCCGCGATGCCTAGTCGGCCTTCGCGAGTTCCTCAAGCTTGACCACAAGGTGCCACCCAAGATCATGCGCATAGAAATGCCACCACCAGGGCTAGCGACACAGACAAGAGTTATCCAGATGGCAGCCGAGCATCTTGCAGAGTTTGAGGCGCTGACACAGGGTCTTGACATCGGAACGATCTACTACCCGGCAGTCGAGAGCCCCTATAGCGCTGGAACCGTCCTTGCTCGAGGCATGACGGAACCTGAACAACTGGAGAATGTCGGCCACCTCATCATTGACATCTCATCAATGCCCTCTACCCTGTTCTATCCTGCGATCAAGGCTGCGCTGACGGCCTCTGATCGGCCGCAGGGCATGGTCGGGCACTTTCGTGGAGAGATCCAGGTTGTTGTGTGCGAAAACCCTCAGATGGACGCGAACATCAGGGAGCTCGGAATCTCAGATGCTTCGTATGTGGGCGGTTTCAGGCCAAAAGGGCATGGCGATGCGGACCCCGATGGTCCGACCATCTGGGTGCCGGTCCTGGGTGAGAATGCCGAGCTAGCCTTGCGCGCCATCCACAACCTGTTGGACCCAGACGACATCTGTCCCGTTCTACCGTTTCCTGCGGTAGAACCGAGGCGCGCTGACTCCCTGGTCCTCGAACATCGGACCGCCTTGTTCGAGGCGTTCAACGTGCGTGCTTCGGACTTTGTGTACTCCGATGAGCGCAATCCGTACGACCTCTATCTGTCACTCTGCCATCTTGAACGTGACTACAAGTCGGCACTGAAGCCGCTTGGGCCCACTCTCGTCGCCTTCTCGGCCCACGGATCCAAGCTATTGTCGGTAGGGATGCTGCTCGCGGCCTACGAACGGGAAATCCCGATTGCCGCAGCCGCGGTAGACGACTATGAGATCGTGGCAGGAGCCAATCTTCAGGCCTTCAGTGAGGCGAATCAGCTTTGCTGCCTGTGGCTAGCTGGCGCACCCTACCAATGATGGAGAACAAGCAGGCTGAGGAGCCAAAGGGCAGGACTGTTCTTTCGGTCGGCTACGTGGTCTTGGACGTGCTCGTTCACGGCGACTGCCTCGGCCATAGCGCGGGCGGAACAGCGGGGAATGTTGCGGCAAACCTGTCCTACTTCGGATGGGACGCGGCGACGGCAGCTCTGCACGGCGATGACCCGGCCGGAAATCACCTGCGAGCCGACCTCAAGAAGGCGGGCGTGTCTTCGACGTGGCTTCTGGAACGCAAAGACTTCACAACCCCTGTGGTCATTCACGAGGTATCAAACGGGTCGCATAACTTCAGATTCGGTTGTCCAGTATGTGGGCGAAAATTCGCTCGGTTTCGCCCTATTCCAGTTGACTTCGCGGAGGACCTTGTCGAGTCCAACAGGCAGCCCGATGTTCTGTTCTTGGATAGGGTCTCAGCTGCCGCGGTCCTGATGGCCGAACGCATTCGCGATGGCGGGGGGCTAGTGGTGTTCGAGCCTTCTATGCCAGGGGACAGCCAGAAATTCAGGCGTCTGCTTGAGCTTGCGCACCTAGTCAAGTTTTCCGCTAGTCGGCTTGATCCCACAAGCTGCCTGCTCAATGAGTCGTCTGGAACGCACGTATACACCGACGGAGATAACGGGGCGTACTGGCGGCGAAAAGGGGAGGCATGGAACCACGTCCCGCATTTCCCCGTCGACGCAATTGACCCAGGCGGAGCAGGAGATTGGACGACCGCAGCGTTACTGGATGCACTGCCATCGCTCGTCCCGGATGAGGTAGAGCGAACAGACCTGACTGAGCCGCTCCGCTATGCGCAGGCTGTGGCTGCCCTTAGCTGTCAAGTGTTGGGGGCTCGCAGCCTCGCCTACGAATATGAGAGGGAGAAACTGGACGCGACGGTGGTGAACTTGCAAAAGACGAATCACCACAAGAGAACGTCCCGCCCCCGTCGTCCGTCGAAATCGAGACGATCGGCAACCTGTACCGCCTGCCTGGCTTGAGTTCCGAGCACTCCACGCGTTGAGTCGCTACCCGTAGACCCTCGCCAAGTATTCCGGTCCAGCGAGATCCAAGATTGGCGATCACCCGAGAAGCGTTGGGCGTAGAGTGTCTGAGTGAGGCACTGGCCGTCACGGAATTTTCTTAGCCGATCCTCAAACTAGGGTCGGGAGTGGTGCGACATGGGTTGACGATGCCGTTGTTCGGGGCGTTGGCGGACCTGGTGGCGTTTGGGGATATCGCTGAGGCTGCCGATGAGGCCGGGCTTGACGGGGTGTTCGTTTGGGACCATGTGCTCAGCCCGGTTGAGGGCAACTGGCCGATTGCCGATCCTTGGGTGGCCCTGGCTGTGGCGGCAACTCGCAGCCGGCGGATCAGGATCGGGCCGATGGTCACCCCGCTGGCTCGTCGCAGGCTCATCAACGTGTCGCAGGCGACGCTGTCTCTCGACCAGCTCAGCGCAGGAAGGGTGATCCTCGGGCTCGGCCTCGGCAGCGACCGGGCCCGGGAGCTCTCGGCCTTCGGCGAGCCCGATGACCCCGCCGAGCGGGCGGCGAAGCTGACCGAGGGGGCCGAGCTGTTGGGCCGCCTGTGGTCCCAAGAGCGAGTGCAGCACCGCACCGGCGCATGGGTGGTCGATGATGTGCAGGTCCATCGCCTCCACGGCCGGCGCCGCCGCATCCCCATCTGGTTCGGCTGTGCCCATGGGTCTTTGGCCCCGGCCCGACGAGCAGCGCACTATGACGGCATCTATCCGATCGACACCGATGTCGAGGGCTTCAAGCGCATCGTCGACGTCGTGTTCGAACAGCGGGGCTCGCTCGAGGGGTTCGACTTCGCCTGCTCGGCCCACCCCAGCATCGACACCGCGCCATTCGCCGACGCCGGCGCAACCTGGCTGCTCCACGCCTTCTGGCCCGGCAACACCCCAGCCCAAGTCCTCCGCTTCATCACCCGGTTTGCTAAGGGATAGGGCGGCTTCGTTCTGACTAATGGACCGCGAGATAGTCGGTATCGTCTCTGACGAGATCGAAGTGAGTTTGGTTGAGATAGTGGTTCCAGAGACTTCGGCCCTTGACCTGGAGTGGGCCGCGGTTGGAGAAGGGGCCGCGCCACGTAGCAGTCTCGATGCGCTTTCCTAAGTTGGCGGCGTCCTCCAGTGCTGGCGTGAGATCAGAGTCGGCGGAGAACACCACTGCTACGTCATAGACGTCGGTTCGGGCTCCGATGGAGATGTCCAACGCCAGCATCACGTCAACCCCCTTTTCCTGCGCTCGCCACTTCGGTTTGCGCCCACGGTTCTGGACCTCGTAGTAGACCAGCGGCCTAGCCTTTACTGTGACGCCAGCGGTGCTCTCCCATGCAGCCATCTGCCTTGATGTGAAGCGGACTAGGTCGGTGCCGCTCCGGTGGTCAGGCTTCCCGCAATACACGCGCACGCCGGTGACGATTCGATTCCGGTCCTTGGAGTGACCGAGGCTGCACAACAGGTCACCGACCTTGAGCGGAGAGACGTGTCCGAGATTCGGGTCGGGATTGGATTCGTGGCCGAATGAGCTTCGGGCACGGTGGTAAACGTTTTGGTAGTCGATGAAGACAACGACTCTTGTGCCCGACATGGCTCCGAAAAAATAAACCCCCGCCTGCCCTGCAACGCAGGCCAAGCGGGGAAGATTGAGGCCACCCTACCCAATCTCTTGCTCGTTGACAACGAACGAAAGTGACTCGGACGGGTTGGCAAAAAATAACCCCGCCATGCCCTGCGGAACAGGGCAGGCGGGGAAGAACAGAAACACCATACCCGACGCCAGCACCGATGCCAACGAATTCGAGAGGGCCTTTAGAGATGCGGTGCAAAAGATAGCCCCGCCATGCCCTGCGGAACAGGGCAGGCGGGGAAGTACGAGGTCACGGTAGCCGAGCTCTTGAGCGACCACAATGGAATATCGCCTGGCCGAGGGCGTCACTACCTAGGCTCGGTCCACATCACCAGCCACGCTTGACGGACGGCACAGCCGGTCAAGCTGTCATTGGGTGTCGGTAGGGTCACGGCCATGTTGTTTGACGTCCTGACGGAACCGGCCACTGTGCCGATGGGGCTTGAGTACCGCCCCGACTTCTTGGCTGCCCCCGAGGAGGATGTGCTGCTAGCTCATTTCGACAGCTCGGAGTGGCTCACGGACCTGTCGCGGCGTGTAATGCACTTCGGCTACAAGTACGACTACACCAGTCGCAGCCTCGACGAAACGGCTCGCATTGGGCCGTTGCCCGAGTGGCTGGCACAGCTGTCTCTCATGGTGCGTGATGCTGCATCTGAGGAAGCGAAGCGGTTGCTAGACCTTGAGCGGCCGTTCGAACAGGCGATCATCAACGAGTACTTGCCGGGACAAGGCATCGCCCCCCATATCGACAGGGACTGCTTCGGCCCCGTTGTCGCCACCGTGAGCTTGGGTTCGGCGGTCAACATGGACTTCTGCTGCGATTCGACCGGCGACGATTACGTGCAGCGCCTGGAGCCGCGCAGCCTTGTTCTCTTGTACGGCGATGCCCGCTCCAAGTGGCGCCATGGCATCGCGAAGCGCCACTCCGACACATTGAACGGCCAAAAGACCAAGCGTCAGCGACGCGTCTCGATCACGTTTCGCACCATTGCAGAACCGGGTTCGCCAATGGTGTCTACGACCTTGGCCACCATTAGACCTAGTGCCGTGAGAGACAAGGATCTCGGGTATTTCGAGCGGGGGCATGGTCGGTGAACGCATTCACGTCATACGTAAGCGAGCAGCTCAAGGCTTACGTCTATCTGTTGATCGATCCCCGCGACGGTGAGCCCTTCTATGTGGGCAAGGGAAACGGGAGCCGGGTGTTCGCCCACGCCCTGGATGCCCTTGGCGACGAGGAAGCTGCGAGCGACAAGCTGGACCGGATCAGGGAGATTCATGCAGCAGGCCAAACAGTCGAACATCAGCTGCTGCGGTTCGGACTTACAGACCGAACGGCATTCGAAGTCGAAGCAGCGGCAATTCAGCTGCTGGGCATGGACGAGCTCACCAACAAAGTCGAGGGACATCACGTTTGGCGGCGGGGCCGAATGACCACTGATGTCGCAATATCGCTCTTTGATGCTCCTCAAGCCCCTGAAATCACGGAGCGGGTGATTCTGTTTCGGATTCCCCAGCTCTGGTCACCAGAGATGTCCGCCGAGGAGTTGTACGAGGCAACTCAAGGCTGGTGGACGCTCGGACCCCGCCGCAATGGTGCCGACTACGCCTTTGCCGTCAACCGGGGAGTCATCCGCGAGGTGTATCGGATTGACAGCTGGCGACAGCGACAGCAAGGCGACCGGGACTGGGAACAAGACCTCGGCAAATCCCGCAAACGTTGGGGCTTCAGCGGCGAGGTTGCCGACGAGCTCGCCCACTACCGCAACACCAGCGTGCGACACCTCTTCAAACAAGGCGAGTCCTCACCCTTCAAGTACGTGAACTGCTGAGTCGAAGGCCCGCTATCAGCGAATCCTCGAACGCTTGGCTGAATAGGGTATGGACCGTGACTGAGCCGACGGATACCGACAAGGGAGGGCTTCCCGAGCATCCTCCTGTCTTGACCGGTGAGGAGTTGGCTGAATCCGTCTTGCGGTCGCTGAGGCTGGCCGCCAAGGACGCGCACTTATTGGCATATCAAACCGGTACGGGGGTGGTGACGCGGCGCAATGGCAAGGTGGCAGTCGTGCCTCCCGACCCAGCCATGTACGAAGACCTCATCCCGCCCCCCTTCCAAGCAAGCGACTAGAGACACTCGGCAGGGCTCAAAGGCGTTTTCGCCGCATGATCTGAGGACAGCCTAAGCGCGCTTCAAGTGCCGAAAAACTGACGTTTCAAGTGCTGAAAAACAGACGCAGCAACGGCCGTCGGGATCGACCTGCTGCCTTCCTTTGGCGCCAGCTAGCCACCAGTTGCTGCCAACGCGTGCGACTTTGGTCCACCAGCCGGTAGCTTTGCAGCAGGAGGTCCGAGATGAACAGGCGCTTGACCGCGATCGTCGAATGCGAGGGCGACGGCTACATCGCATTCTGCCCGGAGGTCGATATTGCAAGTCAGGGTGAAACTGTCACAGAGGCACGAGAGAACCTTGCCGAAGCCCTCACGCTGTTTTTTGAGAGCGCGTCTGTCGATGAGATCGAGCGGCGACTGCGCGAGGAAATCTATGTGACCCAAATCGAGGTCGCGGTTGGCTAGTTTGCGCGTCCTCTCCGGGCGGGAGGTCTGCCGCATTCTCGCTGATCATGGTTTTTCTGAGGTTCGACGCCGGGGCAGTCACATTGCTATGCAGAAATCGGGGCCGGATGGGACTGTGACGGTTCCCGTGCCAGATCACCGGGAGTTGCGCACCGGAACGCTGCTATCGATCATCCGCCAGTCTGGAGTGCCCCGCGCAGAGTTCGAGCTGTGAAGTCGGGGGGCACCAGGGCGAAAACCGACGCCGCGTCGCCTGTGAGATGTACTAATCTGAACGACGTACGCCCTTGCTAGCCTCTCCCGGTTTCGGTGAAGCGACCTTGGGCATTGCTGGCCGGGGCTTGGCGGCTTCTGATCGCCAAGCCCCGGGCCTTTTTTGGACACACATACCTGCCACTCTCCTGTCCCTTCCTCGTCTTCTTGCCTGCTCGACAAACGCGAGCTGGGGCCGGGCCTTTTTCAGAAACTGTTGGCTGAGAATCCTGCAAACTGTAGGCTGGATGCGATTATAAGTATATTTCAGTCATTTTCCTATACTTACCGCGAGCATCTTCCCGGCCTGTTCCGACCGGTCTACTAGTGGCGGGGGCGGGGGGTGATGGCTAGGGAGAGGGCTACGGCTAGGACTGCGGCTGCGGCGCCTAGGAGGTAAGAGTTGGCTAGGGAGGTGCCGGTGATGTCGGTGCCGATCACGATGACCATGGTCTGCATGCCGGCGGTCACGCCCACTTGGGTGAGGGTGCCCCGCATGCCGGAGGCCACGCCGTAGTCCTCGGGCTCCACGGCGTCGGAGGCGGTGGTGGTGAGCGACGGGAGCTGGATGCCGTGGCCGAACGCCACCACGAAAAGCCCCGCCACCGTCCAGCCCAGCGAGGCTTGCCAGGCCGACAGGGCGAAGAACACCATGCCCACCGCCAAGATCGACGAGCCGATCGCCGGGGTCATCCGGGCCCCCAGGCGGGGGTGGATGTAGCCCCCGGCGAACGTGCTCACGCTAAAGGTGGCGGGCCGCACCGCCAACAGCAGCGTTGCCGCCCCCAGACCCCAGCCCAGCCTCTCGGTGAACAGGAACGGGGTGATCACCAGACCGCCCATGAAAGCGAAATTGGCCAGCGTCGTCACCCACAGCGGAATGCTGAAATTGCGCCTTCGCAGGTAGTCCATTCGGATTAGCGGCTCAGGCACCCGCCGCTCGATCAGGGCGAACACCCCCAGCAGCGCAACCCCGATGCCCATCAGCCCTGCGCTGGCTGCCACCGACACGCCGTCGTTTCCCAGAAGCGTCAACCCCACCAACATCAGGGCCACGGCGCCCGACAGCGTGAGGCCTCCCCAATAGTCGACGGCCACATCCAGGCCGCCGCCCATGGGCCGCACCACCACCGCGCTGGAAACCAGCCCGAACACCGCGACCGCCCCGAAGAAGGCGAACACCCACCGCCATCCGAACTGCTCGACGATTTGGCCGCCCACTATCAGCCCCAGCGCGGGAGCCCCGGTGAGAGCCGACTGATACCACCCGATGGCCCGCGAACGGGTGGCCAACGGAAACGCCAACAGCACCATGGCGGTGCCCGCGGCGGTGGTCGCCCCGTTGGCCGCCCCGGCCGCAACCCTAAACCCGATGAGGCTCTCGATATTCCAAGCCAACCCGCTGAGGGGGGTCACCAACACCAGCATCACCGCCGCGGCCAAAAAAACTCGGCGGTGGCCGTAGATATCGCCCAGCTTGCCGCTCAGCGAAGTAGACACCGCCGCCGCCAAAATGGCCCCGGTCACCGTCCAGCTGGCCGCGTCGGTTCCGGTGTTCAGGTCGCGGGCGATGTCGCCCACGGCCACCGCTATCACCGTCAAGCTCATGCCCACGCCGAACTGCACGGGGACGATGGCCGCCATCAGGCGGAACCGGTAGCGGTCGTCGTAGCCGACCGCGGCGGTGCTCAGGGCTTCACGCCGAGCTCAGAGCGTCACGCCGAGCTCAGGCCGACAGCGCGGCCTTTGCCGCCGCGGCCGCGGTCTCCTGGGCGGCCACTGCGCCGGGGATGGCCAGGGTCATGCCGAAAAAGCCGTGGAACATGCCGTCGTAGCGGTGCACCTCACAGGCCACCCCGGCCTCTTGGAGCGCAGCCCCGTAGGCCTCGCCCTCGTCGCGCAGCGGGTCGTACTCGGCGGTGATCACACACGCCGGGGGCAGCCCGCTGAGGCTGTCAGCCTTGATGGGCGAGGCATAGGGGTTGTCGCGGTCGGCCACGTCGGCGTACTGGTCGTAGAACCAGTCCATCGACTCCTTGGTGAGGAAATAGTCGAAGCCGTTCTCGGTCTGCGACGGCCAGGCGTTGGAGTCCATGTCGCAGCACGGATACACGAGCAGCTGATGGGCGATGGCCGGGCCGCCCCGGTCGCGGGCCATCTGGGCCACCACCGCGGCCAGGTTGCCCCCGGCGCTGTCGCCGGCCACCCCCAGCCGGGCGGCATCCGCGCCGATGTCGGCCGCATTGTCGGCCACCCACTGGGTGGCGGCGTAGCAGTCTTCGGCCGCCGCCGGGAACTTGGCCTCCGGGGCGAGGCGGTAGTCCACCGACACGAACACCATGCCGGTGCGGTTCACCATCTCGCGCACCTGGCCGTCGTGGCTGTCGATGCCGCCGATCACCCAGCCCCCGCCGAGGAAGAACACCACCACCGGGCGGGCCTCATTTGTGACCTCGGCCCAGTAGATGCGGATGGGCAGGTCGGTGCCGTCGGGGCCGGGGATCACCCGGTCTTCGGTGCGGGCCACATCCTCCACCGGCATGTCGCCGAGCTGCATGCGGTTGCGCAGCTCCACCGCGGTCATCGAGGCGATGCCTGCAAAGCTCACGCCGTTTTCTTCCATCATGTCCATGACGGCCTTGGCGGCCGGATCTAGTGCCATGGCCCGCACACTAACCGAGCCCAATGCGCCTGCTTGGGGTCGCGCCGTTTACCATCGGCCCGGTAACAGCGCCTCACACCCAAGGGGATTGGCATGGAGTTTGCGATGTTCTACGAGATTCCGGTGGCCCGGCCCTGGACTCGTGAGAGTTAGTACAACGCCTACCAGAACACCATCGAACAAGCCGTTCTGGGCGACAAGATGGGCTTCCACTCGTTCTGGACGGTGGAGCACCACTTCTTGGAGGAGTACTCCCACTGCTCCAACCCCGAGGTGCTGTACGGCCACATCGCGGCGCTCACCGAGAACCTGCGGATCGGCTACGGCGTGCGGCTTCTGCCCAAGCCCTACAACCACCCGGTTCGCACAGCGGAGTCGGTGGCGGTGCTGGATCTCATCAGCAACGGGCGGGTGGAGTTCGGCACCGGCCGCTCGTCCACCCGGGCCGAGCTGGAGGGCTTCAACATCCACCCCGACGAGACCCGGGCCCAGTGGGACGAAGCGCTGCGCCACATCGTGGGCTGCTGGACCAACGACGAGTACGAGTTCGAGGGCGACTACTGGTCGATGCCCAAGCGCCGGGTGCTGCCCAAGCCCCGCCAGGATCCCCACCCGCCCATCTGGGGGGCCACCAGCTCGGTGCCGGGCCACTACGAGATCGGCAAGCGGGGCATCGGGCTGTGCTCGTTCACCGTGGGCCAGCCGCCCGAGGACCTGGCCGAGCGGCTCGAGGCCTTCCGCAAGGGCCACGCCGACTGCGACCAGCCGGTGGGGGCGTTCCGCAACGAGCGGGCCGCCACCTTCACCATGGTGCACTGCAACGAGACCAACGAGAAGGCCCGGGCCGCCGCCGAGGAGTCGTTCGTGTGGTATCCGGGCTACGGGGGCGGGCTCATCGCCTCGGTGGCCGACTACCTGGCCGACCTGGAGGTGGCCGAGCTGGGCACCTACGAGTACACCGGCGATGCGGCCAAGAGCCGCGACGAGGGCCTTTTGGGCCAGATCACCATGGACTACATCTGGGAGTCGGGCGCCGCGGTGATTGGCGACCCCGACCGCTGCGTGGAGATCGCCAAGCGCTACGAGGCGGTGGGCTGCGATCTGCTGTTCTGCCTGTTCAACCCGTACAAGATGGCCCATGAGGATGTGATGACCTCCATAGAGCTCATGGGCAAATACGTGATCCCCGAGTTCAAGAACTGACGCTGGCTGATGAAACTGCCAACCGAGTTCAAGAAGAGCTAGCGCACCACAGACTGGAGGCGGCCATGGCCCTGCTCAACATCCGCTACGACTTCCGCTGCCCGGACATCTGCCCGGTGCCGGTGGAGGAGCTGTACCACGCCGCCATCGAGCAGGCGGTGTGGGCCGAAGACTTGGGCTTCGTGTCGGTCACGCTGTCGGAACACCACGGCTCCGACGACGGCTACCTGCCCTCGCTGGTGGCGCTGGCCTCGGCCATCGCCGCTCGCACCGAGAACATCCACATCATGCTGGCCGCGCTCATTGCGCCGATGCACGACCCGCTGCGGATCGCCGAGGATCTGGCGGTGCTGGATCGGATCAGCAAGGGCCGCATCAGCGTGACGGTGGCCGGGGGGTACGTGCCCTCGGAGTTCGAGATGTTCGGCCACACCACCGGCGACCGGGTGCGCCTCACCGTGGAGATGGTGGAGACCCTCAAGGCGGCGTGGACCGGCGAGCCCTTCGAGTTCCGGGGCCGCACCGTGCGGGTGACCCCCACGCCGTATCAGGATCCCCGGCCGGCCATCTGGCTGGGCGGCAGCGGCGAGCCGGCGGCCCGCCGAGCAGCCCGCATCGCCGATGGATTCCTGCCCACCATGCCCGAGTTCTGGGACTTCTACCGCGACGAGGTGATCAAGCTCGGCGGTGACGACCCCGGCCCGGCCACCTCCGGCGGCGTCGGCTACCTGCACATCACCCACGACCCCGACGCCACCTGGGCCCAAGTCGCCCCCCACGCCCTCCACGAGATGAACGCCTACGGCCAATGGGCCGCAGAGTCCGGCGCCGCCACCGGCTTCGAACCAGTCGAAGACGCCGACGCCCTCCGGGCCATGGGCATGCACCAACTCCTCACCCCGCCCGAGGCCATCGACATGATCAAGGCCATGGGCGACTTCGACGCCCTAATGTTCCACCCCCTAATGGGCGGCCTAGACCCCGCCGTATCCTGGGAAAACCTAAGACTCTTCGAAACCGAGGTACTCCCCCACCTCTAGCCGCCGAACCCGCCCATGCCTCTCCTCTGCCGATACAGGCCGCTAGCAGCCGGTGGCGGCCCTCATGACTAGGCAGGCTTCTTCAATGCGTGCCGGGCTGAGCTTGACCACCCTGCGCCGGAACACTTGGCGGGGAAGGGTATGGATGGTGTCGAAGTTGATAACGCTGTCGGTGGGAACACCGTCGTCTGCCACAGTGAGGGGCAGCTCTGAAGACAAGCCTCGGCGGGTGCGGGTGAGCGCGGCAACAACCACAGAGCCAATGTGATCGGCAACGGGATCGCGGGTGAGCACGAGCACAGGACGATCACCGCCAGGGGCATCGGCAAACCAGATCTCACCCCGCCGCATCGGCCCACTCCGACCAGTCTTCAGCCGGTGTCCAGCGCTCGACCGAGGCGAAGGCCAGTTCCTCCGGGGTTAGCGGATTCTCCTGGTAGACGAGGGCATCATGCTGGGCCACCAGCTCATTGAGGTGACGGCGCAATGCCTCCCGCATCATTTCGGATTGCGGGATTCCCAGGGACACCGCCATCTCCCGCACTTTCTCCGCCACCTCAGGCTCCACCCGAAAGCTCAGCATTGTCATACAACGAGTGTACTATGTATGACAGCTCAAAGTGAGCGCGGAATCACCCCTCAGAGGGGACTTCGTAGCGGTCGGTGTAGTTGGCGAACTGGTGGCGGACTTCGTCCGCTGAGAGGCCGAACTGGTCGAGGGTGTAGCGGTGGCGGCCGAAGCGGTCTTGGGGGTTTTCCTCCATCCAGGCGGCCATTTTGCGTCGGCCTAGATCGTCGAGCTCCATGTCGAAGTGGCGGTAGATGCGCTCTACTGAGCCGACGGGGTCGTCCATCAGCTCGGCGTACTGGAGATCGAACACGGTGTCGTCTGGGCCGCGCCGATCCCGGAACTCGGTGCCGGCCTTGATGCCGTGCAGGCACTTGTCCTTCCAGATGCGGCCCACCGCGTTGAAATCCACCTTGTCGGTGTTGGTGGCGTGGAGGGTGCAGTTGAGGCTGGCTACTGAGCCGACCACCTTCAGCGGATCGCGGTGGGTCCACACCACCCGGGCGTCGGGGTATACGGCATACAACGCATCCAGGTGCCACATGTGGCCGGGTGTCTTCAACGACCACCGCTGGGTGGGGATGGTGGACTGCAGCACCTGTAGGCACAGACGGTGGAACTCATAGGCCGGCACCATGTCGCAGGTCTCGAACCAGGCGCCGTAGGTGTTGAACGTGCCCTGAGTCTCGAAGTGGATCGACTTGAACTCGCCCCCCAAAAGCGTCACGCACTCGGTGGGCAGCGTGGCCGCCATAGGGTGCATGGCCTGCACTTTGGGGGCCAGCTTGGCCAACTGGCCCGAGCCCTTTACCGATTCGGCAATGCGGGGGTCTTCACGGTGTTCAGAAAGCGTGGGCGGCGGGGCTACTGCGCCGCCCTCCCAGCCCAACAACGACCGGTTCTGTGGGTCGAGATCCAGCAGATTGCTGAGCAAGGTGGTGCCGGTGCGAGGCAGGCCGGTTACCACGATCGGGGCGGTCACCTGCTCTTTGGCCACTTCGGGATGCTGGTTGGCCCAGTCCACCACCCGCAGCCGCAACTGAAGCGTGCTGTCGAGCAAGCCTCCCAGGATCATCCGGCCCAACTGGCTCAGTTTGCCTTCGTCGTTGATCGAGTCGACCAGGATCTCGAATCCCTCTTGCCAGCCGTCGGGACCGAAATCGTCCAGCTTGGCCGATTCCTGGGCCTTTTCCACCAGAGCATCGGCATTGAACCGCCCATGCCCGGGTCGGATGCGGCGAACGGTGCGGCCATAGCTGTTCATCGCCCGCACGACCCTGGGAAGAGACGACTTGTCGGTGGCCCTCACGTCTCGCTTGGCATCGCTCATGGTGGCGTAGGGTAACGCCCCAATGCCGAGCGACTACCCCCCAGAGCGCCACATTCTGCGTGACCTCAAGCTGGAGAGC
>JAJEEH010000131.1 GCA_022821105.1 Acidimicrobiia bacterium
CCGTCCAACACCAACGCCACCGCGTCAGCCTTGAACTCCTTAGTGAACCGCCGCCTGGTCCTGCCCGGCGGCCCGTTCCTTTCCATCAATGACATGGTTACCTCCTAATCGAGGTGACCGGCCAAAGGGGGGATACTCACAGGCTGATGGCAGCGTGGTTGTGGTCGACCCTGGTGGCAGGGTGTATCCCGCGGGTAGCGGTGAGCTTGATGCCGCGTTGACCGAGGCGTTAGGTGAACCTGTCCGCTTGGTCGAAGTGGTGGAGGGCCGCGAGGAGACCTACGGCAGTGAGTGGCCAGAGATCCCCGGCACTGTCCTTTCTGATGTGGAGGTCGATCTACCCGTCGCGGCCATCACCGAGAAGACTTCGTTTGTCGATGCCTCGGCCGTTCACATCATCGTCAACCAGTCGATGACTCACCTTGCCTCGCTGCTGGACGGCGTCAAGCTTGGTGTCGAGCGATTTCGCCCCAACATCGTTCTCGATGCCCACGACAACAGCGGTTCAGGGGAGTTTGCCGATCTGGCCTGGAAAGACCTCGTTGTCAAGATCGGCGACGTGGAGCTTCGGGTCGGAGACCCCACCCCCCGCTGTGTGATGACCACCTTGGCCCAGCCGGGCTACGAGCAGGCCAAGAGCGTGCTGCAAGTGCTCGCCACCGCTGCCCGCAAGGAGTTCGACTACGGGGCCTTCGCCTGCTTCGGCACCAACGCCGAGGTCGTAGCCGCGGGCACCATCCAAGTCGGCGACACACTGATCACCCCGGACTGATCGCTGGTCTTGGGACGACAGACCAATTCCGTAGGCGGTCAGAGTTCGCCGGAGGCGAGCATGTCGGCGGGGATCTTCAGATCGAGGGCGCCGAGGTAGCCGCCTCCGTCGTCGACGGCGTAGTGGATGTCGTAGCCGAGCAGTTCTTGCGCCCGGCGGGGGAGGGTACGGGCGATGTCGGGCGGAGTGGCCAGGCAGTTGTTCTCCTCAGAGCGCAGCCAGCCCAGCATGTAGCTCAGGTGGAAGGCGGGCCGGTGCTGGTCTTTGGTGCTGTTGGTGCCTGCGCCGTGGATGGTCGATCCCAGGTAGATCACCCGCGACCCGGCGGGCATCTCGGCATCGGCGAACTCGTGGGGCTCGGGCTGGCGGTCGAGCTCCCAGCGGTGGCTGCCGGGCACCACTCGGGTGGCGCCAATCTCGGTGGTGAAGTCGCACAGCGCGGTTACCGACGAAAGCTCCATCTCGGGGCTGGGCTGGGGCATGTGTACCCACACGTCCTCATCGCGGTGGGGGAACTGGGCCTCCGCCCCCGGCCCCACCACCAGCATGTGGGCCACGTTCACCTGGATGCCGGCGCAGTTGGGGCCCAGCACCGCGTCGGCGACGCCCAGCATCAGCGGGTGCAGCAGCACCTCGGTCACGAAGGTGGGCGACTTGGAGGCCAGGCCGGTCACGTGGCGGGTGTGTTCGCCGAAGAAAGCGGCGATCGTGGGGCTGATATGGGTCCGGTTGGAGTCGGGCTTCTCGGCATAGGGCATCAACTCGGAGAGGATCTGGTTGATCACCTGGTCGCTGAAGCAGTCCTCCACGATCACCGCCCCGTCGGCGTCGAGCACTTCCAGCACGTGTTCGAGCGGTTCGTCGTTCTTGAGGTGGGCCAACTCGGCTTGCGATGCCATGTCCCACTGTATTCCGAGTTGTTCAGCTAGGCCTTTTGGAGCAGCCAGAGGCCAACCACGCTGTAGAAGACCATCACGAGGAGCATGGGGCGCTGGGCCCAGGTGGCCTCGCTGGCGTCGCTGGTCTCCACGGCCCGGTCGTGGGCCACCAGCACCGCAGCGATGTGGCCGAGGACTATGGCCAGGAACTGCACCCAGGCGATGGCGTCGGTGGACACCAGGAAGAAGTTCACCGCCCAGTCGGCGGTTCCGAACCAGTTGGAGCCGCGGTCGAAGGGGTTGGACAGCAGGCGCAGGAAGTTCTGGCCGCCGTCGAGCACCAGCAGCGAGAAATAGTGGGCCACCGTGTAGCCCAACACGATGGGTACCAGGGAGTGGGCGAAACGCCGGGCGACTTCGGAGGCGCTCTGCTCGGTGAACCACCCCACGGCCAGCGATCCCAGGTAGTAGAGCAGCGCCATGATGGCGATGACGATGATCATCCCCGCGGTGTTGATCCCGGTGGCGGTCCAGCCCCGGTGGGTGCCCACCAGTTCGGGCCACAGGGTGCTACCGGCCAGCGAGTCGAACGTGGTTCCGCCCAGCACCACCAACAGCACGGCCAACAGGTCGATGCGGGGGGCCACGGTGGTCAGCCCCGACAGCGGAGCCCGCACCCGCACCGCCCCGGTGTCGTCGCGGTACAGCGGCGACATCTTGGCCAGCAGCGAGAACAGCACTCCGAATCCGTCGGCCTGGCGGAGCCAGCGTCGCCCGTACACCGCCGACCCGCCCACCATGCCCAGCGTGTAGGCGATCATGGCCCCGCCCACCGCTTCGTTGGTGGTGCCCTCGTGGTAGCAGAGCTCGAACAGCAGGAACCAGAACAGCGCCACAACTGCCGGCCAGTAGCCGCCTGGGATCTCGCCGGTGTCGTCTACTTGGGGAAGTCCCAGCTTTCCCGCGGTCCACTCGATGGCTGAGGCGATGGTTTCGAACGGGTTGAGCACCCGCCAAACATCGCCGAACACCGCGGACACAATTGCCATCCCCACCCACAGCGCCACGTACACCGTGAGCGGTCCGAAGCGCTGGCTTCCTACTGCGGCGCCGCTCACGCTGCTGGCCAGGGCCAGCACGAACAACGCCAGAGATGCCAGCCGAGCCGGCACTGCCACCACATCCAGCACTCGGCCGAAGGCCGTCCCGAAGCTCCGGCCTGAGGCGGCCGCGGGCAGCCAGGCCCGATGCCAGAAGAAGCTCAAGCTGACAAAGGTGGCCATCAGGGCGACGGCGGCCCCGATGCCGAACAGATAAAACGGCAGGGGCAGATCGCCCCGGGCCCCCACCCCGTGGGCCAGCACAGAGTGCAGCTCAGCGGTCACCGCACCTCGAGCTCCAACACCAGATCGCCGCGGTGGTGGGTCTCCGCTTCGAAGATGCCAGGAATGTCGGCCTCGAAAGTGATGATGCCGGGCTGGCCGGGGGAGAAAACCGCCAATTGGTCGTAGCCGTGGACGTGGAGCTCATCGGTGGTATCGCCGGTCACGATGATGGTCACGGTGTCTCCGGCGTCGATCTGGAAGCGCTGAACCCCGTCTACCGGCTTGCCCCCCGCCACCTCCACCTCGATGGTGGTGCCCACATCAGGCGTCGGGTCTGGGGTGGGTGCGGAAGTGGCCGGCGAGGGTGGTGTCACGGCGTCGTCGTTTCCGCAAGCGAAAGCCAGAAGGGCGATTGCTGTCAGCAGGGAGGCCGCTGCGATTCGGGCGATTCTCATCTCATCCTCACGAGATGGGCTCGGTGACTTCGGGGACGTCGTTGGAAGCGGAGTTGACCAGGGCAGACACCTCGTAGGCCTCCAGGGCGTCGTCGGGATAGGGCTCAAGGAGCTGGGTCAGTGTTTGGGAGTCGTCGAGGGCGGTGTCCAACCAGAGTTCCTCCACTTCCTTTGACAAGATTACCGGCATTCGGTGGTGAATCGGCTTGAGCACTTCGTTGGCCGCGGTGGTGATGATGGCGCACGACGAGATGGAGCTTCCTTCCGAATCGGTCCACTTTGACCAGAGTCCGGCGAAGGCGAATGGCTCACCCGAGCGCATGGTGACCCTCATCGGGCGCTTGACGTCGCCCGCCCTCTGCCACTCGTAGAAGCCGTCGGCCAGGATCAGGCACCGCCGGCGTTTCAGGGAGTCGCGAAACGACGGCTTTTCGGCCACGGTCTCCGCTCTGGCGTTGATGAGGGGGCGGCTGGAGGGGCCGTCCTTGGACCACGATGGGATCAGACCCCAGCGCATGAAGCCGGCCCGACGAGTCTGACCGCCGACCACGGCCAGTACCTGCTGGGTGGGAGAGACGTTGTATCTGGGCACGAAGCCCTCGGGCTCGCTGTCGAATTCGAACCGCTGGGCTAGCTCACTCAGGCTGGAGGTCAGGCTGTACCGGCCACACATCTCCGCCCATTATGCGGGCGACGGGGGCATCCGACCAACATCCCGAGCGTTGTGTCAGTGCCAGTCGTGGGATGGGGGCATGGCGACGCCTGAGTCGATGGCGCGCACGTCGGTGGCGACCACGTTCACGGTCCCGTCCCACCGGGAAATCCGCCCGGTGGCCACGATCACCTGGCTGCTCAACTCCCGGCGGCGGCGGGCGAACAGGTCGGAGTAGATGATCACCTGGGTGTCGCCGGTCTCGTCCTCGATGGTCACGAAGACGGTGCCGTCGCGCCCACGGGGGTGCTGCCTGGCTACCGGCCAGCCCGCCACCGTGACCGCTTCGTCTTCTTTGCGAGCCTCCACCTCTGCGGTGGGCATCACGTTGGCGCCGAGGCCCTCCCGGAGGAACTCCATGAGGTGGCCCCGGGGGTAGATGCCCATGGTTCGGTACTCGCCCATCATCTTCTCCCGGTCGGTGAAGTCGGCGAGCTGGGGCACGCGATCATCCGTCGACAGAGAAAGGGCGGTTTGACCACCTACCGAGGGCCGGTTTTGCAGCCCCGACTCCCACAGCGCCTCTCTCCGGTTCGAGGCGATGGCGTCGAACGCCCCGGCCAGCACCAGCGAGAGCACGGCCTGGTCCTTCAGCCCGGTCCGACGCACCAGATCTCCGGCGGAGGCATAGGAGCCTTGGCGCTGCCTCTCGGCCACGATGAGTTTGGCCGACTCCGCCCCCACGTCCTTGATGAGCTCAAGCCCCAGCCGCATCGAGTCGCCTTCAGGGGAGCACACCGCTCGGCTCCGGTTGACGCACGGGTTCAGAAACCGAACCCCGAAGCGCCGGGCGTCCTGCTTCAGCGTTTCCATCGGATAGAAGCCCATCGGCTGGTTGTTCATCAGCGCGGTGAAGAACTCCACCGGGTGGTAGCGCTTGAGCCACGCTGCCTGGTAGGCGCTCACCGCGAAGGCGTGGGAGTGCGACTCCGGGAACATGTAGTGGCCGTTGATCTTGGCGAAAATTCTCTTGGCGGCTTCCTCGGGCACGCCGTTGAGCCAGGCACCCTCGGCAAAGCGCTCCCAGTGCATGGCGATCAGGTGCTCGCTGTTGGGCCGGGCGAAGGCGCGGCGCACTTCGTCGGCCTCGGCCGCGGTCATGCCGGCCACGTCCTCGATGAGCTGCACTACCTGCTCTTGCCACACGATGATGCCGTATCCCCGTTCCAGGGCGCGCTTCTCCAGCGGATGGTCATAGTCCCAGTCAGCGTCATGGCGGTAGCGCTCCACGAACTGCGACACCGCGCTGCCCTGCACGCCCACGCCGGGGCGGATGAGGGCCACCTGGTAGGCGAGGTCGAGGAGGTTGCGCGACTTCAGCCGCTGGGCCATCTTCAGCTGCGCGGGGGACTGGAGCAAGAACACCCCCTTGCACTGGCCGGCGTTGATCATGTCGTACACGCCGGGGTCCTCCGGGCTGATCCGGCCCAGGTCGGGCCGGCAGCCCTCCCGCTCCTCGATGAGATCGAGGGCCTCATCGATCTGGTCGAGCACCGGCAGCGACAAGATGTCGATCTTGGCGAAGTTGGCGTCGGCCACGCTGTCTTTGTCCCAGTCCATGATGTAGCGGCCGTCGGTGGCCCCGGCCCGGATCGGCACCATCTCCGGGATGGGCGAGCTGCTCAGCACCATGCCGCCCACGTGCTGGCTCAGCCCCCGGGGAGCGCCCATGAGCTGGGGGGCGAGATCGAGCAGATCCCGCCACCCGGGGGCATCCACCTTGTCTTTGAACTCCGCCAGATCGGCCATCTCACTGCGCAGGTCGGCGGCGTGGTGGGAGTGCAGCCGCTTCGACAGCAGCCTGAGGCGCTCGGGGGGCAGTCCCAGGGCTTTGCCCAGGTCACCGATGATGCCCTTGACCTTGTAGGTGGTGATCGCCCCGGCCAACACGGCGTGCTCGGGCCCGAAGTGGCGGTGTACCCGCTCGATCAGCTCGTCTCGCAGCCCCCGGGGGAAGTCGAGGTCGATGTCGGGCAGCGAGGTCATGTCCTCGGAGATGAAGCGCTCCAGGGTGAGGTCCCACTTCAGGGGGTCCACGTGGCTGATGCCGATGAGGTAGCCCACGAGCAGGGCCACCGACGAGCCCCGCCCCCGTCCCGGCGGCCTCTCCTCCAGCGGCGTGTCGGGGCCGACTTCGCCCCGCTCCACCAGGATCTGCTGGGCCAGAAGGGCGATCTGGCGGTAGAGGAGCAGAAATCCGGCCAGGTTGAGCCGCTCGATCAGGCCGAACTCCTCGGCCAGGCGACACTCCACCTCTGCGGTAACGCCCCCGTACCGCCGAACGGCCCCCTCACGGCAGAGCTGTTCCAGGTAGCTCAGAGGCGTGCGGCCCGGGGGCACCGCCGCGTCGGGCAGGCCGTAGCCCAGGTCGGTGCTGAGGTCGAAGCCGCACTGCTCGGCCACGCGCAGGGTGTTGGACACCGCTTGGGGGCACTCGGCGAAGAGGCGCTCCATCTCCGCGGGCGGCTTCAGGTGCAGATGGTGGTTGGGCCGCAGGTGGGGCAGGGCCTGGTCGATGGTGGTGTTGAGCCGGGCGGCCACCAGCGCCTGCTGGAGCCGGGCGCGCTCAGGGGCGTGGTAGTGGACGTCGTTGGTAGCCACCACCTGGGCGCCGGCGTCGGCGGCGAGCCTGACCAGCTTGCGGTTGCGGTCGGTGTCGCCGGCCAGAAAGTTCTGCTGAAGCTCCACGTACACCGAGTTCGGCCCGTACCAGTCGAAGTACTGCCGCAACAGGCCGTGGGCCTCGCCCAAGCGGTCGCTGGCCGCCAGCCGGGACAGGGGGCCGTCGCGCCCGCCGGTCAAAAGAACCACGCCCTCGCAGTGATCGGGCAGATAGCAGGGGTCGAGCTTCGGGTCTTGGCGGTCGGCGGCGTTGGCCAGGGTGAACAGGCGTGAGATGTTGGCGTATCCCGCCCGGGTCTTGGCCAAAAGGGCGAGCTTCGAGCCGTCAGTGAGCGTCAGCTCTGCGCCGGTGATGGGCTGGGTGCCCAGGCTCTTGGCCAACCGGGCGAACTCCAGCGCGCCGCACAGGTTGGTGTCGGTCAGAGCCAGGGCCGGGTAGCCATATTGGGTGGCCTGTGCCAGCAGCTCGTGGGCGTGCGACGCCCCCTCCCCGTAGGAGAAGAAGCTCTTGGTGCGAAGCTCCACCCAGTTGGCCATCGACAGCTCGCGATCAGGCGCTTTGCCGGTACCAGCGGTGGTCGGTGCGGTCCCGGAACAGGGTGATCAGCCGCCCGTCGCCGGGGTCGACCCGGTAGTAGGAGCGGGCCACCGGCTTGGGGAGCCACCACAGGTCGAATGTCCACCGGTCGTCGATGTGGGCCACCTTCCTCCAGCGCCGCCCCGCCCGCAGCGACCGCGGCTCGCCATTCGAGTTCTCCCGCACGTCCACCGGCCTCGGCGTCAAAAGCGGCCTGATGGTGTCCTGGGCCGACGGGTCGAGGGGCATCTGGAGGAACCGCATCTCCGGCACCGGATGCCACGGCGCCACCCCGGCGATCCGGTACAGGGCGTGGTCGCCCCTCATCAGCGGTCGTAGCCGGCGGTCGGCCTCCACCAGCCGCCCGAGGCGGTCGCGCCGAGCGTCCTTCAGCAGCGTCAACTGGGCGACCGACTCGCCGGTGAAGTCCGACAGGGTGAGGGTCACGTCCTCCACGGGGCGGCGGGGCGGGTCGGCCTCCAGCCGGTGCCGGATGAGTTCCGACGCTCTCTCCCACGCTCCGACGGGCTGCTTGAACCGCACGCTGTGCTCCCACGCCGGCCAGCCCGGCGCCTCGCACAGCAAATGCGCCGACCCGGCGAGGCGGTCCTTTGCCTCCGGTCGGGCGAAGGCCCGCAGCAAAATAGTGTCCACCGCCATCAACAGGGCCTCAAGAGAAGGGTGCAGCGCCATCGAGATGTGCTCCACCACCGGCTCCTCGCACGGCATTGGCACCACTGGGCTGTCGTCGATGCCGTTGCACAGCGACCATGCCCGCAAGCCCTCGAGGCCGAACCGGTCGGAGAGCAGATGCCCGCTCACCGAGGCGACTGCCCCCATGGTGTGCAGGCCGAAGCGGTGCAGGTCGCCCTTCATGGCGGCTGAGACGGGAAGCAGGTCGATGCTGTGGGGGGCGAGGAAGGAGCGCACGTCGTCGCCCGTCCCACAAGCCCCCGGTCCCCGGCGGGTCCGGGCGGCCACGAAGGCGGGGAACTTGGCGTCGGCCACCCCGACGCGGGGCCCCAAGAAGGCGGGAAGCGCCCCCATGAGCGCGGCGACCGCGCCCGATTCGCCGCCGTAGATCCCCTCCAGCCCGTCGAGGCGGACGTAGGCCGTGCCCAGATCAGCCGCCTCCACCCGGTCGCTCACTTGTTGTAGGTCGGCCACCATGCGGCGGAAAGCCCGCCGATAGCAGGGCTCGTCGGCGTCCAGAACCACGGCATCGGCGTGGTGCGACATCGCCTCCTCCAGGGTCATGCCCTCTTTGACCCCGACGGCGGCGGGGAAGTAGTCGACCACCAGAGTCCTCGCCGCCGATGGATCGCCGTCGACAATCAAAACCGGGCTCTCCTCCAGGTGGCGATGCCGGCTCATCTCCACCTTCGCCCGCAAATGCGTGGCCAGCACACACCCAACCCTCATGCGGCACCCGTGCGAAGGTCGCTGCAACTACACAGGGACCACCTTATTGACGCCTGTGACACATTCGACCCGAGCCACCGCCCACGGTGTTTGACGCGGGCAGCTTGTGCCGGTTTCCGCGCTCAGAGGGTTTGGGTGCCGTCTACTCCTAGGGCTATGGCGAGGACTACGGCGATGCCGCCTAGGAGGCGGGCGATCACTGAGAGGAGGGGGGTGGGGAGGGCTCGGAACCAGAGGAGGGCGGCGGTGAGGGCGGCGGCGAGGACTACGCCGGCCATGGTGCGGAGGGTGCCGTCGTGGGCGGCGGTGGCCAGGACTACGGCTACTAGTTGGGGGGTGAACAGCACGGTGAGGGCGATGAGCGCTACCTGGGTTCCGGCCCGGGGCTCGTCGTGGATTGGGTGGTCGGGCCACATCATCCACCACAGCCCGGCAAGGGCGAAGGGCACGGCGGTGGCCAGTCGCCAGGTTCCGGTGGTCACCGACAGGCCGTCGAGGATGGGATCGGCCAGCGCGGCGATCACCCACAACGCGCCCACCGCGGCGGCGACGGCCAGTGCCACTCGGGGGCGCCACTGATCACGGTTGGAGGGCCGCCAGGCCACGCTCAGTGCCCCTGCGGCCGGGTTGGCCGCGGCCAGCACCATCAACATCACCGGTCCGAGTCCGCTCATGGCAGCCGCCCTTTCGTAGCTTTGGCCTTGTCAATCGAATCGGTTGATGGCAACCCGAGTCCGCTCATGGTGTTCCTGCTTTCATGGCTTGTTTCCTCCGAGGTTGAAACTGACATCGGCCAGCAATATGCCGGAGACGGCGTGCTGCTGGTCGTCCACCCTGGTTAGGTCGTCGTAGTACCAAGCGCCGTCGGCGGCTTGGGCTTCGGCCAGGCGGGCTGCCCCGCACTCCAGCCGATCTCGCAGCGGAGCGTCGGCCAGCCGGGGCTCGTTGAGCCACAGCCACTCCAGCGCCCCCAGGCCCTCCAGAATGGTCCCGTAACCGCCGCCGCGGGGCATGGGCAGGTGGGAGAGCTCGGCCACGCCCTCCCGCTGGGCGTCCCAGCGGATCATCTGGCCGAATCGCCCGGCCAAGCGCTGGGCGTATTCCAGGTGGTGGTCTTCCAGGCCCCACTCGGCCATCTCGCCCAGGGTGTAGGCCGCCCACTGATCGGGCCACGGAGGGGGCCATAGCTCTTCCAGCTCGTCGCGCTCGGTGGACAGGTA
>JAJEEH010000301.1 GCA_022821105.1 Acidimicrobiia bacterium
CCCCTTGTGGATGTGCTCGTGGCCAGCCAAAGCGCAGAATTCCTCGATTCGGGCCTTGACGTCGTGGCGGGTGACTCGCTCCCGCTCTCGAATGGACTCCAAGTTCACTAGGTCGATCACCGACCGATAGGCCTCGACCACTCCGTCAGGCACTTCGATGCCGAGATCACACTGGGCCTCCAGCACCGCCACCCAAAGGCGTCGCTCGGCTTTGACCTTGCCCTCTGGCGACCAGATGGCCGCCATGGCCGCGCTGGCGTAGCGGTCGGCCAAAACGTCGGGGATCTGGTCCTTGTCAGCCACCGGCCATCTCAGCGCGATGGGCAGCCAGCCTCTCGGCCAGCCCCGGGTCGGTCACTGCCAGAATCTGAATGGCCAAAAGGGCCGCGTTCATGGCCCCGTTGATGGCCACAGTGGCCACCGGGATACCCTTGGGCATCTGCACGGTGGAATACAGGGAGTCCACCCCGTTCAGTGCTCCGCCGGCCAAGGGCACGCCGATCACCGGCAAGGTGGTCTGGGCCGCGGTTGCCCCAGCTAGGTGAGCAGCCATCCCCGCACCGCAGATGATGGCGCCGAAGCCGGCGTCGCGGGCCCCGGACACAAAGTGGCGGACCTTTTCGGGGGTTCGGTGGGCCGACATGACCTCCCAGTGGCACTCCACGCCGAACTGTTCCAACGTGGTGCGGGCCGGTGCCATGGTGTCCTCGTCACTCGACGAACCCATGATGACAGCGACTTTGAAGCTCATGCTGATTCCCTCTGTGAAGCGCCCTCAACCGCCGCGGCGGCGATGTCAAAGCGAACGTAGCGGCCCGGCCAATCAATGTGGGTGACCCCGGCATATGCCCTCTCCCGGGCAGCGGCCAGATCGGGCCCCTGCCCCGTGACATTCAGCACTCGACCGCCCGCCGTGACGAGCTCTTGACCGTTCTGACCAGCAGAAATAGTACCGACTCCGCCTCCAGCAGCTGATGCCACACCAGCGCAGAACACCGTCACGCCCTCCACCGCGTTGGCTGCCTCAATGCCGGCAATTGGATCACCGGTACGGGGGGAGGCGGGATAGCCCTCGGAGGCGCACACCACCGTCACCGCGGCGTCATCGTCGAACACCGGGTCGTCCTCGAGCGATCCGGCGGCCGCTCCAGCGAGCAGGTCGGCAAGGTCCGACCGCAACCGGGGTAGCACCACCTGGGCTTCGGGGTCGCCGAAGCGCACGTTGTACTCCAGCACCCTTAAGCCTTGGGGGGTCAGCATGAGCCCGGCGTAAAGCACGCCCCGATAGTCGATCCCCCGCCGCACCAGCTCGGCCAGCGTGGGCAGCACGGCCCGGTCCATCACCTCGTCCACCGCATCGGTTCCGGCCACCGGCACCGGTGAGTAGGCCCCCATGCCGCCGGTGTTGGGGCCGACGTCGCCCTCGCCGATGCGCTTGAAATCCTGGGCCGGTGCCAAGGGCACGGCGCGATGGCCATCGCACACCGCGAGTACTGACAGCTCGGGGCCGGTGAGGCCCTCTTCGATCACCACCCGACGCCCGGCGTCGCCAAAGGCCTCCCCCGACAGGTAGGACCTCACCGCGTCATCGGCTTCACCCCGGTCCTCGGTGACGAGTACCCCCTTGCCCGCGGCCAGGCCGTCAGTTTTGATAACGAACAGGTCGCCCATGCCGTCAAGGAAGCGGAGAGCCGCCTCAAGCTCAGTGAACGAACCGTGGCCCGCGGTGGGCACCTCAGCGGCCACCAGCAATTCCTTCATCCATGCCTTGGACCCCTCCAAGAGGGCACCGTCGGCTCCGGGGCCGAAAACCAGCCGATCTGCCGCTCTCAATTCGTCGGCCAGACCATCCACCAGCGGGGCCTCGGGGCCGATTACATATAGATCGGCTTCAATCTCGGTTGCTGGTGCGGCAACAGAGCCAGGGATGCCGGGATTTCCCGGGGTGACCACCACATCGCACGACCGACCGAGCACATGGGACAAAGCGTGCTCTCGACCCCCGCTGCCGACGACGCAGACTTTCACGGAACCGGGCTGAAGGAGATGAACTGGTCCCGTCCAGGACCCACGCCGACCAGGGTGGCGGGCACACCGGCCTGCTCCTCAATGAACCGCAGATAGTCCTCAGCCTCCCGGGGCAACGCGGCGCGATCCCCAACCCCGCTCAGATCGGTGCACCACCCCGGCAGCTCCTCATAGATCGGCACCGCCCGGTGGATCTCCGACTGGTGGTAGGGCATCGAGTCGCGGCGCTCGCCATCCACCTCATAGGCCACGCACACCCTTATGGGATCGAGGGCATCGAGCACGTCAAGCTTGGTGATGGCCAGATCCGACAGGGAGTTCACCCGCACCGCGTGACGCAACATCACCGTGTCCAGCCAGCCGCAGCGGCGGCGGCGCTTGGTATTGGTTCCGTACTCCCGGCCCACATCCACCAAGTGGTCGCCAATCTCGTCGGTCAGCTCGCAGGGGAACGGCCCCGACCCCACGCGGCTGATATACGCCTTGGATACCCCGATCACCCGGTCGATGTGGCGAGGGCCAACTCCGGCCCCGACGCAGACCCCGCCGGCTACCGGGTTGGATGAGGTGACAAACGGATAGGTGCCGTGATCCAGATCCAAGAACATGGCTTGGGCCCCTTCGAACAGCACGTTTTGGCCCCCCTCCAGGGCATCATGGACCAATCCCACCGTGTCGGCGATGTGGGGCTCCAGGCGGGGGCGGCACTCCTCCAGGTATTGGTCGGCCAGTGCCTCGAGGTCGAACGGCAGTCGGTTGTACACCTTGGCCAGAAGTGGATTCTTCTCGTGCAGCACCACGCCGAGCTTCTCCCGGAAGATCTTGGGGTCGAGCAGGTCCTGCACTCGTAGCCCTACCCGGGCCGCCTTGTCGGCGTAGGCCGGGCCTATCCCCCTCTTGGTGGTGCCCAGCTTGTTGCGCCCCAGATGCCGCTCGGCCACCACGTCCAGCGTCTGGTGATAGGGCAGGATGAGGTGGGCGTTTCCGCTGATCTTCAGCCGCCCGCAGTCGACGCCCGCCGCCGACAGACGGTCCATCTCGTCGAGGAGCACCCTGGGGTCGATCACCACGCCGTTGCCGATCATCGGGGTCACGTGGGGATAGAGAACTCCGCTGGGAACAAGCTGGAGCTTGAAGGTCTGGCCCTCCACCACCAGGGTGTGACCTGCGTTGTGGCCGCCCTGATAGCGCACCACCATGTCCATATCGCGGGCTAGGAGGTCGGTGAACTTGCCCTTGCCCTCGTCACCCCATTGCGTCCCGACGACCACGGTTGCTGGCAATGCACTACCCCATCAGCGTGGCTTACGAATTGACACTACTCGCGCCCAACCGGGGATTGACGAGCAATAAAGGGCATTTGGACGGGAACCAACGGGCAAGGCCCGTAGAATTCAGCGCCGGGCCACCATGCGGGACAAGGTGAGCGCGTAGTCCCCTCGGGCGTCGGTCCACAAGCGCTCCATGGCCAAGCCCACGCTGGCCAGTTCGGGGCCGATGTTCTCAGACCGGAACTTGGCGCTGATCTCGGTGCGCATGCGCTCACCCTGGGCAAAGTCCACGGTCATGTCCAAGCCGCCGATGGTCACTCGTTGCGTGCCACGCGACCGCAGCCACATCTCGATCCACTCCTCATCCGGGTCGAAGCGGGCCTCATGCTCAAACTGGTCCAGGTCGAAGTCAGCATCGAGGCGGTGGTTGATCACCGACAGCACGTTGCGGTTGAATGCCGCAGTCACGCCCTCGGGGTCGTCATAGGCCGCGATCAGCCGATCGTGGTCCTTGACCAGGTCGAAGCCCAGCAAGAAGGTATCCCCTGGCACCATGGCATCGGCCACGGCAGCCAGGAAGTCCTTGCGAGGCGCCGGGGGGAAGTTGCCGATCGTGCCTCCCAAGAGCATCAGAAGCCGGCAACCGCCTTCAGGAATGTGCTCCAGATGGTGCTCGAAATCGCCCACCACCCCGTAAACCGCCAATCCCTCATAGGCCTGAGCCAATTCGGCAGCAGCGGTTCTGAGGGTGGCCTCGCTGTTGTCGAACGGCACGTAGCGGCGGAGCCGACCGGTAGCCGCGAGGGCGTCCAGCACGATCCGGGTCTTCTCCGAGGTGCCCGAACCGAGTTCCACCACGGTGTCAGCCCCTGATCGCTCGGCGATCACGTCGACCTCCCGCTCCAGGATCTCCCGCTCCCGCCGGGTGGGGTAGTAGTCGGGCAGGCGGGTGATCTGATCAAACAGCTCGCTTCCCCGATCGTCGTAGAACCACTTGGGGGGAAGCTCCTTGGGCTGGGAAGAGAGCCCTTCGGACACATCGGTCCGAAGCGCCCGATCGATCCAGGCGCGATCCAAGTGGATGTCGACAACCGGCTGGATCATTACCCGTCCTGGGCCAAGCGAACGCCGGAGAAGTGCCAGCGGGTGTGGGGATGGAAGAAGTTGCGGTAGGTGGCCCGGATGTGCCCCGGCGGGGTCACGCAGGCTCCTCCCCGGAGCACGAACTGGTTGACCATGAACTTGCCGTTGTACTCGCCCACCGCGCCGGGTGCGGGCCGGAAACCGGGATAAGGACCGTAGGGGCTGGAGGTCCACTCCCACACGTCTCCGAAGAGCTGGTGCAGGCCATCGCCAGCAGGAGCGGGGGCGGGATGCCAGCGACCCTGGCCGCCCAGGTTGCCCTCTGGCCTCTGATCAGAGACGGCGTGCTCCCATTCGGCCTCGGTGGGGAGCCGAGCACCAGCCCAGCGGGCAAATGCATCGGCCTCGTAATAGGACAGGTGGCAAACCGGCTCGTCGGGCGATAGCGGTTGAAGACCGTGGAGGGCGAATACCCGCCAGCCTTCGTCGGAGTGAAAGTCCCAGTAGGAGGGCGAATCCCAGCGATGCTCCATCCGCTGGTGCCAGCCGTCGGAAAGCCACAGGGTAGGGGTGTCATAGCCTCCGTCGGCCATGAACTCCAGCCACTGGCCGCAAGTCACCAAGCGATTGGCCAGCCGGTACGAGGGGAGGATGGTCCTGTGGCGAGGGCTCTCGTTGTCGAAGGCGAATCCGTCGCCATCGTGGCCAATCCACATCTCTCCACCGTCGAAACTGGACCAGTTGGCCGCCTGCTGACCATTGGCCAGCACATCAGACTCTGGCACTTCAGCCAGCTCGGGGGGAAGATCGTGGTAGGCGGGCCACAGCGCCCGGTTGGTCGACAGCACATGCTTTATGTCCATGAGCAGCAGCTCTTGGTGCTGCTGCTCATGGTTGAGGCCCAACAGCACCAACTCGGCGGTGGCATCGTCCAGCGGGCGATCCAGCATCTCGGCCATCGCCTGGTCCACATGGGATCGGTAGGCGGCCACCTCTTCGCACGATGGTCGGGAGAGATTGCCCCGCTCGGGCCGGGGGTGTCGGTCACCCACAGCCTCGTAGTACGAGTTGAACAGGAAGCCGAACGCCGGGTGGAATTCGCGATAGCCCTCCAATCGGGTCTTGAGCAGGAAGGTCTCGAAAAACCAGGTCACATGGGCCCTATGCCACTTGGTCGGGCTGGCGTCGGGCATCGACTGAATGCACTGGTCTTCGCTGCTCAAGGGGTTGGCGAGCGCGTCGGTGTAGGACCGGACGGTCTGGTAGCCCACCAAGAGGTCGGAGAGGTCGGAGGCGAGTGTCAAAGTCACAAGAGCGGCAGGGCTTGCACTCTACCCGCCTCCACCTGGTTTCTCCGATCTCAGACTCTTCGATAGAGCACGATATCGGCCCGCTTCGACTCCAGTTCCTGGGTGAGGCGCGCCACTTGAACCTTGAGCCTGGCCACCTCTTCCTCTAGGGCCAGTATCCGCTCCACGCCGTCGAGGTTCATGCCTTCGCTAGTGAGCTCGTGCACCCGGCGGAGCTTCTCGATGTCGGCATCGCTGTAGCGCCGGCTCCCCCCACCGGTGCGGGCCGGCTGCACTAGGCCCCGGCGGTCGTAGATCCGGAGGGTTTGGGGATGGATCCCGGCCAACTCAGCAGCCACCGAGATGACGTATACCGCCCGGTCGCGGCCTCGAGGATCGATCATGTTCACTCCTCCATCGACTCTTCGAACGCTTCCAGAGCTTGGCGCTGTTTATCGCTCAGCTCGGTTGGAACTTCTAGGTCCACTGTTACCAACAGATCGCCGGTTCCCTTGGCAGTCTCGATGCCCTTCCCCCGTACTCGCAATACTCTTCCGGGCTGGCTGCCGGCGGGGAGGCGCAGCGTCACCGGGTCGCCCTCAAATGTGGGCACCGAGATCGCCGCGCCCAGTGCGGCCTGGGCAAAGGAAACTGGAACGGTGACGGTGAGGTTCTTGCCTTGACGGCCGAACACCGGGTGAGTTTTGACTTTGACCGTCACATACAAGTCGCCGGGCGGACCACCGTTGACCCCCAACTCCCCTTTGCCGGCCAACTTGATCTTCTGGCCGTCTCCTACCCCAGCGGGAATGCGAACAGAAATGGTGCGTCCGGATCGTGCGGTGTCGCCCCTCAGTGTCAATTCGGTGGTCGTGCCCCGCACCGCCTCGGCGAAGTCCAGGGTCAGGTGGGCGTTGAGATCGTGACCCCGTACCGGGCGGGTCTGGCCGCTGAACGGGGGTCCGCCTCGGTCGAAGCGGCCGCCGCCCATAAATGCCGAGAAGATGTCGGCCAGATCGCCCTCCATGGTGAAGCCGCCCGGACCGGCCTGAAAGTTCATCGGCCCCATGTGGCGCACCTGGTCGTATTGGGCCCGGCGCTCGCCGTCGCCCAGCACGTCGTAGGCGGCCGACACCTCCTTGAACCGCTCTTCGGCTTTGGGGTCGTCGGGGTTGGCGTCGGGGTGCAGCTTGCGGGCAAGTTTGCGGTAGGCCTTGGTGATCTCCTTGTCTGAGGCCGACGGAGAGACGCCCAGGGCCTTGTAGTAGTCAGTCTCCAGCCATTCCCGCTTCACGTCCATGCTGTGTTCGCCCCCGTCCTACCCCCGGACCTTCACCATGGCGGGTCTCAGCACCCGGCTGTTCCACTCGTAGCCGGCCCGCAACACCTCGGCGATCACCGCCTCTCCCTCTCCCGGCTCGTGTACGACGGCCTCGTGGCAGGTGGGGTCGAACAGCGCGCCGGGGTCGTCCAGCTTGGCCAAACCCTCTTTCTCCAGTGCACCGAACAGCGCGTCCCGAATGGGGACGACATCGGTGGCCCCTTGGGCCACCGCGGCATCGCAGGCATCCAACACCGGAAGCACTCTCTCCACGATGTCGGCCGCAGCCATGGCCTTAGTCTCCTGCTGGCGTTCGGCCGCCTTGCGTCGGTAGTTGGCAAACTCAGCGGTCACCCGCTGGAGGTCGTTGAGATAGCCGTCCCGCTGAGAAAGCAGCTCCTCAAAGGAGGGCAGTTCCCCAGTTTCCTCGAACTGTTCCGCAACAGGGGGTTCGGCCTCTGCGTCCATTAGACCTTCAGCGGCCTCCTCGTCGGACAATTCCTCGTCGGCCAGATCAGCCGCAGCCTCGTCGCTCACTGGGAGCTTCCGTCATCTTCGTCTTCGACGATCTCGGCGTCGACGATGTTGTCATCGTCGGAGGCACCGCCAGCATCAAAGTCACCCGGGGCATCGAAATCCCCGGGGGCATCGCCAGCCGCCGCGGCAGCCTGCTCATACATGGCCGCCCCGATCTGCTGGCTGATGGCCGACAACTCCTCGGTGGCCGAGCGGATGCGGTCGAGATCCTTCTCGTCGATGGCCGATTTCAGCTCACCCAGCTTGCCCTCAACCTCGGCGCGCTGGTCGGCATCCACCGAGTCGCCGGCCTCGGCCAGCAGTTTCTCCACTTGGTACACCAGGCTGTCGGCATTGTTGAGAGCCTCGGCCTCCTCCCGGCGCCGGGCGTCCTCGGCAGCGTGGGCCTCGGCGTCGGCGACCATCTGATCGATGGTGTTCTTGTCCAAAGAGCTCTGACCGGTGATGGTGATGGACTGCTCCTTGCTGGTGGCCCGGTCTTTAGCCGACACATGGACGATTCCGTTGGCGTCGATGTCAAAGGTGACCTCGATCTGAGGCACGCCCCGGGGCGCCGGCGGCAGGTCCACCAGCTGTAACTTCCCCAGCGTCTTGTTGTAGCCGGCCATCTCCCGCTCGCCCTGGAGCACGTGGATCTCCACAGTGGGTTGGTTGTCGTCCGCGGTGGTGAACACCTCTGTGCGGCGGGTGGGGATGGTGGTGTTGCGCTCTATGAGCCGGGTCATCACGCCGCCCTTGGTTTTGATGCCCAGCGACAGCGGGGTCACGTCCAGAAGCAGCACATCTTTGACCTCGCCCTTGAGCACCCCGGCCTGCACCGCGGCACCCACTGCCACCACCTCGTCGGGGTTGACCCCCTGGTGGGGCTGGGTTCCGGTCATCCCGGTCACCAAGTCGACCACCGCGGGCATCCGGGTGGAGCCTCCCACCAAGATCACGTGGTCCACATCGCCCGACGACAGACCGGCATCGGAAAGGGCCTGCTCGAACGGCTTGCGGCACCGGTCCAGCAGATCGCTGGTGAGGTCCTGGAACTTGGCCCGGCTCAGCTCGTAGTCCATGTGGAGCGGACCGGCGTCGGTGGCTGTGATGAACGGCAGGTTCACATTGGTGCTCTGAGTTTGGGACAGCTCGATCTTGGCCCGCTCCGCGCCCTCCTTGAGCCGCTGCATGGCCATGTTGTCCTTGCTCAGGTCCACGCCGTGGTCATTGCGGAACGAGTCCACCAGCCAGCCGATCACCCGGTCGTCCCAGTCGTCTCCGCCCAGGGCGGTGTCGCCGCTGGTGGACTTGACCTCGAACACCCCGTCGCCGATCTCCAAGATGGAAACGTCGAAGGTGCCCCCGCCCAAGTCGAAGACCAGGATGGTCTGGTCGGTGTCGCCCTTGTCCAGCCCGTAGGCCAATGCGGCCGCGGTGGGCTCGTTGATGATCCGCAGAACCTCAAGCCCGGCGATGGTGCCGGCCTCTTTGGTGGCGGTGCGCTGGGCGTCATCGAAGTAGGCAGGCACGGTGATCACCGCTTCGTCAACCTCGGTGCCCAGATAGGTCTCGGCGTCCCGCTTGAGCTTTTGCAGGACACGGGCTGAGATCTCCTGGCTGCTATAGGCCTTGCCGTCGATGTCTTCTGACCAGCTGGTGCCTACGTGGCGCTTGACCGAGCGGATGGTGCGATCAGGGTTGGTGATGGCCTGGCGCTTGGCCACCTCGCCCACCAACACCTCTCCGTCGGCGGAGAAGGCCACCACCGACGGGGTTGTGCGAGAACCTTCGACGTTGGCGATAACGGTTGGCTCACCGCCTTCGAGCACGGCAACCACGCTGTTGGTGGTGCCCAAATCGATGCCGACGACCTTTCCCATCGTTATTGACTCCTTGTTTGTCTGGTTGATTGTCTGGGTTTTGCCAGAATTATTTTCTATTGCCAGGCTACCCTTCAAATCGTCATATCCCAAAACTTGAGTGGTCTCCACTAAGGGTATGACCCGCTACGCTGCCCGGAGTGAACCCCTCGATCCTGATCCTGCTACGCCATGGACAGAGCCAGTGGAATGCCTCCAACCAGTTCACCGGTTGGTTCGACTGCGATCTGAGTTCGAAGGGAGAGGCCGAAGCCCGAGCCGGCGGTGTCGCCCTGGCCAAGGCCGGACTGCTGCCCGACGTCGTGCACACCTCGGTGCAAACCCGCGCCATCCGCACCGTCGAGCTGGCTTTGGCTGAGATGAACCGATCTGGAGTGCCGGTGAAGCGGCACTGGCGGCTGAACGAGCGCCACTACGGCGACCTAACCGGACTGGACAAGGCCGAAACCCGGGAGCGCTATGGCGAAGACCAGCTCTACGCCTGGCGCCGGGGGTATCGCACGCCGCCACCGCCCATTTCCGACGACAACCCCTGGAACCCCAACACCGATCCCCGCTACGCCCACATTCCACCGGAGCTGCTGCCCAAGAGCGAGTGCCTAGCCGATGTGGTGGAGCGGCTGATGCCCTACTGGCACGAGGAGATTGTCCCGGACTTGCGGTCCGGCCAGGTGGTGCTGGTCGCCGCCCACGGCAACAGCCTGCGGGCCCTGGCCAAGCACCTCGAC
>JAJEEH010000010.1 GCA_022821105.1 Acidimicrobiia bacterium
TGGCCCACCACGCTGGACGACCGCAACGACAGCCGGAACGTGCCGGTGTGGATGGCGGTGCCCAGCCGGCTGCCCAGTGCCCCGAAGATCTTCCCCGGCAGCGCGATGGCCGCCGGCACCAAAAGCAGCAGGCCGGGCAGCTCGGCCAGCCGCTCGTGGCTTCGACCTAGCACCAAGCCGGCGACAACGCTGGTAACCGCCAAGATGCACAGCGCCCCCAGCGACTGGCGCACGCCGCGGGGATCGGGTCCCAGCAGGCGAACCAGTTGCAGGCGGCTGCCCGACCGCCGCAGGAGGGTGAGCATTGTGCGGGAGGGCATGAGGATGACTTCCCGCCCGGCTACCCCGCGGCGGCCTGTCCCAGTTGGCGCAGACGGTCCTGGCAATGCTCCCAGGCCTCCGACAAGATGTCGGCCACCGGGCGCACCTCGTCGATGCGGCCCATCACCTGGCCGCCGAAGGGGACGGCCACGTCCATCTGCCCGCCGAAGTACTGGTCCATGAGCCGGTCGAGGCCGGGCATCTGCACCTGGTCGTGGTGCTCCATCTCGGCGGTGAGCTCGGTGCGCAGCGCCCGCATGCCGGGCCGCCCGAACCGATTCAACAACACGGTGTCGGTCTCCGCCGCGGCCACCACGGCCTGCTTCCAGTTGTCGTGCACCGGCGACTCGGCGGCCGACAGCATCCTGGTGTCCATCTGCACCCCGTCGGCCCCCCGCGCCAGCGCCGCCGCCATGGACACCCCGTCGCAGATGCCCCCCGCCGCGATAACCGGCACGTCCACTTCGGCCACCACCAGCGGGGCCAGCACCATGGTGGACGAGCCGTGGGGGTTCTTGAACCCGCCGCCCTCCACCCCCTCCACGATGAGGCCGTCCACTCCGGCATCCACTGCCTTGAGGGCGCCCCGCAGGGTGGGCACCACGTGGAAGACGGTGATCCCGGCGTCCTTCAGCATGGCGGTGAACCGGTTGGGGTCACCCGCCGAGGTGGTCACAAACCCCACTCCGTGCTCAATGACAAAGTCAATGACAGTGGCGTCGGGCACCAGCAGTTGGGCGATATTCACCCCCCACGGCCGGTCGGTGAGGTCGCGCATCTTGGCGATCTCCACCTTGATGTCATCGAGCTGGCCCGAGGAGGTCTCGATGATGCCCATGGCCCCGGCGTTGGACACCGCCGAGGCCAGCTGGGCCCGGGCGATGTAGCCCATGGGGGCCTGCACCACGGGGATGTCGATGCCCAGCAGCTCGGAAATGCGGGTTCTCATCTCGCCAGCCTCATCGGCAGCAGCGTCTTGGGAAAAGTTGTGAGAAAAATCCGAGGCCGCACAGCATCCACCCCAACGAGCACATTTCCATTGGCCGGGATGGGAGCAATCACCGCCGTCGCCCCGGGCCGAACCCCCGACGCCGGAGCTGGCGCAGTAGGGGGGGCAGCGGGCGGCGCATGGGCCGATAGAACAGCTGCAGCCGGTGGTAGGGAGAGGGCCGATCAGAGCTCCATTTGCCCGGCGGCGCCGACGTGATCGAGGCCAGCCCAACCAGGCAGTTGTCGTAGTTGATCCGCCAGCCGGCGTAGTCGATCCATGCCCGCTCGCGGTCTTCTACGACGGGAACCCCGGCGCTCTTCAGGGTCTCGTAGGTCTCGTAGAACTCGTGGCGGCGTACCGTGATCGGGGATATGTCCTTCGGATCTGGGTCATAGTCGATGGCGAAAAAATCGGCGACGTTGCGCAAAGCCACATAGCCCGCCCGGATCATGAACGGCGTGGCGGGCGAATGGGGCACCGCCACCGTCGACAGCATTATGGCGGCCGTGTCCAAGATGCAGCCCGCGGCAACAACCCATGAGCGGTCGGAGCGCACCGACCGGAAGAAGGCCAGCGCGGGATAGGTCTGGTGGGTCTCCTCGATATGGATGAACCAGTGCTCCCACTCGGTCCAGGTCTCCCCCATGTTCTCTAGGCCGCCGGTCTCGTGGGCCAAGATGATCATGGCCTCAGGCGTGGGCGGGGTTCCGGCCCTGATTTCCAGTCGGGCCACTGCGGACTCCCGAGCGCTGAACGCCATGTACATGAGGGGCAAAAAGCTGATCAGCAGCGCCACAATGCCCAACCCAATGAGGGCCTCGCCTATGGACAGGACCAGGCTGGCCAGGTCTTGGGTGTCCCGAAAGCCCAGCGTGGTGAGCGACGACCCGCTCAGCACCAACGCCTCCCGATACGGGCGCACGTCCAGCGCCCAGAACATCATCGAGAACCCGTAGATGACCCCGGTAGCCCACACCATGGGCAGCAGCATGAGCGTGGTGGGGGCATAGCGAGCCAGCACCGCGTCTTTGGCCTCATACGACTTGCGATGGCGGGCGACCATCGAAAACAACAACTTCATGCCCACGTACACGAAGCGGATCAACAGGCTGCGCTCGGCCCGGGGCACTACCACGGTTTGTATGGCGGCCAACAGCGTGCCCACTGCGATCAGAGCCCCGATCGCGAACACGGCGGTCTCAGCGATGCTCATACCCGCACCAGAATACGGGACTCCCGCTTACACCTTGTTCAACCTCGACGACTGCCCGGCTTGGATTGCCCGCCTACCACTACTGTTCAGCCATGGCGAAGATCCAAATCGGCCATGAACTCACCAACGACGCCCCGGTGGGAACGGCCATCGGGGCTGTCCCGCCCCGGCGCACGCCGGTTGAAGTGCCCACCCATCGGTACGTCTCCCCGGAATGGGCCACCCTGGAGATGGCCCACGTGTGGCCTCGGGCCTGGCAGCTGGCCTGCACGGTCGACCATGTACCGTCACCGGGCGACTGGTTCGAGTATTCGGTGGGCGATCTGTCGGTGCTGGTGGTGCGGGGCGACGACGGGGTGCTGCGGGGGTTCCAGAACGTGTGCCGTCACCGGGGCAACGTGCTGTGCACCGGCTCGGGTTCGGGCCTCACCGAATTGCGCTGCATCTACCACCGGTGGAGCTGGACGCTGGACGGCAAGCTGCGAGAGGTGCCGTCGCGCCGGGGCTTCGGGGCGCTGCGAAACGACGACTACCCGCTGTTCCCCGTGCAGGTGGGCACGTGGGGGCCGCTGGTGTTCGTAAACCTGGACACCGAGGCCGAGCCGCTGGAGGAGTACCTGGAGGCCATCCCCGGGCTGTTGGAGTGGGCTCGCATGGAGGAGTACGCGTGTGCCTACGACCTCACCGTGCCGCTGCCGTGCAACTGGAAGACCCTCATCGAGGCGTTCAGCGAGACCTACCACGTACAGGGCATCCACCGGGAAATGCTGCCCAGCTGCGACGACGTCAACTCGGTGAACCGGCTCTACGGCCGCCACGGCTCGCTGCACCAGCCCTACGGGGTGCCCAGCCCCCGGCTGCGCGACGGGGCCACCGACCCGGAGATCTGGGACTCCATCATCGTCACCCAGGGCGCCCGCTACGGCCAGGACTCTGAGAATCCAGGGCCGTGTCCGCCGGTCCCTGACGGCGGCAGCGTGCGCGATGTGCTGGAGGATCTAGTGCGGGCTCAGACCAAGCAAAAGGGCCTCGATCTCGACAGCTTCGACCAATCGCAGATGTTGGACCTGTTCCAGTTCAACCTGTTCCCCAACATCACGGTGATCGTGATGTGCGACTCCATCACCGTGCTCAGGTCCCGTCCGGGCGACACCCCCGACGACGCCTTCATGGACTTGCTGCACCTCGACCGCCGCCCGCCGGGCACCGATCGCACCCCACCGATGCAGGCGGTCATCCCCGCCGAAGAGGCCTCCATGAACCTGGTGTTCGACCAGGATCTCTCCAACCTCCAGCGAGCCCAGCGAGGCCTGCACCAGCCCGGCTTAGACCACATCGTTTTGAGCCGGGAGGAGATGCGGATCATCAACCTCCACTACAACCTCGAAGAGTTCATCGGCATCCGCGAGCTCTCCGATGAAGCCGTGGCCGAAATAGAGGCCCTCAGAGCCCAGCCCGCCGCCATCGGACCTGTCGTCGGCTAAGACCCGGATTCGACGGGGGCTCCGCCGCGGCGTTGGCGGGCGATCTCGAAGCACAAGATGGCGGTGGCGGAGGCGACGTTTAGGGATTCGACTGATTCGGCCATGGGAATCGACACCCAGCGGTCTATGGCGGCGGTTTGATCGAGGCCGTGGGCTTCGTTGCCCACCACCAGGGTGAGGGGCCCGGTGAGGTCGACTTGGTCGTAGGGGTCGCCTCGGTGGGGGTCGGCGCCCACTCGCTCCCCTTTCGGCCCCGTCTCGGCCAGGGGGATGCGGAACAGAGCGCCGGCTGACGCCCGAACGGTTTTGGGATTCCAGGGGTCAACTGACTGTGGGCTGAACACCACGGCTTGGGCCCCGGCGGCCACTGCGGTGCGGACAATGGTCCCGGCGTTGCCGGGGTCGGCCACTCCGGCCAGCTCGACGGCAAAGTCGCCGTCGGCCACGGGGGCGATCTCAGGAATGCGGGCGGTGGCCATGACGCCCTGGGGGGTGACCACCGAGCCCACCTTGGCCAAGACGCCGTCGCCCACCGTCCACACTGGGGCGCTCACGGAGACTCCCAAGTCGGCCCACAAATCGATCACGGGCTCTACGAACACGTCGACGATCTCCAGATCGGCAGCCACCGCCTCGACCAGCAGTTGCGGGCCGTCGATGACGAACTTGCCGGCCTCAGTGCGTTCTCGGCGGCTGCGGACTAGGCGGCGAAGTTCCGCAATCCGGGGGTTTCGGGGGCTGAGCGGCTTGCTGATGGGCAGCTCTACCCGACCGAGGCGGACTCTTGCTCGACTTCGGGCTCTGGGACCGCGTCGGCCTCCGTGTCGCCGACTGCCTCGGCCTCAGGGGCTTGCTCCGCCTCTGCCGCAGCCTTGGCCACCTCGACCAGCGCAGTGAAGGCCGCCGGATCATTCACGGCCAGCTCGGCCAGGATCTTGCGGTCGACCTCGACGTCGGCCAGCTTCAACCCGTTGATGAACCGGCTGTAGGTAGTGCCGTTCTGGCGGCAGGCGGCATTGATGCGCTGGATCCACAGGCGGCGGAATTCGCCCTTGCGAGCCCGGCGATCCCGATAGGCGTACTGGCCGCTGTGCAGCAGCTGCTCGTTGGCGCCCCGGAATGTGCGGCTCTTGTTGCCGTAATACCCCTTGGCCCGCTTCACCACCGCCCGGCGGCGCTTGCGGGCGGTGACGGCGCGCTTGACTCTGGCCATCGTGTGCTTCTCCTTGAACTCGTGCTGGTCGCTTCAGGCCCTACAAGCCCAATTGGCGCTTCACGGCCGGGGCGTCGGCTGACGACACCTGGGCCGGGCCGCGCAGCTGGCGCTTGCGCTTGGGGGCCTTCTTCTCGAGGATGTGGTTCTTGTAGGCGCTGCGGCGGCGAATCTTGCCGGTGCCAGTGGTCTTGAACCGCTTGGCCGCGCCTCGGTGGGTCTTCATCTTGGGCATGACTGTTTGCTGCGAACTATTGAGCAGTATCGGTGGCGGCGGGTTCCTCAGCCGATTGGCGGGCGTCCCGGGCGGCCTGCTTGCGGGACTTCTTCTTCACCGGTCCCAGCACCATGACCATGTTGCGACCGTCCAGTCGGGGATAGACCTCGACTTTGGCCACATCTTCCACCTCGTCCGAGATGTCGTCGAGAATGCGCCGCCCCAGCTCGGGATGCTGCACCTCGCGACCGCGGAACATGATCGTGACCTTTACCTTGTAGCCCTCTTCGAGGAAGTTCCGCACCTTACGTGTCTTGGTGTTGAAGTCTCCCGGTCCGATCTTGGGCCGGTACTTCATCTCCTTGACGATGATGTTGGTGCTGTTTCGCCGGGACTCTTTGGCCCGTTGGGCGGCCTCGTACTTGTACTTGCCGTAATCCATGATCCAGCAAACCGGTGGATTCGCCTTCTCGGCGACCTCCACCAGGTCCAAGCCGGCATCACGGGCCATGTCCAACGCCTCAGGCAGCAGGCGAATGCCTATCTGCTGTCCGTCCTGGCCAACGAGCCGCACCTCTCTGGCTCTGATCCGGTCGTTGATCCGGGGCTCAGCATCTGCCGAAGCTATGGCCGATCACCGCTCTGCAATGCGCATGTTCCTCTCTCTCGACTATGGGAGACGGCACGCTGGGATTAATTTCTCCCCGCTTGCGCGCCGAAGTTGCGGGGTAACAGTATCAGCGTTAGGGGACAATCACGCCAGACGAGGCGAAAAGGAGCCGAAGAAAGACAATGAGCACACTATGGACACCAGGTGGAGAGGTGCCGGTTGACGACGGCCGGGGACAGTCGGCAAGCCCTCCGCCGCAAGGCACGCCCGATCAAGCCGCCGACCCGCTGGCCGGGCTGAGCGACGAGGAGCGGGCTCAGGCCGAGGAGCTGGCCCAGCAGCTGGCCGAGGCCCGCGAGCAGATAGCCAATACCCCGGCGTCGGTCGTGGTGGGGAACCACGCCATGGGGCTGTACGAGCTCGGAGCCATCCACCTCAGCCAGCAGCCGCCCAACCTGGAAGAGGCCCGATTGGCCATCGACGCCCTCGGAGCGCTGGTTGAAGGGCTGGAAGGCCGACTCGGCGAACACGAGGCCACCCTCAAAGAGGCCCTCCATCAGATCCGCATGGCGTTCGTGCAGGTGTCGCGGGCGATGGAGGAGACCGCCGAAGACGCTGAAGGCTCAGAAGAAGACGATCCGGGGGCTAGCGGGGAGTAATCCCGGCCGCCTCCCACTGGCCGCGGTGACCGGGAGCCAGCTGGAAGGTCACCGCGGTTCCCGCCTCGATGGCGCGGGTTCCGTCAGCAATGGCAGTGCAGTGGAACGGGTACTCGCCGCCGCCCTCAGTGCTGACCATCCCCCATCCGGTGGATGCGTCGAAGTCGGCCACCATGCCGAACTCAGGATTGGGCCGACCCGTCAGGCTCAATGGACGATCTTGGCCAGAGGCAGTTCGATGATGTCGCTGGCCCCGGCGTCGCACAGGTCGGGGATCAACACATTTATGTCGGCTTTGGGCACCACTGTCTCCACGGCGTAGCCGTGGCCCCCGAACAGCTCGTTGACCGTGGGCGCCTTCATGGACGGCAGCAGGTCGATGACCTTGTCCAGGCTTGATGCCGGCACGTTCATCTTGACCAGCACCTTGCCCCTGGCCTCCAGCACGCCGCCCAACAACGTGTGGATCTGCTCCATGGCATGACGGAGCTCCGGGTCGGCGTAGCTGGCCGGGTTGGCAATCAGCTCGGTGTAGGACGTGAGGATGGTGTGGATGATCTTGAGGCCGGCGGCCCGCAGGGCCCGGCCGGTCTCGGTGATCTCCACCACCGCATCCACGATGTCGGGGGCCTTGGCCTCGGTGGCCCCGTACGACAGGGCGATGTCGGCCTCGATGCCCAGGCCGTCGAAGAACCGCTTGGTCAGAGCGGGATATTCGCTGGAGATCTTCACACCTTGGGGCAGATCCTCCGCGGCGTTCCAGGGCGAGTCGTCGGGCACGGCCAGCACCATCCGGATCGGTCGGGAGGTGTTCTTCGAGTATTGAAGCTCACCGAGCGACACCACGTCGCTGTCGGTCTCGGCCACCCAGTCCCGCCCGGTGATGCCCATGTCGAACAGCCCATCGGCCACATATCGGGGAATCTCCTGAGGCCGCAAAATGCGTACCTGGTCGATGCGGGGGTCGTTGATCGTAGCCTTGTAGGCCACATCGGAGCTGCGGTTGACGGGGATATCGGCGGCGTCGAAGAGCTCCAAGGTGGCCTTTTCCAGCGATCCCTTGGGCAGAACCAACGAGAGCATGGCAACAACGCTACCGGCCGCCGGCTGTCGGTCTGCGATCAATACCCGCTATTCGGGCTGAGGTTCGGGGCGTAGATCGATGCGAAGGTCTGGACCGAGCCGGGTGACGTTGATGATCTCGCCTCGCCACAGATCAGCGATGGTGGGAGCCCCGGGACCGGCGAACATCGGGTGGGCGTCGTCACCGCCAAAGAACGCGGGGGCCAGATACACGGTGTAGTGGTCCACCAAGCCGGCCTGTTGGAAGGCCGCTGCGGTGGTGGCGCCCCCCTCGACCAGGAGCTGGACCACGCCCTGCTCCCCCAGTTCGCACAGCACTTGCTCCAGCGGCCCGTCCATCTCCAGCGCGGGGTGGACCCGGGCCTCTGGCGGCGCGGTGCCCAAGACCACTCGCTTCGGCTGGCTGGTGCGGGGAGCAACTCCGGCGGGAGGCTGCCAGTCGCGCACCGTCAGAGCAGGATCGTCGGCCCGAATAGTGCCCGCCCCCACCAGCACTGCGTCGCTCTCGGCCCGGAGCCGGTGGACGTCGGATCGGGCCTCCGGCCCGGTGATCCAGCGGCTGGTGGCATCGGGGGCGGCCAGGCGGCCGTCCAGAGTGGCGGCCAGCTTCAGCACCACCCAGGGGCGCCCAGTGCGGCGGTGTTTGAGATAGGGAGCAAGCAGTTCGGCAGCCTCGGCAATCCGCACGCCCGCTTCCACGGCTATCCCGGCCTGTTGGAGCGCCGCGATGCCCCTCCCGGACACCGAAGGGTCGGGATCCTCCACCGCCACAAAGACCCGAGCGATTCCCGCGGCAACGATGGAGTCGGTACACGGCCCGGTGCGACCCTGGTGGTCGCACGGCTCCAACGTCGTGTAGAGGTCGGCCCCTTGGGCACGCGGGCCGGCAGCTTCCAGGGCGTTGATTTCGGCGTGGTTTCCTCCCGGCGGCGACGTGGCCCCCAAGTACTGATCCTCACCGGCGTCGATCACACATCCCACCCACGGATTGGGCGAGGTGACCAGCCGACAGGAACGGGCCGCCTCCAAGGCCAGATCCATCATGCGACCACTGCGAATTGCCTGGTCGCCCTGAGAAACTGTCAATGCTCGGTGGGCTGGTCGGCCAGCAGGCGCAGGGCATGGGGGACGACGTCGAGCACCGCGCCCAGGCATTCCACCGAGCCCTTGGGTGAGCCGGGCAAGTTAACGATCAGAGCCGTACCCCTCGTACCGGCAATAGCCCGAGACAAACGCCCGAAGGGGCTCACCAGCCGTGAGGCTTCAGCCAAGCCGTCGGCCCTCCGCTCCAGCACGGCGGCGGTGCCCTCCGGGGTCAGGTCTCGGGGGCCGAAACCGGTGCCCCCGGTGGTTGCGATCAAGCCGGCAAACCCCTCGGACATGTCCAGCAGGGCGTCGCGAACCGACTCGACGCCGTCTTCGACCGACCGGCGTTCGGCGATCTCATAGCCCTCGGCAGCCAGCATCTCCACCAAGGCGTCGCCCGAACCGTCTTGGCGGGTACCGGCGATAACCCCGTCGGACACGGTGAGAACCTTGGCGGCCAGTCCGGCGGTTTCTTGGTCTGTCATTGCCGGGAGACTACTGCGCTGAACCGATGGGGCGGCGGGTCCTGTCACCTACGGCGGCCTGGCTGTCGGGGCAGCCAGGTCCGCCTGCGGCGCCACCCCCCGCCCCGCCTACCCCGTGCTTTCCCCATGTTTTCCGAACTGGCCTTTGGGGGAGGTAGGGGGGGTTTTGTACTGGGCTATGAACATTGCGTCGGTGTTGTGGTCTTGAGGAAGCACGAGGGCGCCGCGGGAATGCGGCCGCCAGCGAGGGTCGGCGATGGGGATGGCTTCGGCTTCAGAATGCTCTTGGGCCACCAATTCGTCGATGGCCGCTGTTTCGGCCGCGGTCATGGTGCAGACGCTGTAGATCACCACTCCTCCCGGACGGACGAGGGCGAACGCGGCTCGGAGCAGCTCGGCTTGGAGGCGGGCTAGTTCCTCCACGTCATCGGGGCCTACTCGCCAGCGGGCGTCGGCTCGCCGGCTCAGCACGCCCAGGCCGGAACACGGTGCGTCTACTAGCACCCGGTCGAAGGAGTGGGGGCGAAAGGGCGGATAGCGGCCGTCGGCGGCTACTGCTCCGGCTAAGGACGCACCGGTCTTGGCGGCATTGGCCGCTACCAGGGTGGCCCGGTGCTTTCGATGATCAGCGGCAACCACCATGGCCGGACCGCCGGCCAGTGCGGTGGCCTTTCCGCCGGGGCCGGCGCACATGTCCAGCACGCGCTCCCCTGGCTGGGGGTCGACCAGCTCGGCTACCCACTGGGAGGCGAGGTCTTGGACATAGCCGTCGGGGCGGGCGGTGACCGGCGCAGGCTGGTTCATCTGTTCCAGCGCAGCATGGGCCTCTGACGCGCCGAGGTCAGCCTCCAATTGCTCCACCAGCCAATCCGGGTAGCTCAGGCGAACCGCGTCAGACGGCCAGGCTGGCTCCACATCAGCCACCCGACGCAGCACCGCGTTGACGAATCCCCGTTGGCGGCGGGGCGCGGCATCAACGGTCTCGCTCACTGCGGCATAGGCCGGGGTGTCCAGCATGTGGAGCTGGTAGGCCCCAATCCGCAGCAGGTTGCGGGTGGTGAGGTCGGGCGGGTCGGATACGAAGCCGTCGATCAGGTGGTCCAGCGCCCGACGCATGCGGGTGACCCCGTAGACCAATTCGGTGATCAGCCCGGCATCACGGTCGGGCAAATCGGCCGAGGCAAGCACCAGGTTGGCGTAGGCACCGTCCCTTTCAATCCGGTCGAGGAGGTTGGCAGCTACGGCTCGGGCGTTCTTCGATGCTGGCCCCGATTGGGAAGGACTCACGATCCGAGCCGGTCGCCAGGAGAGGGACGGGCCCCCCGGAGCCAGTCCTCGGCGGCTTGCCGGGACTTGCCTTCAGCCTGCACTCCCACCAACTTCAGCAATCCTTGGCCAGTGCCCACCACGACACCGTCGAGCTCGCCGGGCGGCTGCGAACCCTCCAGAGGTTGAGCCGTCCAAACCTTGAAGGTCTTGCCCCTCCATGTGGTCCACGCCCCACCCACTCGAATCAGCCGATGCAGGGACTCCGCGGGCTCCTCCCAGTCGAGGCGGAGCTCGTCTCGGGTGATCTTGGCGGCGTAGACCGGCTCACCTCGTTGGGGCCCTGGCACACCAAGTCCCTCATTCAGGGCACCGACGAGCATTGGAACCGCGAGGTCCACTAATTCGGCTCGCAGCGCCGCCGCCGTGATTTCGGGCCCGATGGGAACCTCGACTCGACGGTAGACCCGGCCGGTATCCAGGCCTTCGGCCACCTCCATCAGGCACACTCCGGTGGTCTGGTCCCCGGCCAGGATGGCCCGTTCTACGGGGGCCGCTCCCCGCCAGCGGGGCAGCAGCGAGAAATGCACGTTGACCATGGCCAGCCGGTCCAGCACGTGGGGCTGGATGATCTGCCCGAAGGCCACCACCACGCCCAGATCGGCCTCGACGTTCAGCACATCGTCTACATCGGAGGTAACCGGGATGCCCATCACCTGGGCGGCGGCCTTTACCGGGCTGGGGGTGGGTACCGCCCGCCGGCCTCGGCGGTTGTCGGGTCGGGTCACTGCCCATGCCACGTCGAATCCGGCGGCATCCAGCGCCTCCAGGAAGGGCACCGACTCGCGAGGAGTGCCCAGGAAGACGAGCCGGCGGATTTCCGCCGGCGGGTCAATCACGGCAACGAGAGCCCGTCGCCGGTGGCAGGAGGACGACTCGACCCACTCATCGCCCGCTCCCGAAGAATGCGCTTGGCCTCCCGCCGCTGATCCTCGTCTAAGTAGTCGAGCAGGATCTTGCCCTCCAAGTGGTCCAGTTCGTGCTGGAACAGCCGGGCCTCCAGATCCTCGGCCTCAAGGGTGACCTCGTTGCCGTCCAAGTCATAGGCCTTCAGGTGGATGCTGCGGGGACGGACGATCTCCCACGACAGCTCAGGCACCGACAGGCAACCCTCGTTGTAGGTCCACTCGCCGTCGCTCTCGGTGATCTCGGGGTTGACCAAAACGCCGCGACCGTCGCCAAAGTCGTACACGAAGAACCGCTGCGACACCCCCACCTGCGGGGCAGCCAGCCCGATGCCGGGAGCCTCGTACATGGCGGTGAACATCTCTTCGCACAGATCGGCCATGGCACCGTCGATGTCGGTCACGTCTTCGGCCACGCGCCGCAAAACCGGGTCGCCATACACCCGTATCCGCAGTGGGGCCATGAAAGCAGGTTACCGTCAAACCGTGGGCGACTCGCACTACTACAGCGCCTCACCGGGCGGGAAACGACGGCCGGGAACGGTCGGATTGCGGGTGGGAGATCTGGATGTGGAGCTGGCCACCGACCGGGGGGTGTTCGCGGCCGACGAGGTGGACTTCGGCACCCGTTATCTTCTGGCCGAGGCCCCCCGCCCGCCCCTAGAAGGGCCCTTGCTGGACTTGGGCTGCGGGTACGGGCCGATTGCGGTGGCTCTAGGGCAACGGTCGCCGCATGCGCCGCTGTGGGCCATCGACGTGAACTCCCGGGCCTTGGAACTGTGCCGGGCCAATTTGGACCGCTATGGCCGACCCGATGCCACCGTGTGCC
>JAJEEH010000062.1 GCA_022821105.1 Acidimicrobiia bacterium
GTTACCCCGTGGGCGTACAGCACATACTGTTCGGTGAACGCCAACACGACGTTTTCCCGTTCATCTTGAGGTGAAGCGGCCGACGGCTCACCGCCAATCATCTGGTTGATGCGGGTGGCGCAAAGCTCCAACAATCCGGGATCCAGCCCCACGCCATCGAGGGCCTGCACCAGCTCTTCCAGCGTCCCGGCAACGTGGGAGTCCAAGGCAGCCAGGGGATTGCCGGTGGAAGTTGAGCTCATGACCATCACCCTCCGAACATCGCCAGCCACTGTTCAGCCGAGCGAGGCATGAACACGTAGTTGGTCTGGCGGGTCTCGCCCATCGACGCCGACGGCTGGGGAGAGTACAAATGCCCGGGATACAGCGTCGCACTGTCGGGAACCCGGGCTAGGCGCTGGGTGAGGCTCTCATACATTGCCGCCGGATCGCTTCCCGGCAGATCAGTTCTCCCGCACCCCTCCAAGAACAGCGTGTCGCCCGCCACCAGACGCCCGTTGGTCAAAAAGCACTGACTCCCGGGAGTGTGGCCCGGGGTGTGGATCATCTCAATGTCCACCTCCCCCACCGACAGCACATCACCGCTGTGGTGCAGGCACAGATCGTCTTCCCCGATGCCCGTGGTCTTGGTGACAAAGCGGGCTTCATCGGCCTGCACATGCACTGGAACCGACACCAGATCCAACAGCTCGGCCACACCCGTGATGGAGAACTGCATTATCGAACCACCCACATGATCGGCGTGGTAGTGGGTGGCCAACACCCCCGTCAGCCGCATCCCATCGGCCTCAACCAAATCCACAATCCCCTGCGGGTCATAAGCCGGGTCCACCACCACCGCTTCCCCCGTCTCCCGATCCCCAATCAGATAGACGAAGTTCACCATCTGCCGGGCCATCATGTCCCCCACCGCCAAGTCCCGCCCCGACAAAAGCTGTCTGAAGTACAGCCGATCCTCAATCACAACGCCCGATCATAGGGGCGGCGGCAAAGCCGCCGCCCCTCCCTACCAATTCAAAACGGGAGAGGTACCCAACGGAGGTGGTCGGGGGGTGGCGCCGCAGGCGGACCTGGCCGCACCGACGGCCAGGCCACCGTAGGTGACAGGACCCGCCGACCACCGGGCGAACACCTAAGCAACTGGCTCGTCATCTCCCTGACGCCGCCAGGCTTCTTCAGCCAACGAAACAACCTCACGAGCCGGCAGACCAAGCAACTTAGAAGCCCGAACAGCCTCATCGTGCTCAACCTTCACCCGCCCCGCGCTCACCTTCACCCGAACCCGTCGCCCATCAACGTCCACCTCATGCTCCAACCGCGCCCGAGGCCACCGCTCGATCAACTGCCCCCGCACTCCCAACGACCCCGTCTCCTCCGCCAGCGTGGCCGCCACCTGATCGCCCACCGCAGGATCGGCCAACGCGCTCACCGTGTACGCCGGCCGCCCCTTCTTCATCACGATCGGCGTGATCCAGGCATCGTGCGCCCCAGCGTCCAACAGCGATGCCACCGTGTGCGCCAGGGTCTCCCCCGTGGCGTCATCCACATTGGTCTCAAACAACATCACCGGCTGGCCCGCGGGCCGGGATGCCGCCAACGTCCCCACCACCACTTGAGTCAGATTGGGACGATCCTCCAGTTGGTTATCGCCCGAGCCAAATCCGCTCGCCGAGATCGTCATCGGCGGCATGGGCCCCCAGCCTTCCGCCAGCGCCGAGAGAATCGCCGCACCGGTAGGAGTGGTCAGCTCTAGGCCCACGTCCAAGCCGAACGTCGGGCATCCCACCAGCAGCTCCACCACGGCGGGCGGCGGGTTGGGCAGGTGCCCGTGGGCGCTGCGGATCATTCCCCGCCCGCACGCCACCGCACTGGAGTAAACCTGGTCGATCCCCAGTACCTCCAGCGCAGCGCAGGTGCCCACCACGTCGATGATGGCGTCCAGCCCGCCCACTTCGTGGAAATGGACTTGTTCTGGCGGCCGGCGGTGCAGCTTGCCCTCAGCCTGGGCCAGAGCATCGAAGACCGCCAGCGCCCGGTCGGCCACCCGGTCGGGCAGCCGAGCCTCTCCGACGAGGGCATTGATGTGACTGGCGGTGCGCACCACCGATGTCTCCTGGGTGATCACCCTCACATCGGTGGCCGCGATTCCCCCTCGCTGGGTGGGATGGGCTTGCAGGTCCCAACCGCCCAAGGGCAGCAGTTCGCACATGTCCCGCACTTCGGCCACATCGGCCCCGGCGTCGATCAGCGCCCCCAGCGCCATGTCGCCCGCGATTCCGCTAAAGCAGTGGAACCAAGCAACACCAGCCGGCTCAGTCATCGGTCAACCCTGCCCGCGACACTGCTTGATCCCTCGTCTTGAACAGCCGCAGCACCGCGCAGGCCGCGCCAAAACCGTTGTCCACTCCCACCACGGTCACCCCCGCCGCGCACGAGGACAACATGGCCAACAGCGGGGTGACCCCTTCGAGCGAAGAGCCGTACCCCGCGCTGGTGGGCACAGCTACCACCGGGGCCGCGGTTAGGCCGCCAACCACCGAGGCCAGGGCCCCCTCCATGCCCGCCACCACCACCACGGCGTCGGCCGAAGCCAACACCTCGACCTCACCGAGAATCCGATGAAGCCCGGCCACCCCCACATCGTTCAGCCGCTGCGGTGCCAAGCCGTGAGCAGCCAGTACCACGCCGCATTCGTCGGCTACCGGAAGGTCGGCGGTTCCCGCCGCGGCCAACACCACCCGCTCGGGACGCGGCGTCGCCGGACGCCACACCACGGTGGCGTCGTAGCGCTCCCCTTCGGGGTTGAGGCCCAGCGAAGTTGCCGCCTGCTCATCAGAGGCTCGGGTCAACAGCACGGGACCGCCCGGCTGATCCAACAATTCCCTCACGATGGCCGCGCACTGGTCGGGGGTCTTGCCCGGGCCGTACACCACCTCCCCCAATCCCTGTCGGAGGCTGCGATGATGATCCACCCGGGCAAAACCCAAATCAGCGAACGGCAAGCGGCGCAATTGCCGCACGGCATCGTCCGCTGTCACCGTGCCATCGCGCACGTCTGCCATCAATTGCCGAACAAAGGCCTCATCCACTCCCACTATCCTGCCCTTTTGTGACTGCCTCTGTCCGATCCGTGAGTCATGTGGCCTACCTGGGACCTCCGGGCACTTTCACCGAGGAAGCACTCCTCACCCAGCCCGACCTGGCCGAAGCCGATCACCTGCTCTGCCGGTCGATCCCCGAGGTGTTGGAAGCCGCCGCGGACGGCCGCGTCGACTTGGGGTTCACCGCCATCGAAAACTCTATCGAGGGCACGGTAAACGTCGCCCTCGACGCATTGATCTTCGAGCACGACCTTCTCATCCAGCGAGAGGTGGTCATTGACGTCCGCCTTCACCTTCTCGGACTTCCCGGCGCGTCATTGGAGACGATTCAAAGGGTCATCAGCTTCCCAGTGGCCACTGCCCAGTGCCGGCGCTATCTGACCGACAACCTGCCCCAGGCCGAAGAGGTGGCGGCCAATTCCACCGCGGCCGCGGCCCGGGATCTCTCCATCTCCAAAGACGCCGCATCTGCGGCTATCGGCACCATCCTGTCGCAGCACATCTACGGTTTGGAGCTGCTGGCCACCGACATCGAGGACCACCCGGAGAACCAAACCCGTTTTGTGGCGGTGTCCCGCTCCGGGGTGCCCGCCCCCACCGGGCACGACAAGACCTCGATCGTGGTCTTCCAGCGTGCCGACCGATCGGGTTCGCTTATGGGCATCCTCGCCGAGTTCGCAGCCCGCTCCATCAACCTCACCAAGCTGGAGTCTCGACCCACCAAGAAGGCGCTGGGCGACTACTGCTTCCTCATCGACCTCGAAGGCCATGTCGCCGACCAGCTGGTGGCCGACTGCCTCACCAGCATCCTGGCCAAGCACGGTGAGGTGAAGTTCCTCGGCTCCTACCCCACCAACATCAAGGGAAACGAGGAGCAGAGCACCGCAGCAACCACGGCATGGACAGAAGCCCAGAGCTGGATCGACTCCCTCCGCAGCCAAGTGGGCGAAGCTTGACTTGACACGTTCTAATATCTTCCATTAGAACTAGCTCAGTATTGCCCTCACCCAACGGACGCGGAGGAGACCATGGAATTCGGTATTTTCGTCAACGGCTACATCCCTGGGCCGGCAGCCCACGACACCGAAGCCGAGCACACTGCCTTGATGCGGGAGGCCCACTACGTCATTACCGCTGACAAGTACAACTGGAAGTACGCCTGGTTTGGCGAGCACCACTGCCTCACCGAGTACAGCCACATGTCGGCGCCGGCCCCAGTAATGGGCTACGTGGCCGCCAAAACCGATCGCATCCACCTCTCCACCGGCATCACCAGCCTGCCCACCGCCAAGGAACACCCGGTGCGGATTGCCGAGCGGGCCGCCATGCTCGACCACATCACCGAGAACCGCTTCGAGTTCGGCACCGGTCGAGGCGCGGGCAGCCATGAGGTGGCCACCTTCGGCGGTCTGACCCCGCCCGAAACCAAGTCGATGTGGGATGAGGTAATCCGCGAGATCCCCCGCATGTGGGAGCAGCGTGACTACTGCTTCGAGGGCGAGCACTTCTCGGTGCCCAAGCCCCACAACGTGCTGCCCAAGCCCCACGGCCACGGCCATCCCCCCATCTGGGTGGCGTGCGGCAACCCGCCCACCTTCGCCAAGGCCGGGTCGCTGGGCATCGGCGCCATCGCCTTCAACTTCGAGCCCATCTTCAACCTCAAGGGCCGCATTGACGCCTACAAAGAGGCGATCCAAAGCCCGGTGGAGCAGATCGGCCAGTTCAAGAACGACAACGTGATGATGACCAACGCGGTCATCTGCCTGGAAGACCGGGAACGGGCCCGGGAGATCGCCAAGGCCAAAGGGCGGGGCTACCTGGTCACGATGGTGAACCTCTA
>JAJEEH010000234.1 GCA_022821105.1 Acidimicrobiia bacterium
GACCGACTGGCCGGAACAGCCGTTGCCGCAAATGTCGACATTGCCGTACCGGATGCGCCATAGGCCGCCGACCCGGGTGACGACGATAGGAGTGCCGGCCGGGGCCCTCACCGCGTCTAGCCCGCTGTGGGTGATGTTCTCGTCGTCGATGGTGATCCGGTTCAGCCCCTCGGGGGTGAGGGTGGTGGCCTCGGCGGTGGCCAGCACCATCTGCACGGTGTCTTCGGGGAGCGCGGTGGTGGAAGCGGTGGAGGCCGGGACGTTGTGGGGGTCGTCGAGGAAGCTCTGCACCGGGAGGGAATCGAGGGTGATGTGGAACCGGGCGGGATCGCCGGCGATGGCGATGAGGTTGATGCGGCCGTGGGAGTACGACCGGCCGGTGGTGGACACGGCCACGGCGGTATCGGTGGCGAAGTGGAGCTGGGCGGTGTTGCCCGCACAGCCGTTGCCGCAGATATTGGTGCCGTTGTAGCTGATGTGCCAGCGATCGTTTTGGCGGGAGAAGGCGATGGCGCTGCCAGCCGGGGCCCGGGCCGCGCTCTGGCCGCCCACCGCGATGTTCTGGTTGTCGACGGTGATCCGGTTGAGCCCCTCGGGGGTCAAAGTGGTGCCGCTGGCGGTGGCCAGCAGCACTTGAGCCGAGTCCTCCGGCCGGGTCGGGGAGGCCGTGGGGTTCGAAGTGGGGGTCGTGGCCGAGGGAACCGGGGTCGGGGTCGGGGTCGGGCTGCCGGCCGGTCGACCGTAATTCTCCACCAGCACGGTGTTCTCGTAATAGAAGGCCAGGATCTGTTCGGCGCTGTGCCCGGCTCTGTCTCGGGCAAGGCCTCCCCACTGGCTCATCCCCACGCCGTGACCCCAGCCGCTTCCGGTGAACGTGGCGGTTGTCGCGGGATCGACGACGAGCACCGGCGAGGGATTGGGGTTCTGCTGAGCGGAGGAGGGGGCCGCGATCAGCATCGATGCCGCGACCATGAGTGCAGTCGAGGCGGCAATAATCTGTGATAAGCGAGGGCGGTTCAATACCGTCAATCGCTGCCAATGCATAGAACGTCCAAAACCGGTTGGCCGCCCGCCGGGCAATTCTCCCAGCTTCGGCTCCTGCCATCAAGTACACCGCCGTGGCAGAAGCCGTCTTCACTGCGGAGGAAGGCTTCTCGGGTGAAAGCGAAACCGGGAGTACAGGTAGGGTGTCGTAGTGGTTCGTCGTCTTGTTGAGCGAGCTCTGCCCCGGGGTACCCGCCGCCGACGACTGGTCAGCGGGATGATGGCGATCGTCCTGGAGGTTCGCCGCCCGGCCCGCCGCACTCGGGCCGCGGAGCCGCCCGCCGACCCTGATCTGAGAGCCGAGCCGGAACCAGCTCCGACGCGCCTGCCAGCCGGTGTGACCTATCGGGAGTGGTATTGCCGGCTGCCGGCCGACCCCAGTGTCCTGGCCATTCAGCGGCAGTGGTTCGACGAGTGGACCCGGCCGCTCAAAGTGTGGGGACTGGTGGTGGACGACGGCGGCGATGTGGCCGCCACCGAGACGTCTCTGCACAGCCAGACTTGGGGTCTGGTCGAGGTGGTCAAAGTGGAGGCTGGCGGGCTGGCCGAGGAGTTCGACCGGCTGTCTCAGGACTGTCCCCGGGATCTGGTGGTATTGCTGCGGGCCGGCGACCGGCTGCGGCCCGATGCGGTGTTCCAGATTGCGCAGGCCGCGTGGCGCGACCCATGGCTGGAGCTGGTGTACTGGGACGACGATCTGGCCGATCTGGCTGAAGTGTGGGAATGGCACCTCGAGGGGATGCCTGAGGGCGTGTATTTCGAGGACGACCTGGAACGCCTGAGCCGGCCCCGCCTAAAGCCGGGCTGGTCGCCCGACCTGCTCGTGTGCGCCAACTACATCGGAAGGGCCTTTGCCGTTCGGGCCCGATGCCTTCGGGCCGAAGCCGCCCTGCGCTACCGCGATGTCGGGGTGGGCGACGACTCCCTGTGGTGGGATCTGCTGCTGGAACTGGACGTGGCCGACCAGCAGGTGTGCCGCCTGCCCGCGGTGTTGCAGACCGTGGACCGCCGCGATGACCGCGTCGAGCAGCACCATCTGGAGTTGGTGAACCGCTGGCTGTCTCGGCAGGGCTGGCCGGCCCAAGCCGAGGCGGGGGCCAGTGGCATCAACCTCCAATGGGCACCGGCTCGAGATGTGCCGGTCAGCGTCATAATCGCCACCCGCCACAATCGGGAGTTGCTGGAGGGCGCATTCGAGTTGGTCCGTGGGGCTGGCCACACCGCTGGCCACACCGCCGTTGAGCTCATCATCGTGGACAACGGCGGCCACAGCGACGATAACGAGGCCTGGTACCAGATCCAGGCCGCCGACCTGAACCCGCAGGTCATCTGGTGGGATGAGCCGTTCAACTACTCCGCGGTCAACAACCGGGGCGCAGCCGAGGCCACCGGCGAGGTGCTGGTGTTCTTGAACGACGACACGTCGCCGGGCCATCCCGGATGGCTCGACAATCTGGCCGGCTGGGCTCTGCGGCCCGAGATCGGCGTGGTCGGGCTCCAGCTCATCGACGACGACGGGCTGATCCAGTTCGGCGGGGTTGTCATCGGAATGACCGGCCTGGCCGGCCATCTGTTCCAGGGCATGGCCCCCCAATCCGACAGCCTCATGGGATCCACCGACTGGACCCGCAACACCGTGGCGGTGACCGGCGCCTGTTTGGCGGTGCGCCGAGAGGTATACGAGGAGATCGGCGGATTCGACGAGCGGTTGGAGCTGTGCGGCAGCGATGTGGTGCTCGGGCTGCGGGCTCGGCAGGCCGGCTACCGCAACGTGGTGTCGGCGGCCACCCCTGTCGTCCACCGGGAATCGGCCACCCGGGGACCGCACATTCCCGAGGGCGATGTGTTCGCCAGCTACTGGGTCTATCAGCGCTGGCTGATGGGCGGCGACCCCTACTTCTCCCCGAACCTCAGCGCGGCCCATCCCGAGCCGCAGGTGTACTGCGAGGAGAAGCCGGGGGTGCTGAGCCAGCTCACCGAGATGCTGGGCCGGCCCATGGAGATCTTCTACCAGCGCAACGAGGCCGGGGAGGCCCACGCCCTGGCGTTTGCCTCCGAGGCCGATCGGGCGCTGGCCGAGTCGGTGCTCCAAGGGCATCGGGGCGTGGTCGGGCGACAAGAGGTGAGAACGGTCAACTGGTTTGTGCCCGAGTTCCAGAACCCGTTCTACGGCGGCATCCACACCGTGTTCCGGCTGGCCGACCATCTGGCCCGCAACCACGGGGTGGAGAACCGGTTCATGGTGATGGCGGGTCCGGAGAATCACGACGAGCGGTGGTACCGATCGGGGATCACCGCCGCCTTCGAGTCGCTGGGCGACAGCCCGATCATCCACCACGACTCCTTCGCCTTCGATCCCGGCGATGTGCCCGAGGCTGATGCTGCCATCGCCACCATGTGGACCACCGCTTATTTCGCCGCCCGCACCCCCGACCAGAGGCGCCGCTTCTACCTGATCCAGGATTTCGAGCCCATGTTCTACCCGGCGGGCACGCTCTACGCCCTAGCCGAGCACAGCTACCGGCTGGGGCTCTACGGGTTGTGCAACACCGGCCACCTGGCCGACATCTACCGGGATCGATACGGCGGGGTGGCCCAGCACTTCTGGCCCGCAGTGGACGACTCGGTCTTCCATGCCCGAGGCCGCATCGAGCCCGATCCCGAGCGGCCGGTGACGGTGTTCATCTATTCCCGTCCCGGCCATCTCCGCAACTGCTGGGAATTGGCCGCTCGGGCCGTGCGCCTCGTGAAGGACGAGTTGGCCGACGATGTGCGCATTGTGACCGCGGGGTCGTGGGCCTTCCCCGAGCACATGGACTCCCTCATCACCCACATGGGCCAGCTCGACTACCGGGAGACCGGCCCGCTGTATCGAACCTGCGACATCGGCGTGGCGCTCACCACCTCTGAGCATCCCTCTTACCTGCCGCTGGAGCTGATGGCGTGCGGCACCGCGGTGGTGGCGTTTGAGAATCCGGCGGGGGATTGGCTCCTGGGCCACGACCACAACTGCATGCAGTCGCCCCAGACGGCAGACGGGCTGGCCGCGGAGATCACTGCCTTGGTGCGGGATCCCGCCCGCCGGCAGCGGCTGGCCAAGCAGGGCTTGGCCGACATAGCCGCCCGCCACGCTCGCTGGGATCTGAATCTGGGCAGCGTGTACGGCTTTCTGTGCGATCCCGAGCCGCCGCAGTGAGGGCCACGACAGGGCGGGGCGGCGTCCTTGAGATATGGGGCTACCGAGAGCTGATCGGCCGCCTGGTGCAGCGGGAGCTGGGCTCGCGCTACAAGCGATCGGTGCTGGGCTGGCTGTGGTCGATGCTCAACCCGGCGGCCACCTTGGCCATCTACGCGCTGGTGTTCGGCGTGCTGTTGAAGTTCGACCCCCCTCGGGCGGGCAACGGCCGCTTCGACAACTTCGCCCTCTACCTGTTTTGCGCGCTGGTCATGTGGAACGCCTTCTACGGGATCATCACCGGGGCCATGACCGCGTTGTTGGATCTGGGCTCGCTGCTCGGGAAGGTGTACTTCCCCCCGGAGGCTCCGGCCGTCGCCGCCCTCCTCACCGTGCTGTTCCAAGCGGCCATCGAGGCGTCGATTCTGATGCTGATCTTCATCTGCTTGGTCAACGTGAGCTGGACCTGTCTGCTGTGGCCCGTTCTCCTGGTGTTCTTGTCGATCTTCGCCGTGGGGATCGGTCTGATGCTCAGCGTGTGGAACGTGCGATATCGGGACGTGGGCTACCTATCCACCATTGCCCTTCAATTTCTCTTCTACGTGACGCCCATCGTCTATCCGCTGTCGCTGATCCCCGAGCGGGCCATGGGGCTGCCGGTGCGCGACATCATCCTGCTGAATCCGCTGTCGCAGTTCACCGAAGCCTCCCGAGAGCTGTTGTACGGGCTGGATTGGCCCGGTGTGCTTCGATTGGGGCTCATGGCGCTGATCTCGCTGGCGGTGGGCGCGGGCGGCTGGCTGATGTTCAAGGTGCGAACCCGCGACATCGCCGAGGAGCTGTAGGCCATGGGTGAGAACGCGGTGGTCGTTGAGGGCGTGTCCAAGCGCTTCCGGCTGACCCTGGACCGGCCCCTCAGCCTGAAGGAAGCGTGGACGGGGCTGCGCCCCGGATCGGGCCGCCCGTTCCGCCGGGTGCGCAGCGAGCCGTTCTGGGCGCTTCAAGACATCAGCTTGGAGGTGCCCCGAGGCTCGATGTACGGGCTGGTGGGACGCAACGGCTCGGGAAAGTCCACCCTGTTGCGGGTAATGGCCGGGATCTACCGGCCCACCGAGGGCCGCGTCGAGATCAAGGGCCGGACGTCGGCCCTCTTGGAGCTGGGGGCGGGCTTCCACCCCGCATTGAGCGGCCGGGAGAACATCTATCTCAACGCCTCGGTGCTGGGGGTGCCCAAAGCCCAGATCGACGACCGTGTTGAGCAGATCGTGGAGTTTGCCGGGTTGGAGGAGTTCATCGACAGCCCGGTGAAGATCTACTCCAGCGGCATGTACGTGAGGCTGGGCTTCGCGGTCGCTGTCCACGTGGACCCCGAGATCCTCATCGTCGACGAGGTGGTGGCGGTGGGCGACGAGGAGTTCCAGCTTCGGTGCTTCAGCCACTTGGAGTCGCTGCGGTCCCAAGGGGTGACCATCGTGCTGGTCAGCCACGACCTGGGGATGATGCGGGCCAACTGCGATCAGATGGCCTGGCTCAACCGCGGGGCGCTGGCCGCGGTGGGCGATCCCCAGGAGGTGATCAACGCCTACCTCGACACCATCGACACCGAGGGGGCCGCCTCGGTGGGCCACCGTCCTCGCTCCGATTCCGAGGGGGACACACCGCTGCGCATCACCGACCTGGAGTTCTTCGATGAGGCCGGCCATCGGCCCAAGTCGTTCGCATCGGGAGACCCGCTGGTGGTGCGCATCCACTACTCCGCGTCCCAGCCCATCGAAGACCCGGTGTTCTCGCTGGGGTTCTACGACCACAACAACCTCCATCTGGCCGGACCCCGCTCCCATGTCGGCGGGTTCCGACCCGGCAAGGTGGACGGTGAGGGATGGGTGGAGTTTCGCCTGGGCCGCATCCCGTTCCGCTCGGGGGCGTTTCACGTCAACGCCGCCGTGCAGGACTCCGACGCCTCGTTCCTCTATGACCGCCGGGCCCGGGAGTTCTGGCTCCAGATCTCCGGTGAGCCCGACCCGCAGGCCAACGGGCTGTTGAACCTGGAGGGCGACTGGCGGGCCGGGGCCTGAGCCGATCAGGGATGTGCCGATGAGCGCTGAGCCTTTGCCCATAACCATGATCGGCGACTCGCTTCCCTATACCGATGGGGCTGAGGACGAGCTGCTGGCCGTGCTGCGAACTGCTCAGGACCGCCGAGTGGGATCGGACGAGCTGGCCTCCGCGATCCACGACTGGCCCACCGCCTATCACCTGGCGCCGGAGCGAGCCGTTCTCTTGGCCCCGGTGGCCATCGGCCCTGGTGACCGGGTGCTGGACGTGGGGGCGGGCTCGGGGGTGAACACCCGGATCTGCGCCGACCGAGGGGCGACGGTGACCGCAGTTGAGGGCAGCGCAGCCCGAGCCGAGCTGATCGCCCATCGCTGTGCCGGACTTGAGGACGTGGGTGTTCAGTGCGGACCGCTGGAGGCTCTGGGCGACGGCGGGCGCGAGGCCTACGACGTGGTTCTCTTGGTGGGAGTGCTGGAATATGCCGGCACCACCCAGGGAGGGGGAGACGGGCCTGCGGCCCTTCTCGGCCGGGCGGTGGACGCCCTTGCTCCCGGCGGCGTGGTGGTGTTGGCCATTGAGAACCGCCTCGGGCTCAAGTACCTGCTGGGTTTTCCCGAAGACCATCTGGGGCTGCCCTGGGCGGGCTGGGAGGGCTATCGCGATGGTGAGCCCACCACTTGGTCGCGGCGGGAGCTGGCCGAGATGCTGGCCGACGCCGGGTTGGGGGCCCAGAAGTGGCTGTACCCGTTTCCCGACTACAAACTGCCCACTGCGGTGTTGGCCGAGGAGATTTACGGTCAGCCCGATGGCGTCGACATGGTTGACCAGATCGTGGGCCACCCCACGAGTGACGCGTACTTCCGTCCGGTGGTGGTGGCCGATGAGCGGGCCGCCCACCGAGCGCTGCTGACAGCGGGCTTGGGACCCGATGTGGCCAACTCCTTTCTGGTGGTCGCGGGTAGGAGCCCAGATGCGGTGGCAGAGCGGGTTGACCAGCGGTCGCTGGCATGGCGGGTGGCCCCGGATCGACAACGGCGCTGGAGACAGCAGGCTGTGGTGGTGGACTCGGACCAGGGATTAGTGGTGAGGCGCCGTCTGCTGGCTGAAGACAGGGCCAGCGATCTTGGCGAGTGGCTCGGGCAGGTGGAGGTGTCCGAGGAGCCCTACTACCCGGGCAGGAACCTCGAGCAGTGTCTGCTGGACTGCGCCCGGGAGGGCGATACCGACGGACTGGCCGAGCTCTTGCGGGCATGGCGGGCGGCGTTGTCCGCTCGGGAGACCCCGATCGACTCGGTTGCCGAGCCCCACCCCTATCTGCCGGCCGATGCCCAGCGGGCTCTGCCCCCGGTGTGGCTGGATTCCGGGCCTGACAATTTTGTGATGACTGCTGACGGCCCCAAGTTCGTGGACCGGGAATGGGTGGCCGCCGGGGGAGTGGATGTTCGGCTGGCGGTGGTGAGAGGACTGTGGAAGACCGTTTCCGCCATGCTCAGCGCCCGTTGCCATCTGCCCTGGCCGGTGACCTGGAGCAACGACCGTCTGGTGGCTCATCTCGGCGCTTTGATCGGCGATGACATCGACGACGACCTGCTCAGCCGATGGAGGCAGGCCGAGGGCGAGCTGATGGCTCTGGTCTACCGCCAGCCGGCGGTGAGGCTGGCTGAACTGCACGATGCGGGATCCCGGTCCCGGATGGACCAGTTGGGATCGCCTCTGGCGCCGTACCGGCGCATGGAGCACTTGGTCCGCCGGCAACAGGAGCTGCTGGTCCAGCTATCGGGGCAGCACGAGACGGCGGTGGGCTTGGAGCAGGCCCGTGTTCAGCTGGCACAAGCCGACGCCCGGTTGACGCAGCTCCAGTCGGAGCTGGCCGAGGCCCAGGCCCGATTGGCCCGGGTGGCCTGGCGGGAGCGAGTCCACAACAAGGTCGCCGGGTTGATTAAGGGCATCAGCAGGCGCTGAGGCTGCCCGCCGGGATCAGTCTCCGACTTCCACCAAGTCTTTGAGGGCGATCCACATCTGCTCGCGGGTGACAGAGATGTCGAACCGCTGGGCCGAGGTGACGCCGCGGTGGCGCAGGCTCTGGCGCAGGGGTGTGTCACTCAGCACTCGGTGGAGGGCCAGGGCCATGGTCACGGGCCGCTTGTCGCGGATCACGATGCCCGCATCCTGGACCGTCTCGGCCACCGCGGCCGCGTCGTAGGCCACCACCGGCAGGCCGTTGGCCATGGCCTCTACCAGGGGCACTCCGAAGCCCTCGTGCTCCGATGTGCAGGCCAGCACATCCGACAGCTGATACCACTGGAGGAGGTTCTTGTCGGACACCTTGCCGGCGAACACCACCCGGCTGTGCACGCCGAGGCGGCGAGCGAGGCTCTTCAAAGAGTGCAGGTATTGGGGAGGAGAGGCCTGGCCCACGAGCACCAGCCTCGACTGGGGGCGGAACCGCGACAGCACCGCGAAGGCGGCAATGAGGTCGTGCTGGCACTTGTTGGGGGCCAGCCGGCCGACGAACAGCACGGTCCCCGCGCCGTCGATGTCGGTGCTGTCGCCCTGGCCATCTGGTGGCACGCTGCTGCCCAGCTTCCACAGCACGGGGGCGACCACCACGTCGTCGATTCCCAAGTCCCTCAGCTCCTGGGCGTTGAACTCCGAGTCGGCGATCCCCCGACGGGTCAGCCGGACCAGCTTGGCGAGCTGTTGACGTCCCCGCTGAACGCTTTTGGCCAGTTCAGGCTGCCACGCTTGGAAATAACTGGCGGGAGTGATGTTGTGGTAGTTCAGCACGACCGGCGTTTTTTTGCGGATCACAAACTGAGCGACCTCCGACCCGATGGAGTGCTGGAGAATCGAGACGCGGGCATCCCCCTTCCACTTCTCTACGGAGAGATCGCTGCCGTCAGACCGGCTCCTGCGCTCAACCACGACACGGGTCTCGAACCCCTTCTCCTCGAGGAGCTGCTGGATTAGCCGGGTGTGGTTGCTGGTGGCGTCTCCTGAGGCCATCTGCGGGATCAAAAGGTCGACGGTGGGGCTCATGGCTAGCTCGGCGGGGCGGTGCGCTGGGCGACCACGATCTCGGTGATGCGGGAGTCGGGGCAGGGCTCCAGGCTGGCGTCGAAGCCGGCCTGCTCCAACAGGTGCCGCCAGGTGACCGGCGAGATGCCCAGCCCCGAGCCCAGCTCGGCCTCTACCCGGGCCCGGGTTGCGGGGTCGGCCACCGCCACCACGATCCGGCCGGTTTTCTTCAGCTTCAGGCTGGCTTGGTTGACCATTCCGACCAGGTCTCTGAGCGGGAGGTTCTCCACAAACCCGGTGAGCACGATCGTGGCGAACTCCCCGTCCTCGGCGCCCACCAGGTGGGGAAGCACGCCGCCGGCTCGAATGTCGATGCGGCGGCGGAGTCCGGCGAGAACCCGGTCGGGGTCTTGTTCCACTCCGTGGGCGCTGATGCCCCGCTGGCCGATGGCCTCGACGATGGCGCCCTCCCCGCCGGACAGCACTAGACACGGGCCCGAGCCCGCCAATCCGGCGACGTGGGACACCACTTCGGCCGATGGCTCAGGAGGATTGTCGAGAACACCGAAGCCGGCCGGAACAGTGCCGTCGCCCAGATAGCCGGCTGCGCCCTCCAGGCGGCCCAGTCGGGTTTCGACGTTGCGCAAGTGCCGGATCAGCGCTCCGGCGAACACGTTGAACTGATCGGTCAGAAAGCGCGCGTACCAGTAGGACAGTTTGCGGATGATCCACTTGACGCTGCGGAGTCCCCGGCGCGATCCGATGGGGACATGGGGGTCTAGCGCGGCCAGGCTCGCGGCCTGCTCCAGGGGGTCGCCGTCTTCGTCAATGACGTGCAGAGAAGACTCGGACTCGGCGATGTCGGCCCAAGCCTGCTCTATGTCCTGTTCAAGCTGGGCGATCTCCCGGTCTTGGCGGCGGCGCTTGTCGGCATCAGCCTCGATCTCCGCGTTGACCTGTCTGAGGTCAAGCTCGCTCATGCCGGCCCGATCCTGGGACTAGACGGCGAGCAAGCCGGATGATGCTCGGTCGGGCCAAGTCCTCGTGCAAGCGGAGGTTCTCGGCCTCGAGCTCGGCGATGCGGATGTCCTTCTCGTCGGCGCTGGCATCCTTCTCGGCCATACGCAGATCACGCTCGGCGATACGGGCGTCTCGTTCGGCTATGCGGGTGTCCCGCTCAGCCACCCGGTTTTTCCACTCCTCTATGCGGGTGTCCCGCTCGGCCACCCGGTGTTCCAGTTCGGCGATCTGTTCGTCTTGGTGGGCGACGCGGTTAGTCAGGAACTGATTGCGCGCTTCGGCTCCAAAGGCTCGATCGCGCAGGTTGAGGAGTTCATGGCGGAGCTGATCGCGATCCTCGCCATCCACCTGTTCGGCGGTCATGACCAAATCGTAGTTGCGGTCGGATTCGGAATTGGCAGGGAGTGGCCCCCGGTAGGGAGGTTCGCCCCAGCGGGCGACGAACCTCTCCCACTCCCAGGACTCTATGACCGGTTCCCGACTGGCGCTCTCGTGGTGGATGAGGATGGCAGCGGGCTCCACCACCACCCGCAGGCCACACCGGATGAGCCGCAGGCACAGATCGACATCGCCATAGGAGGCGGGGAACTCCAGCGACATCCCGCCCACGGCCAGAAGGTCGCGGCGTCGGGCCAAGAGGCAGGCCCCGGTGACGCCGATCACATCGCGAGCAGCGCCGCCCTCCGCGGCGGCTTCAGAGAGCTGGCATCCCCGAAATGAGTGAATGGGATGGGCGCCATCGAACTCCATGCCGATGTGCTGTATCGATCGGTCGGGGTACAGCAGGGCTGCCCCCACGGCGCCGATGCTCGGATCGTCGAGATGGGCGGCCATCTTCCCAAGCCAGCCGGTGGTCTCGGCCTCTATGTCGTCGTTGAGCATCAAAACCAGGTCGCCGCGGCTGGCCAGCACGCCGCAGTTCACGGCCCGGGAGAAATCGAAGGGGCCGGTGCTCCGGTGTATGACCTCCACCGGCAGGCCATTTGCCTGACGGGGCGGCTCGCCCTGGAATTCGTCGCCCACCACCACGATCACCTCTTTGGGCAGGGGATCGAGCATGGCGAGCGTGTGCAGGCATCGGTCCAGCATCGAGGTTGCAGAACCGGGGAGGACGCGGCCAGCGCTGGGAATGATTATCGAGGTGTCGGCCTGTGAGTGCGGGTGGGAATCGACCATGACGATTGATCGATGCTACCGGGGGTCAAGACGGGCTGGGAGCCGAGGCGGCGTGACGCCTATTCGATCACCGCGACCACGTCGCCGCCGCCCACTGAGTCGCCCTCGGCCACCTTGATCTCGGTCACCGTGCCGGACTTCTCGGCGCACACGTTGTTCTCCATCTTCATGGCCTCGAGCACCACGATGGGATCGCCGGCTTCCACCGAGTCGCCCTCGGCCACCATCACCTTCACGATGGTTCCCTGCATGGGCACGACGACATCGCCGCTGCCCCCACTGCTACCGCTCTTGCTGGCGGCGGCTCGTTTGGGGCGCTTGGCCCCGCTCGGCCCGGAAGCGGCGGCGGCTGGGGCGGTTTCGGGAACCCACATCCGCACCGAGTAGCGCTGTCCGTTGACCTCCACGTCGATGTTCCGCGCCACCAGCGGTTCGCCTTCGGCGGGAGGGGCTTCTGCTGCTGGCGAGCTGGTGATGCCGGTGAGGTCCAAGGTGTCCTCCACCCATTTGGTGGAGTGGTCCAGCGCGGCGAAATCGGGGTGGGCCAGGATGGCCTTGTCGGCGGGAATGGTGGTGGCCACCCCGCTCACCTCCATCTCGTCGAGAGCCCGGAGGGTTCTGGCGATGGCCGTGGGCCGGTCGCGGCCCCAGCAGATCAGCTTGCCGACGAGATTGTCGTAGAACTGGCTGATCTCGTCGCCGGCCTCGTAGCCACCGTCCCAGCGAGTGCCGTAACCGCTGGGCACCGCCAGCCCGGTGATCGGTCCCGGCGACGGCAGGAACGCGCCCTCGGCGGGGTCTTCGGCGTTGATCCGCACCTCGATGGCGTGGCCGGAGATCTCGATGTCGTCCTGCGAGAAGGGCAGGGCCTCGCCGGAGGCCACCCTGATCTGCTGTTCCACCAGGTCGATCCCGGTGACCAACTCGGTGGCCGGATGCTCCACCTGGAGCCGGGTGTTCATCTCCAAGTAGTAGAAGTCGCCATCCTCGTAGAGGAACTCCACGGTGCCGGCGTTCACGTAGTCGCAGCCTCGGGCCACCTTCACCGCGGCCTCGCCCATGGCGGCCAGCACGTCGGGGTCGATGCCCGCTGCGGGGGCCTCCTCGATCAATTTCTGGTGGCGGCGCTGGGCGGAGCAGTCGCGGGTGCCGAGGTACACGCAATTGCCGTGGCTGTCGGCCAGCACCTGAACCTCCACGTGGCGGGGCTTCTCCAGGTAGCGCTCCATGTAGATCTCGTCGCGGCCGAAATAGCTGAGGGCCTCTCGCTGAGCCGACTCAATGGCATCCTCCACCAGGCTCTCGTCGGCCACCACCTTCATGCCCCGGCCGCCGCCGCCATAGGCCGCCTTGATGGCCACGGGATATCCGTGCTCGGCGCCGAAGGCCCGCACTTGTTCGGGGTCGGTGATCAGGTCGGTGGTGCCGGGTACGCCGCTCACCCCGACCTGCTCGGCCGCTTGGCGGGCGGAGATCTTGTCGCCCATCACCTCGATGGCCTCGGGGTTGGGGCCGATGAACGCCACGCCCCGGGCGGTGATGGCCAGGGCGAAGTCGGCGTTCTCGGAGAAGAAGCCGTAGCCGGGGTGGACGCCGTCGGCCCCGGTGCGCTCGATCACATCGAGTATGGCCTCGGTGTTGAGGTAGCTCTCGGCTGCGGTCTGGCCGCCCAGCGCGTGGGCCTCATCGGCCATGCGCACGTGGAGGGCATTGCGGTCGAGCTCGGAGTACACGGCCACGGTGGTGATGCCCAACTCCCGGCAGGCCCGGATGACGCGAACGGCGATCTCTCCCCGGTTGGCGATCAGCACCTTGGACAACACGGCAATATGGTGGCAGAGAGTCTTGGGATCACGCGAATAATGGCGAGGCTAAATGGGATGGGGCGAAGTGGCCGATTTTCGGATTGAGTGGGTGGATGAGACCGGCTCGACCAACGCCGACCTGCTGGCCGCGGCCCGTGGAGGGGCTGAGGCCAACATGGTCTTGGCGGCCGACTACCAGAGCGCGGGGCGGGGGAGGCGGGGACGGGCCTGGGGTGCGGCCCCGGGGTCGAGCCTGTTGTTCTCGGTGCTCACCAGGCCCCAGATTGACGTGGAGCGGGCCCATCTGGTGACCACGGCGCTGGCTCTGGGCGCGGTGGAGGCCTGCGATTCGCTCACCGGGGTGCGGCCCGGATTGAAGTGGCCCAACGATTTGGTGGTGGGTGATCGCAAGTTGGCCGGAGTGCTGGCCGAATCGGTGGTGGCCGGGAACAGGCTGGAGGCCGTGGTGGTGGGCATGGGCCTCAATGTGCGAACGGGTGCCGCTCCCTCCGAAACCGCCGGCACCGCGGTAGCGCTCGAAGACGTCTGCGGTGAGGTGGTCGACCGCGGAGAGCTGCTGGCGGAGATTCTGACCGGATTCGCCCACTGGATGGAAGGAGTCGAGGGGGCCGGTGGCCAGGCCGGACTGGTGGCCTCAGCGCGCCGCGAGTCGGCCACCTTGGGCTGTCGGGTAACGGTGGAACTGGGCGACGGAACAGTGTTGGAGGGATTGGCCGAGGATTTGGATGATGGGGGCGCGTTGCTTCTAGAGGGCGGGACAAGGGTTGTGGTTGGAGATGTCGTACACCTCAGGGGTCAATCTGGGTCGCCTTGAGATGGGCGAAGGCTTCTGCGGCAGCCTGGGTGAGGGGGCCGGGAGCGTGGGGGAGAGGGTGGCCGTCGACGGCGTGGATGGGGTGGACGTCGCGGGTGGTTGAGGTGAGAAAGGCCTCTTCGGCGTCGGCCAGGGTTTCGAGGGGAACGTCTTGCTCTGTTGCGCCGGTTTGCTCGATCACCAGCTGGCGGGTGACTCCGGCCAGGCATCCTGAGGCCAGCGACGGGGTGATCAACCGACCCTGATGGGCCAAGAAGATGTTGCTGCCGGTTCCCTCGCAAAGCTGCCCCTGGGTGTTGGCGAAGATGGCCTCGCTGGCGCCGACCTCCTTGGCTGCGGCCAGGGCCCGCACGTTGGCGCCGTAGGACACGGTCTTGAGGCCGGCCAAGGGGCTGTGCTCGTTGATGGTCCAGTCGACGGTGGCCACCGCAATAGTGGGAGGCCAGGGGGCTTGGGGGGTGGCGGCCACCGTGGCGGTGGGAGGGCTGTCGCCGCGGTTGCTGCCCAGCGGCCCGGTGCCGCTGCTGACGGTGACTCGCAGCCGTCCTTCTTGAAGCCCATTGGCCGCGGCCACCGCCACCATGGCCTCCCGCAGCACCTCGGGGTCGGGCACCGAGATGCCCAAGTGCTTGGCCGAGTAGGCCAGCCTCTCCAGGTGGCGGCGAGCGGCGAACGGCATTCCCCGCACGATGACCAGGGTCTCGAACACGGCGTCGCCCACCAGCCATCCGTGGTCGAACGGGGATATCCGGGCCTCGTCCTCGGGCATGAGTGCCCCGTTGATCCACACGGTGCGGGTCATCGGCGAGGACTCAGCAGGCGTCTGCGCCTCGGTCATACCGCGATGTACTCCCCGGTGGCCACGGCCAAGAGCCGCCTGGCTTTCAGCTCGGTTTCCCGCCACTCGTCGTCGGGATCGCTGTCGAAGGTGATGCCGCCCCCGGTGCCCAGGTGGAGGTGCTCGTCTTCGATCCACAGGGTGCGGATGGCCACGTTCAGATCGCCCCGCTGGCGGTCGGCGTCCACCCAGCCCACCGCGCCGCAATACACCCCTCGGGGCTGGGTTTCCAGGGCATCTATGGCCTCAAGGGCGGCCAGCTTGGGAGCGCCGGTGACCGACCCGGGTGGGAAGGTGGCATCGATCAGCTCCGGCCAGCCACAGCCGCGGGCCAGACGCCCCCGAACGGTGCTCACCAGGTGTACGAGGCCGGGATGGTGCTCTAAGGAGAACAGGGCGGGCACGCTCACCGTGCCGTAGTCGCACACCCGGCCCAGATCGTTGCGCACCAGATCTACGATCATCAGGTTTTCGGCCTGGTCCTTGGGCGTTAGGCCCGACGGTTCGGCCGCGGTGCCCTTGA
>JAJEEH010000192.1 GCA_022821105.1 Acidimicrobiia bacterium
CCTGCTGGCCGCACTGGCCAAGTCGCTGGCTGGCCAAGCCGCCGTCACAACCGCGACCCACGCCCAGCAGGTTCTGGCCGGAATCGGCTTCACCGCTGAGCACCGATTCCACTTCTGGCTCAAGCGGATGCTGGTGGTGGACACGCTGTTCGGCTCGGCCAGCTCGCTCCCCGCCGAGATCGGTCACCACTTGCTTTCTCGGGGGACCGCGCCCCGTCTCATCCAGCTCTAGGAGGACCCATGGGCCGAGAAGACTACGCCCGATACGCCAAGCACTGGTCGGCCCCCGACTACTCCGTGGACGACAACGGCAAGGTGGTCGGCGGCTATGAACCCGAGGGGCCCAACAACTGGGGACGCTGGGGCGACTACGACCAGCGGGGCACCCAGAATCTGATCGGCCCCGAGCAGCGAGTTCGGGCCGCCTCGCTGATCCAGTCGGGCAAGGTGTTCTCGCTGGCCCTGCCCATCGACGCCAGCGGTCCCCGATTCCATACCCGGCCGGCCCCGCTGCACTGGTTCATGATGGCCGGGTCCGACCAGGTGGTGGGCTCCCCCTACTCCGCCGCCGATCCCGACTTCCAGTGGAACGACGACATGTTCCAGATGCCGCTCCAGGGATCAACCCAGTGGGACGGCTTCGCCCATGTGATCTACCGGGACACTATGTACAACGGCTATTGGGCCGGCAACGTCACTGCATTCGGGGGCGCATCGGTGCTGGGCATCGAAAACCACCGGGAGAGCTTCGTGGGCCGAGCGGTGCTGTTGGACCTGCCCCGATCCGAGGGCCGTGACCCGCTGGCCTCGGCTACTGTCATCGACTCAGCCATGCTGGATCGCTGTGTCGAGGCTCAGGGAGCCGCGGTCGAGCCCGGCGACATCGCCCTGATCCGCACCGGCTACATGGCATTGTGGGATCCAAGCTTCACCCCACAGCAGCAGGAGGAGTATTTCGGAGGATCGCCGGGATTCGGAGTTGATGCCCTCAACTGGTGCGATCGCAACGACATCTCTGCGGTGGCGGCCGACACCATCGGCGTGGAGGTGCTGGTGCCCGAAGACCCCGAAGCCCGAAAACACCCCGTCCACTGCGGGGCGCTGGTGGACCGTGGGCTGCCCCTGGGCGAGTTCTGGGTGCTGGACGCCCTCGCCGCCGACTGCGCTGACGACGGCCGCTATGAGTTCATGCTGGTCGCTCCTCCGCTCAACATCCCCGGGGCGGTGGGCTCGCCTCTCAACCCCATCGCCATCAAGTAGAGCCATGAACCGTCCACTGGAGGTGAGCCCATGAGCGAGTCGCGTTGGACGCTGCGATCGGTGCCCGCCTTTCTGGAACAGCGCTATGTGAACGATGGATGGTGGACCGACGCCACCCTGGGCGGGCGGGTAGCCGAGTGGCTGGCCGCTGCTCCCGATGCCGAGGTCCACATCCATTCTCGCACCCGCGATTGGCACGGCACCTACGCCTATGTCGACGCCGAGGCCCGCCGACTGGTGGCCCTCTTGCGCAGCAAGGGCATCGAGGCGGGCGCGGTGGTGGCGTTCCAGATTCCCAACTGGCGAGAGGCGGTGGCGGCATTCTGCGGTTTGGCCATGGGCGGCTACATCTTGGTGCCCATCACCCACATTTACGGCCGCAAGGAGGTGTCGTTCATCCTCCACGAGTGCGGTGCCGAGGCCTACATCTCGCCCGCGGCCTACGGCCACGTGGACTACGCCGAGATCGTCGACCACGCCGCCCCGAACAGCCTTCGGCTGCACCTGATGGTGGGCGAAGGGGCCGACCGGCCTGCCCCCGCCGGTGTGCGCCGGGCCTCCTGGGCGGAGGTGGTGGCCTGTGATCCCGCAGCGGAGCTGCCCGAGCCGAATGCAAGCGACATCGCGGTGCTGGCCTACACGTCGGGCACCACCAGCGATCCCAAGGGCGCCATCCACAACCACCGCACCCTGCTCAGCGAACTGAACCACATGGCCATGTGGCTGACCGACCGGCGGCCCAACCTGATGGGATCGCCGGTGGCCCACGCCACCGGGATGCTGGGCGGGGTCCTAGGCCCGCTGTACGTGGGCGGCGATATACACCTCACCGACCGTTGGGACCCGGGCCACGCCCTCGAGGTGATGATGGCCTACGGCATCGGCGGCGGGGTGGGCGCATCGATCTTTCTCACCAGCCTCCTCGACCATCCGAACTTCACTCCCGAGCACGCGGCCCTGATGCCCCGGGTGGGGCTGGGCGGAGCGCCGGTGCCAGCCGCGGTGGGCCAGCGGGCCGAGTCGCTGGGCATCAAGATCATCCGGGCCTACGGGTCTACCGAGCACCCATCGGTCACCGGCATGGAGTATGAAGAACCGGCCGAGCTTCGCCACAACACCGATGGGCGCCCCCGACCCGGAATCGAAATGCGGATAGTCGACGAGGACGGGCGCGACCTGCCCGCGGGCAATCCCGGCGAGATCGTGACCCGCGGCCCTGAACTGTGCCTGGGCTACACCGACCCCGAGCTGAACACCGCCTTTGACGAAGACGGCTGGTACCGCACCGGGGACATCGGCATCGTCGACCAGCACGGCTGTTTGACCATCACCGACCGGGTGAAGGACATCATCATCCGGGGAGGTGAAAACCTGTCGGCCGCCGAGATCGAGGAAGTAATCGCCAAAGTGCCCGGAGTGGCCGAAGTAGCGGTGGTGGCCGCGCCTGACGAGCGGCTCGGCGAGCACGCCTGCGCCGTTGTCCGCCTACAGCCCGACGCCGACCCCATCGATCTGGCGGCCCTTATCCCCCACCAGGAGCGAGCCGGGCTGGCCCGCCAGAAGTGGCCCGAGGAGCTAAGGCTGGTGGCCGACTTCCCCCGCACCGCCTCAGGCAAAATCAGAAAGGTGGACCTAAGAGCCCAACTCCGAGAGGGAGAGCTCTAACAGCCCGCTACCGAGGGCATTGAACCATTCACTCCCCCGGGAATCTGAGGCCGATCTGGTGGCGGATCTGGTCGAGGGTGCCCATGATCGACAGCGTCTCAGCGTGGGATATCACCGGGCTCTCGAGCTCGCCGGCGGCCAGGCAGCGATGGAATTCCTCTACTTGGAAGCGGAGGCCGTCGCCCTCCCATGAGCCGTCGATCTCCTCCCGCTCGAAGCCGCGCACAACCGTCAGCGATCCGGGGCAGTGCATGAACGCCGGAATCTCGATCGTCCCCTCGGTACCGGCGATGCGGGCGGTGCAACCCAGGTTTGTGGCAATGGCCGCCTTCACCACCGCTAGTTCGCCGCCGGCGTATCCCAATACGGCGGCTACTTGCTCGTCCACCCCGGTCTCGCCGATTCGGCCTTGGGCCGCAACGCTGGTGGGGGCGCCCAGAACCAACGAGGCAAACTGCACGGGATACACGCCCAGATCGAGAATTCCCCCGCCGCCCCTTTCAGCGTCGTACAGCCGGTGGTCGGGGTCGAATGGCTGGTGGAACCCGAAATCGGCTTCGACTAGTTGAGGTTGGCCGATGGCCTGCTCGCCCAGCAGATCGGCCAGTACCCGATAAGCAGGAAGGAAACGGCTCCACATGGCCTCCATCAAGAGCAGGCCCCGCTTCCGGGCGGCATCGATCATCCGCTGGCTCTGGGCACGGTTGAGCGCAAACGGCTTCTCGCACAGCACGGGCTTGCCAGCCTCCAAGAACATGAGCGTGTCCTGTTCATGGCGGGACTGGGGGGTGGCCACATACACCGCGTCCACATCCGGGTCGGCAGCCAGATCCTCGTAGCTGCCGTAGGCCGCCGAGGCTCCGTACTGGGCGGCAAAGTCCCCGGCCCGGTCGGCCGATCGCGACCCAATGGCGTAGATCTCCGCGTCGTCCAGCAACTGGAGCCCGTTGGCAAACCCAACGGCAATGCCCCCCGGCCCGGCAATTCCCCATCGAACGGTCATGGCCGGACGCTACTTCTGCCAGCGGCGGGCACGCTCCTTGAAGGAGCCTTCCCCTACTCTGTGCCGACTGGAGGTAGGAAATGAGATCTTCGTTCAACGGGGGATGGGGAGCCCGACCCAAGCAAAACATGTTCTCGGAGTTGGCAGGCGCGGCCTCCAGTCCCGAACCGGTGACGCTGCCCCACGACGCGATGATCGGCACCCAACGAGACCCTTCGGCCTCCCATGCCATCGCCTATTTCCCCGGCGGGGTGTGGGAGTACTCCAAGGCATTCGACGTGCCCGCCGAGTGGCGCGATCGCCGGGTCGCCCTTCAGTTCGAGGGCGTGTACCGCGACGCCATGGTCTATGTGAACGACGACTTCGCAGCCTCAGAGCCCAATGGCTACGCCGAGTTCATCGTCGACCTCGATCCGTTTCTGCGCTACGGCGAGGAGAACACCATCAAAGTGGATTGCCGGGCCGGAGAGGATTCCCGGTGGTATTCCGGGGCGGGCATCTACCGGCCCGTGCATCTGTGGGTGAAGAATCCGGTACACCTGGCCATCGACGGAGTATGGATCACCACGCCGGAGATCGACGACCACGGTGCTGTTGTAGAGATTTCCGCCGAAGTTCAAAACGACACTGCCCATACGGTGACGGTGCGAATGGCTTGCGAGGTGCGCGACCCGGCTGGCGAAACGGTGGCCTCGGGGGACATCCCGGTGACCCTGCGCCCCCGTACCACAGTGACGGCCCGCCAGCGGCTGGCGGTGTCCGAACCGTCCCGCTGGAGCCCCGCCCATCCCCACCTCTACTCCTGCACTAGCACACTGTCCGAGAGCGGGGATGAGTCTGCCGAGCTAGACCGCGACGTCACCTCATTCGGCATCCGCTCGCTCCAGCTAGATCCCGCTCACGGACTGCGGATCAGCGGCGAGACGGTGAAGCTGCGGGGTGCCTGCGTCCATCACGACAACGGGCCCATCGGCGCCGCCACCATCACCCGGGCCGAGGAACGCCGAGTGGAGATTTTGAAGGCCGCCGGGTTCAACGCGCTGCGCAGCGCTCACAACCCGATGAGCCGGGCCATGTTGGACGCGTGCGACCGCCTCGGCATTGTCGTGATGGACGAGGCCTGGGATATGTGGACCGAGAGCAAACAGGACCACGACTACGGCCTGCGTTTCGAGGAGCGGTGGCGCGACGACATTGCGTGTCTGGTGCGCAAGGACCGCAACCATCCCAGCGTGGTTCTCTACTCCACCGGGAACGAGATTCCCGAGGTTGGCTCACCGCTCGGAGCAGCCCGAGCTCGCGACATCGCCGAGCACGTGCGAAGGCTGGACCCCAACCGCTACGTCACCAACGGGATCCAGCCAATTCTGGCCATCCGCGGCCTGATCTCCCGCATCCCCGAGTTTCTCGACCAGATGGAGACACCTGATGCAACCGAGATAGGCGAGTCGTCCTCCGCTGACGAGGTGGAGTCGCAGGGTGTGAACACCCTGATGGCGTCGTGGGCCAAGGCCAAAGAGCGCATGTTCCAGTCGCCGATCATCGCCGAGTGCATCGAGGAAGCGTGCGCCTCCCTCGACGTGGTCGGATATAACTACGTGGCCAACCGCTATCTCCTCGACCACGAGCTGTTTCCCAACTGGGTGATCGTCGGCTCGGAGACCAACGTGACCGACCTGGGCCGAGACTGGCCCATCATCTGCGCCCACCCCCACCTCATCGGCGACTTCACCTGGACCGGATGGGACTATCTGGGCGAGGTGGGCATCGGCCGCGTCGCCTACGAGGACGAAGCCCCGGTGGATGAGGGTATACCCGGTGTGGTCGCTCCGTTTCCGTGGCTTGTCTCCCACACCGGCGACATCCACATAACCGGGGTTCGGCGGCCGGCTTCCTACTTTCGGGAGATCGTTTTCGGCCTGCGCCAAGAGCCCTTCATCGCCGTGCAGCGCCTCGAGAACGCGCCCAAGCAGGTCACCTACTCAGGTCCATGGTCGTGGAGCGACACCGTGGACAGCTGGACGTGGGATGGATACGAGGGCACCGCAGCGGACGTCGATGTGTACTCGGCCGACGACGAGGTGGAGTTGGTGCTCAACGGGGAGTCCCTCGGCCGCCAGCCCATCGAGGAGTTTCGCACC
>JAJEEH010000038.1 GCA_022821105.1 Acidimicrobiia bacterium
CCGGGGTAGCGGTTCCAGAACCAGGTGCCGCCCGGCCCTTCCCCCGCATCGACCAGCCGGGCAGTGAAGCCGGCTGAGTTCGCCAGGTGAAGTTGGTGGATACCGGTGACTCCGGCACCGACGACGAGGACGTCGACGGCGTCGGTCATCGCGGTGGCGCCTCCACTGGATCGAACTCCAAGCCGAGATGGGTGAGGCCGCGCAGGATGAAGGTGGGTATGTAGCTGAACTGGCGACTGCCCTCCGGCCCGTGGACCGACTCGTCGATACGGATGTCGGCGGTGCGGTCGAGGATTCGCTCCAGGCTGATACGCGCCTCAGAGCGGGCCAGCGGGGCGCCGGGACAGGTGTGCACGCCTCGCCCGAACGCCATGTGATGACGGGCGTTGTCGCGCTCGATTTCGAGGGTGTGGGGGTTATTGAACCGACTTGGATCGCGATTGGCCGCGCCGTTCAACACCATGACCGTGGTCCCGGCGGCCAAATCGACACCGCCGACGGTGGTCGGTCGACGAGAAAGCCGGAAGTCGCCCTTCACCGGGCTCTCAATCCGCAGGGTCTCCTCCACAAAGTTGGGGATCAGCGACCGGTCGGCGCGGATGCGCTGCTGCAAGGCAGGGTCCTCGGCCAAGAACCGCAGCATGGTGCTCAACAGCCGCACAGTGGTCTCTGTGCCGGCGGCAAACACGTTGGCGGCGATGCGCACTACATCGAGCACCTCGGGAGTCGACCCGTCGGGGAATCGGGCAGAGGCGAGTCCCGTAAGGACGTCTTCGGCGGGGTTGGCCCGACGGTCCTCGACGTAGGCGCTGAACTGGTCATAGAGAAACTCCAGCGGGTTCTTGGCCATCGCCTCCTCATCGGTCCCGCCCACGCCGTGCTCCGCCGGCCGATGCAGCATTTCCTCTTGGAACCGGGCTCGATCCTCGTCGGGCACGCCCATCAGATCGGCCACCACCAGCAGCGCGAACGGCTGGGCAAACTCCCTTATGAACTCGCAGCACCCCGAATCGATGAATGTGTCGAGCTGCTGATCGGCGAGGCGCCACATGAACTCCTCGTTCTCCTTCAGGCGCTTCGGCGTGATGAGCCTCATCAGCAGCGAACGGTGGTCGGTGTGTTTTGGCGGATCAAACGTGATGATCTGATCGGCCATCGGCAGCGAGTCGCGATGCTCCTCGATGAGTTCGCTCACGTCGTCGCCTTCTAGCGGCACGTCTAAGCCCGGAAACGGCCCGGAAACCGAGTTGCACGCCGAGAACAGATCGGAATCGTTGTAGACCTCGACCGCTTCGTCATAGCCGGTCACCATCATCACGTCGTAGTGGGGCTCGCGGTGTACCGGGCACGCGTCGCGGAGCGCGTCGAAGTATGCGTATGGGTCGACAACCAAATCCTGATCAGTGAAGAAATTGGCATCGAGGTTGTCGGTCATCATTTCTCCCTATCCGGTGTCTCGTTTGGTTGTTGCGGCGCGCTTGGAGCCGGGCGGTTTCAGTACATTAGCTGCGAGGAGGAAGCATGGATTCCACAGGCCATTCAGCTCAACCGACTCCGGCCTGGGACAGGCCCCGCACCGCGGTGGTCACCGGGGCGGGTTCCGGCCTCGGCGCCGCCATCGCGCATCGCCTCGCCGCCGAGGGCGCCCGCGTAGGGGTCACCGATGTGGACATCGAGTCTGCCACCACGGTGGCGGCCGACATCGCGGAGGCGGGCGGAGGGGCCATCGCCGTCGAGATGGATGTGGGAGACCAGGGCTCGATCAAGGCCGGAATGAGCGATGTGCGGGAGGCGTTCGGGCCGATCACGATTCTGGTGAACAACGCCGGCATCACCCCGTCGGCCAAGTTTCTTGAAATCGACGGCGAGACCTTCGACCGGGTCATGGCCGTCAACCTCAGGGGGCCGTTTCAGTGCTGTCAGGCGGTGGTTCCCGACATGATCGGGGCCGGCTGGGGGCGCATCGTGAACATCTCGTCGTCGAGCGCGCAAACCGGCAACGCCCGCATGGCCCACTATGCCGCGTCCAAGGGCGGGCTGATCTCGCTCACCCGCTCGCTGGCCCTGGATCTTGGCCGCAAGGGCATCACGGTTAACACCATCCCGCCCGGATTCGTCGAGACCCCATCGCTTCATGCCGCGGCCGAGGCCGGCGAACTGGGCGAGGGAATCCACCAGCACATCCCCACCACGCCCATGCGGCGAGTAGGCCAGCCCGAAGACATCGCCGCGGCCGTCGCCTTCCTGGTGCGCGACGAGGCCGACTACATAACGGGCCAGGTGCTCGGAGTCAACGGCGGTCGCACCATCGTCTGAAGGACAAGTGGCGCGCTTGGAGGGACTCGAACCCCCGGCCTTCTGATCCGTAGTCAGACGCTCTAATCCAACTGAGCTACAAGCGCGGGCAGCAGCCAGTGTACCCGCCCCCTGACGGGTGATCGCTAGTGGATTGGCGGGTTCAGGCCTCTTTGATCGAGCGGGTGACCATGACCCCGCCAACGAGGGCCACAATGGGCGCAGAGCCGAAGAAGCTCTCGCCGAACACCGTCATGGCCAAGACGTTGGACCCGGCGATCACCACAATGGCGATGCCGGCCGCCCGGCAGATCATCAGAAGCGCCTGGCGCCTGCCCTCCATCACCATGCGGGGAACCGTGGCGAGTTCGACGATCAAAACCAAGGCGAGTCCCCCCAGAATGAGTACGGGCAAGCCGAACTTCGCGTCGGAGTCCAAGCCGTTCAATGGGCCGTATTCCAGGTATTCGGAACCGCCGTACCAGTCGAGCCAGAAGGAGGCCACAACTGCGAGCGCGGCGCCCAGCGCGGCCACTACGGGATTGACATCCAAATCCGGCTGCTCTGCCTCTTGCTCTGACTGCTCATAGACCGATGCCAGAGCTCCCAGCACTGCCACCGAGCAGCCGGCCAAGCCAAGCCACGCGCCAAAGCCGAGCAAGGGTGCGTCGGCTCCAACCAGCACGATGAAGATCAAGGTGATGGCGAAGGCACCAAGCGCCATTCCCAGCGTGGCAGCCACCGATTTGGCCCGCAATAGGAGCGACAAGCCCACCAGGAACACGGCCAGGCCAACGCCTATCGTCGATGAACCGATGCCGGTGGCGTTGGGAAAGCTGTCTGGGCCCGCTTCGATCCAGCTGAACAGCGTTGACAGGACCATGGCCGCTGCGCCGATGCCGACCAGCAGGCGTCCAGTCGAAGGGATCTCAAGTGGCCCCAACATCCCATTGCCGCCCCCATCGCCGCCGCCCTCATCGGCGGTCTCGGCGGAGCTGTGCACAATCGGTTGTTGGGGCTCCTCGGCTGCGGTGTCCTCCGACATCGGTTGGTCCGATCTGGTGGTGAAAGCGTCGTCGGTCATGGCCGTCCCCTTCCCGATTGACAACAACCCCAGACTACTCCCGCCATACCTGACGAAGGTTTCGCTTTGCATCCGAATAGCCCCAAATTTATCGAGTACCCAGTGCTCATAGATTACCAGCGGTGGTACCATACATGGCATGATCAAGACGACGGTATATCTGCCGGAAACCTTGAAGAAAGACCTTGAGCGCCATGCTCGGCAGCGTTCGTGCTCTGAGGCAGAGGTGATACGCCAAGCAATTCAAGACGCCGTTTCGCGCCCTAAGCCGCGGCCCGGCATAATCGGGGGCGACAGCGACTGGGCCGAACGAGTTGACGAACTCTTGGAAGGCTTCGGCGAACGGTGATCATCGCCGACACCAGCGGCTTAATTGCCTTCTTCAGCGAATCCGGGCTTCAGCACGAGCGGGTGGCGTCGTGGCTCGACAAGAACGACGACGTCATGGTGGTCTCTCCCTACGTCATGGCCGAGCTGGACTATCTGGTCGCCACTCGCAAAGGGGTTGACGCTGAGTTGGCAGTCCTCGCGGAATTATCCGGCGGCGCATACGAACTGGCCACGATGCCTACTGAAGATGTTGTCACCGCGCAGCGAGTAATCGCCCGATATCGCGACCTCGGGGTCGGCCTGGCAGACGCCTCAATGGTCGTATTGGCTCAGCGATATGGGACGCGCACCATCCTCACCCTCGACCACAGGCACTTCAGCGTCTTGCGCCCGCTCGACGGTGGCCTGTTCAAGATCGTCCCTTGAGTGCGGGTACTACTTCTGCTGGATGACAGGCATCCGCGATGCTTGTCTCATCCCAGATCTGATTATTGAGCCCCAATGACCGAGCCCGACTTCGACGTCGTCATCATCGGCGCCGGCGCGGCGGGGCTGTACGCCCTTCACCGGGTGCGCGGGCTCGGCTTGTCGGCCAGGGTCTACGAGAAGGGCGACGGGGTGGGCGGAACCTGGTTCTGGAACCGCTACCCCGGTGCTCGGTGCGACGTGGAGAGCTGGGACTACTGCTACACGTTCTCTGAGGAGCTCGAACAGGAGTGGGAGTGGACCGAGCGGTTTCCCACCCAGCCGGAGCTCGAGCGCTACTTCAACCACGTGGCCGACCGCTTCGACCTGCGCCGGGACATCGAGTTCGACACTAGGGTGGATCAAGCCCGATTCGACGACGAGCAAAACCGCTGGTTGATCAGCACGTCGAGCGGCGAGACGGTCTCGACCCGGTTTGTGGTGTCGGCCGCGGGCTGCCTGTCGGAGGTGAACACGCCCCGGTTCGAGGGGGCCGAGACGTTTGAGGGCCAGCAGATCCACACCGCCCGCTGGCCCAAGGGCGGCCTCGACGTCACCGGCATGCGGGTCGGGGTGATCGGCACCGGGTCGACAGCCATTCAGGCCATCCCACAGCTGGCCAAGCAGGCCGAGCACCTGTTCGTGTTCCAGCGCACTCCGCAGTTCGCCATCCCGGCCCGCAATCGGCCAATCGACGACGCCACGCTGGAGGAGCTGAAGCACAACTACCGAGAGCGGTGGGAGCTCAAGCGCTCAAACCCGGTGGGGATGGGGCGCCGTCCTCCCGAGGTCTCGTCGGCCCTAGAGGTGGACGAGGCCACCCGGACCAGGATCCTGGAGGACTCGTGGGCGCTCGGGGGGCCGGGTTTCGCCCGAACCTTCGACGACGTGATGACCAACGCCGATTCGAACCAGCTCACCTCGGAGTTCGTTCAGGACAAGATCAGGGAGAAGGTCACCGACTCGGCTGTGGCCGAGAGCCTCTTGGCCATCGACCACCCCCTCGGCGCCCGGCGGCTGATCGTGGAGATCGACTACTTCGAAACCTACAACCGCCCCAACGTGACCCTGGTGGATGTGGCGGCCAACCCGATTGCCGAGATCACCCCCGAAGGGCTGCGCACCACCGAGGGTTCATACGACCTCGACCTGATCGTGTACGCCACCGGATTCGACGGCATGACCGGCGCCCTGTTGGCCATGGACATCCAGGGAGTCGGCGGCTTGCCGCTCCGGGCCAAGTGGGCTGATGGGGCCGGCGCCTATCTCGGCCTGGTGGCGTCGGGGTTCCCCAACCTGTTCATGATCACCGGCCCCGGCAGCCCGGCGGTGTTCAGCAACGTGATCTTCTCCATCGAACAACACGTCGACTGGATCACCGACTGCCTGGCCCACATGCTCGAGAACGATCTCGACCGCATCGACTCCGATCCCGAGGCCGAGGCCGAATGGACCCGCCAAGTCCACGAGATAGCCGCCCAGTCCATCGTGGGCAAAACCGACTCCTGGTGGACCGGCGCCAACATCGAGGGCAAGCCCCGAGGCGTCACCTTCTACCTAGGCGGCACCCACACCTACCGAGAAATCTGCGAAGAAATAGCCGCCAACAACTACAAAGGCTTCGTCTTCCAGCCGGCCATGTGAACCCCGGAATCAAGTTGACCCGCCTTATGCGCCGTTGAAACATGCAGGGGGTCGGGGGAGTACCGTTCTCGCTGTGAAGTTGAACGTTGTGTTGTTGCTGTTTGTGGCGGCGTTGGGTTGGGGGGCCGCGACTGCGTCAACCGCTTCAGCCCAGGATGCTGTGTCCGTTGGGGATGTGGAGGTGCGCGATCAGCTCATCTTCAACCAAGAAGCACTTCTGAACACCTACCGGTGCCAGTTCAACATCGACACCAAGGTGGTTCCCGGCGGCTGTGCAAACGGACAGCCGGCCCAAGATCCGTCACCACCGGTCCCGTTCACCGGCATCGCAACCCAAGGCGACGTTGATGTTCGCGATCAGCTCGTTGCCGACCAGGAAGCCCTCCTCAACGTCTACCGCTGCCACTTCGACATCGACACCCACGTCGTCCCCGGCGGCTGCATAGACGGACGACCAATGCCACCACCCGAGAACCAGTACATCGCGATTTCCACCAGCAGATTCCATTCGTGTGCCATCGGAATCGACAACATCATCGAATGCTGGGGCCTCAATGATCACGGGCAGACCGATGCGCCCGACGGCGAGTTCATCGCAGTATCCACCGGTTCTAGCTATTCGTGCGCTATCAGAACCGACAACACCATCACCTGCTGGGGCTGGGACCAAGTGAAGGTAACCGACCCGCCCAGGGGCCAATACACCGCATTGTCGGCCGGTTTGAACCATGCGTGCGCCATCAGAACCGACAACACCATCACCTGCTGGGGTAGCAACGAAGAAGGGAGCACCGATGTGCCCGACGGCGAGTTCACCGCCGTGTCC
>JAJEEH010000165.1 GCA_022821105.1 Acidimicrobiia bacterium
AGGAGACCGCCCACGAGATAATGGATCTCCTGTCGTATCCGGGGGCCACCGACGTTACGGTGATGGCCGAAGGAGAAGTTGTGGTGGTGGGGGCGAAGCTCACCGCCGACGCACCCTGGGCCAATCGGCGATTGGCCGATATCGCCGAAGAGTATGAGCCCGACTGGGACTTCCTGGTGGCCGTGCTCACCCGTGCAGGCAAGACCCAGATTCCTCGGGCCGATACCACCCTGGAGCCCGACGATCTGCTGCGGGTGGTGTGCAAGAGGCGGGCCCGAGGGACGCTGCTGCCGCTCTTGGGCTTGGCACCGGGCACCCACCGCCGAGTGATGCTGCTGGGAGGGGGCCGCACGGCTGAGATCGTGGCCCGCCGATTGAGCGAGCGCCATGCCGAGGTTGTGCTCATCGAGCGGAACCTGGAGAGGGCCCAAGAGTTGAGCGAGGAATTAGATGCCGTGTTGGTGATTCATGGCGACATAACCGATGCGGAGTTGCTGGAATCTGAGGATGTCGGCAAGTTCGACGCGGTGATCGCTCTTACCGGCAAGGACGACGCCAATATCTTGGCCTGCCTCTATGCCAAGTCGATGGGAGCAAGCGAGACCATCGCCGTGCTGCACAACCTCGCGCTACGCACGCTGCTGCGGGATGTGGGAATCGACGTGGCGCTGTCGCCTCGCACGGTCAGCGCAAACGGCGTGCTGCGTTACGTTCGGGGCGAGGTGGCCCAAGTGGCCACCTACTTGTCGGGCGACTTCGAGGTCATCGAGGCCGAGATCAAGGCGGGGTCGAAGGCTGAAGGGGCCATGGTGAGGGAGTTGGGACTGCCCAAGGACGTGCTCATTGGCGCCTATGTGCGAGACGGCAAGGCGCAGATCGGCCGGGGCCGCAGCCAGCTCCGCAGCCGCGACCACATCGTGGTCTTCGCAAGGCCGGACACCGTGGACGAAGTCAAGCGCTTCTTCGGGTGAGCTTGGAATGAGCGACCCGTCTCGGGTTCGCTTCCCCTGGCACCGCTCCGCAGTCAGGGTGCTGACCACAGTCGTGGCCACGGCCGCTTCCCTCGTGGTGGTCTCCACCGTGGTGTATCTGGCATCCGGAGAGATGAGCCGAGTGGACGATGCCATCTTCGAGTCGGTGGCTGGCTTTACTACCACCTCGCTCACCGTGGTGGACCCCGAAGCGCTGCCCGCCTGGCTGCTCACTTGGCGGGCCTTGACCCAGTGGCTGGGCGGTTTGGGTGCCCTGCTGCTTGCCCTGGTGGTGGTGCCGGCCTTCGGGGGGCAACGGCGGTTGAGCGAGGTGGCCGAGGGCCGAGGACGGCGAGCGGTGCTGGCGAGGACGTGGTCGCACAACACCCAGCGGGTGGTCTTGACCTATTTGGGCTTCACGGTGCTGGTGTTCGCGTCCTACTACGCGGCCGGTATGGGCGCATTCGACGCCGCCACCTTCGGTCTCACCACCGCATCCACCGGCGGATTCGCGAACTATCGAGACTCCTTCGCCCATTTCGACTCGGCGGCAATCGAATGGGTGGGTGCAGGGGCGATGGCCCTTGCCGGCGTGTCGGTGGCCGCGTTGGTATGGATGGTGCGGGGGAAAGTGCAGGCCCTATGGAGATCGACTGAACTCAAGCTCTACGCCAGTTTGATCGTTGGCTCGACGGTGCTGGTGGCGGCGTGGACGTGGACCGATACCGGAGGCGGTGCGGACACCATCCGAGAGTCGTTCTTTGTTGTCACCTCGTCGATCAGCACCACTGGTTTCCGGGTCGCAGATTGGGGACACTGGGCGTCCGCCCCCCAAATTCTCCTTCTGTTGCTCATCGGGGTGGGCTCGATGGCGGGCTCGGCCGGTGGCGGTTTCCGTGTGCTTCGGGTAATCGAGATTCTGGGCATCGTGCGACGGGAACTGGTATTGCAACTCCATCCCCGGGCGGTGGTGCCGGTGAAGGTGTCGGGAGAGGTTGCCTCGGAGGCGTCGCTCACCCGGGTACACAACTTCCAGATTCTGTGGGTTCTGGCAGCCGCCTCGGGGGTGTTCGGCATCGCCTCGCTGGGGGGAGACCTGCCGACCGCGGTGTCGGGATCGATTTCCGCACTGGCGACCGGCGGGCCTGGTTTGGGCGATCTCTCGGGTTTCGCCGATGCCACGGTGCTGGCGGCCCCAGCTCGGGGAGTGTTGGTTGCTCTGATGTTCTTGGGCCGGCTGTCGATCTACCCGGTGGTGGTGGTGATCGGCTGGGGTATAGGCGAGATCCAGCGGATGAGGTTACGACGATGAGCCTGGGGCCATGAGGCTGGGGCTATGAGGCTGAGGCGATGAGGCTGGGGCTATGACTGCGGTATTGACGGCTGCTCGTCGGGGGAGGGCCGCGGTGAAATGGGCCGTGTCCCTACTGCTGGTGGACCGACCCTGGAATGTGACCAGCAGAGTGGGGTTCGTTGTGGGGCTGGGGCTGCTGTTCATGGTTCCGGGGATGCTCTTGGCCACCCTGGTGGAGTGGGGGTCGTCCACATCGGACAATGAGGTAGCTCTCGGGATGGGGGCACTGGTCACGCTGGCTGGTGGGGGGCTGTTGGTGATCTTCACTCGGCTCGACCAGGACATGCCCCCGGCCTCGGTGTTCGCTGCGGTGGCATGGACCTGGATCGGCTTGTCGCTTTTCGCCGCACTGCCGCTGTGGTTCTCAGGCGAACTGGGGAGCTTCGACACCGCTCTGTTCGAGGCGGTATCCGGTGTCACCGCCACCGGCTCAACCGTGCTCAGCCCCATCGAGGGGACGGGCCGAGGCGTGCTCATGTGGCGCCAGATCATGCAGTGGTACGGCGGCATGGGCATGGTGGTTCTGGCGGTGACCATTCTGCCGTTCCTGGGCGTCGGTGGGCTGAGCCTCATCACCGCGGAGGCCCCCGGTCCGACTTCCGACCGACTGGCGCCTCGGGTGAGTTCCACCGCTCGGCGGCTGTGGGCACTCTACGGCGGTATCACCCTGGCGATAGCGGCAGCCCTGATGATTGCCGGGTTGAGCCTGTACGACGCAGTGGCCCATGCCTTCACCTCCGCAGGCACCGGGGGCTTCTCGCCCTACGACGACTCCATCGGACACTTCGACAGCATCGCGGTGGAAGCGGTGATGATTGTCGGGATGCTGGTGGGTGGAGTGAGCTTCACCCTCCACTGGCGGGCGGTGTCGGGCAACCCGAGGGCCTACGGACGGTCTTCTGAATTTCGCACCTATCTCCTTTTGATATTCGCGGTCGCGTTGTTCGCGTCGCTACTCAACTGGCTGAACGACTTGTCTGATCTGACCAATAGCCTCCGCAACGGGATCTTCGGCGCGGTGACCCTGGGCACGAGTGGCGGTTTCGGCAACGCCTCCAGCGGCAATCCGGGCGGCGATTTCGCGGCTTGGACGCCGGGGGCACAGGCATTGCTGCTGCCCCTCATGGTGATGGGGGGTATGACTGGCAGCACCGCCGGGGGGCTGAAGGTGTTGCGCGCCCAAGTGATGGCGAAATACATGCGGGTCGGGCTGCTGCGAGTGAAGCATCCCAGGGTGGTGGCCCGGGTGAAGCTCGGCCAAATGGTGGTGGCCGAGCCGATACTCCAGCGGGTGGCGGGATTGGTGGCCCTCTACGCTTTGTCGGCGCTTGTGGCCACTTTGGTTCTGGCCGCGTTGGGCCAAGACCTGATCACGTCCTCGTCTGCGGCCATCAGCGCGTTGAGCAATATGGGACCGGCACTGGGCGAGGCGGGACCCACCTCCAACTACTTGGTGTTCACCCGCCCGGCCCGGGCAGTGCTGATGTCGATGATGCTCATCGGCCGTCTGGAATTCTTTGCCATCTTCTTGGTGGCGGTGTCGGCCTACGAGCGAACCCGTCGGCTGACCCGGGTCAACCTGCGACGCTGAAAAACGCGCCGAGGGCCAGCGCAAAGTCCAAGGGGTCTTGAGACCCGCACATCTCACGGGCCGAGTGCATAGAGAGCTGAGCGACGCCGACGTCGACTGTGGTCACCCCGGTGGACGACGCCGCGAACGGCCCGATTGTGCTGCCGCACGGCATGTCGCCTCGATGGACGTATAGCTGGTGGTCCACTCCGGCCTTCTCGCACGCCGCGGCGAATGCGGCTTCGCCCACCGCGTCGGTGGCGTAGCGCTGGTTGGCATTGCGCTTGATCACCGGCCCGCTGCCTATGGCGATGTGATGGTCGGGCTCATGGCGCTCGGGATAATTGGGGTGGGTGGCGTGGGCCCCGTCGGCCGACACACACAGCGACCGGGCCAGCGCAGGATGCAACGCACCGCGGCTGCCGGCAATGCGCTCTAGCACAGTTGGCAGCAGGGTGGAGGCGGCCCCCTGGGCCGAGGTGCTGCCCACCTCCTCGTGGTCGAACAGGCACAGCACCGCGCTGGGAGGCGAGTCGGCCGGGGCATCGATCAGGGCCTGAAGTCCGGCCCAGCATGACACTTGGTTGTCAATGCGGGGGGCGTGGATGAACTCGCCGTCGATGCCGGCGATTACCGACGGGTTGATGTCGTGGAGCATGGCATCCCAGGCCAAGACCTCGTCGGCACCGACCCCGGCCGCTTCGGCGGCTACTGAGGCAAATTCGCCAGGAGTGCGCAGCCCCAGCCCCCACACGGGGACCATATGGGTTTGGGGGTTGAGCAGCAGGCCCTTTGTGTTGACCTCTCGGTCGAGGTGGATGGCCAGCTGGGGTACTCGGAGGATGGGGTGATCGATGCGGAACAGCCGAGTCCCCGATGGGGTTGCCAGGCGACCGGCGATCCCGAGGTCGCGGTCGAGCCAGCTATTGAGCAGCACACTCCCGTACGCTTCCACCCCGAGTTGCCGGTACCCGGCCTGGCCGGTGTCGGGCTGTGCGGTGATGCGCAGGTTGGGGCTGTCGGTGTGGGCTCCGACAATACGGAAGCCCGCGTCGCAGGCCTGGTGCCGCCACGCCACCAGGCTGCCGTCCCGGCGCACGAACCGGCTGCCAGTGGCGTCGGGCCACTCGTCGGCTTCGTCCAATTCGGTAAACCCTGAAGCACGCAGGAACCCGGCCGCTCTTTCGACCACGTGGAAAGGCGTCGGACAGGCGTCGATGAAGTCGAGCATTCCCTCGATGGCGGGCATTCCGCCTACTTCAGCCACTCCAGCCCCATCATCAACAGGCGATTCCACTTCACAATCATGCCTCTTGGGAGTCTCCCGAGCAGAACAGACTTGGTAGGGGACTGGGGTACGGCGGTAAAATTTCCCCCTGCCGCTGGCCAATGTCGTCTCGGCGCGCACCGCAAACACGCTGGAAAGGACGCAATGAGGAACTGGCCGCAGCTTCCCGGTCTGCCACACCCCCAGGGGCTTTATGACCCCCGAAACGAGCACGACGGTTGCGGGGTGGGCTTTTTGGTGGACCTGAAGGGCCGGCCGCGGCACGAGATCGTGTCGGTGGGCTACGGGGCGCTGTGCAACCTCCAGCACCGAGGGGCGCTGGGCGCGGAGGTGAACACCGGCGACGGCGCGGGTTTGCTGATCCAGATTCCCGACGACTTCTACCGCCAAGTGTGCGACTTCGACCTGCCAGCGGCGGGGCAGTACGCCACCGGCATCGGCTTTCTGCCCGACACCCCCGAAGCCGCCGCCCATGCCCGAGAGGCCATGGACGCCATCGCTGTCGAGGAGGGGCTGACTCCCTTGGGGTGGAGAGAGGTGCCTACCTGTCCTGACGAGCTTGGAGCCCAGGCGCTGGCCACGATGCCCTCGTTCTGGCAGCCGTTCTACTCCGGCGGCGGCCTCGATTCCGACGCGCTCTTGCGGCGGGCCTACATCGTGCGTACCCGGATTCGCAACGAGGTCACCTATGAGACCGATGATCAGGCCGACGCCGGCGCGCTGGGATCCAAGACCCACAAGCTGACCTACGG
>JAJEEH010000057.1 GCA_022821105.1 Acidimicrobiia bacterium
CGACACCATGTCTTCAGAGCGCGCCTCGGTCCACTTCACCGGACGGCCCAACTCCAAAGCGGCCTTGGCCGCCACCAGATATTCGGGATACAGGCCGGTCTTGGCCCCGAAGCCCCCGCCCACCGCGGGGGCGATCAGCCGCACATTGTCGCCGTCGAGCCCGAACAGGCCGGCAAACCCGTCCTTGAGGCCGATGGGCGCCTGGCTGGGAAAGGTCACGGTCATGCCGCCTTCGGGGGTGCCGGGCTCCACCAGGATGCCGTTGGGCTCCATGGGCACCGCGGCCAGCCGCTGGCTTTCCATCCTCACCTCGGCCACATGGGCGGCCTCAGCCAAACCGTCGTCTTCACCCAGTTCGGTGTGGAAGGCCAGGTTGCCGCCCTCGTTCTGGGGCCAGAGCACCTCGGCGCCCTCGTCCAGCGCCTTCTCGGGGTCGGCGTTGGCCGGCAGAGGGTCGTAGTCCACGAACACCGCCTCAGCGGCGTCCATGCCCTGCTCGCGGGTCTCGGTGATCACCGCGGCCACGATGTCGCCCACGAACAGCACCCGCTCTCCGGCGATCTGGGGGCGCTCGAACACCGGGAGCATGGGGAATCCGGCGGTGGCCGGCAGGCCGATGTTCTCGCCGGTGTACACCGCCAACACGCCGTCCATGGCCTGAGCCTCAAGCACATCGACCTCCGTGATGGTGGCATGGGCCATCGGCGAGCGCACAAAGGTGACGTAGGCGGTGCCCTCAGGAGTGAAGTCGTCGTAGTAGCGCTCTGCGCCGGTTAGCAGCCCGGGATCCTCGACGCGAACGACGGAATTCCCCAAAATCGAACCAGAACTCGACACGGTTTTCCCCTTTTTTGTAATCGGGAGTCGGGAGGATGTTAGAACCACCTCATGGATTTGAGCCAGCTTTACGACCCGGCCCTCGACGAATATGTGCCCGAAGCCATGGACTTCTTGTCGAAGTTCTCGTTTGTATCGGCGGCCCCTGATCTGTCGACCCCCGAGGGTCGGGCCCAAGCCCGAGACCTCGAGTCTCTAGGCGGGGGCATCCTCGCCTCCTCCTTTCTTGATGACGTGGACACGCGCACCTACCTCGGCGCGGCGGGCGACGAGTTGGAACTGCGGGTATTCGCGCCCGACGGTCCGGCCCGGGCGCTGTATCTCGACATCCACGGCGGTGGCTTTTTTATGGGCCACCCCAAGATGGGCGACCTGGGAAATCGGGCCATGGCCCGCAAGCACCAGATCGCGGTGGTCAGCGCCCAATACCGCCTCGCCCCCGAACACCCTTGGCCCGCCGGTCCCGACGACTGCGAGGCCGCCGCACTGTGGGCGCTGGGACCGGGCCGCGACGAGTTCGGCTCAGTGCCCCTGCTGATCGGCGGGGGTTCGGCCGGGGCCAACTTGGCCGCCACCACGCTGGTGCGGATGCGAGACCGCCATGACGCTGCCGGTGAGTTCATCGGGGCCAACCTGGTGTACGGGGTGTTCGACCTGAGCGGCACCCCGTCGCAGATCAAGCTGGGCAATGTCGAGTTCCGGGAAATGTACGTGGGCGACCACGACACCAAGGGCCGCCAGCACCCCGACATCTCCCCGCTGTACGCCGACCTGAACCACCTGTGCCCCGCGCTGTTCACCGTGGGCACCTACGACTACCTCTACGACGACTCCCTGTTCATGGCCGCCCGCTGGCGGGCGGATGGCAACCCCGCCGATCTGGCCATCTACCCGGCCTCACCCCACGGGTTCACGGTGTTTCCCACCAAGATGACCAAAGCCGCCAACAAACGCACCGACGCCTGGCTGGCCGGAATCCTCGATGGCTAGGGGGTTCCCCGCCCTGACGGAATCCTCCTGTAGGTTTTCTTCCGATAGCCGATCAGTAATAGCTGAGGTTATCTGAAAATAACGTAAAGTTGTTTACTGTGAGCGTGCAGGATTGGTACCCTGCAACTATGCCCGCAACCCTGGCTACCCCCACGATGGCCGACGCCGAGCGGGCCGCGACTGCGGTCTTGGAGGGCGGGGCGGCGTGCGTGATGCTGTTCGGGTCGGTGGCCCGCGAACAGCAGACCGAGGACAGCGACATCGACCTGGTGGCCGTCTTCGACGACCTGGGCGACTACCAGGAACGCTGGAAAATCCAAGGCCAGCTTCAACACCTGGCCCGGGAGGCCACCGGCCACCAGGTCGACGTCCACGTCACCGATTGGCCCGAGTGGGTACATCGCTCAACCCGGATGCGGACCACCTTCGAAAGCGGCGTGAAATTCGACGCCCTTGTATTGGCCGGAACCCTAACCCCCGGTCCTCGCACCAACTGGAACAAGGAAATCGAATTGCCCTCCACCCACCACGAGGAAGCCGTCCAAAGCCTCCTCCACACAGACCTGTCCCTGACACTGCTTGGAGTGGTCTACCGCTCGGAGCCGAGCGACGAACCGCCCACGCCCTCCCCGGAGATCAACCCGCAAGACCCAGCCCGGAAGCGCTTCGCAGGCATCTGCTCCCAAGCCCATGCAGTCACGGAGAGCGCTCTGACTGCGCTGATCCACTGCCAAAACCAAGAGCGCCCTATGCTCACCCACCAGCTTCACCAGCTGCTCGCACTGGTCAAAGAGCCTTCCCACTCCCGAATCGAAGACGCGCTCCGCCGCATCATCGACCTGGAGGGAAGCGAACGCCCGAACGAGCCCTACATCAACTGGAGGGTCCACGGAACGTACGTCACCTACCGGACCATCCCCTTGAATGCCCCTATCACCGACGACCATGTCCTCGCCGCCCTCGAAACGGCGAGCATCGTCATCGAAGAGATCGCCCAAGCCACCGACGACGAGCGCCTCACACCCCTGCAAGCCACCCTCGACCGAGCCTGGGCCACCTACAACACCGTCAACATCGCCACCGGCAAGCCCTATCCAACCTGATCACCCGCGGTATCGAGGTGGCGGAGGCGACCTCGGGTGAGCTGGCTGGCCAGGTAGGCGGCCACCATCATGGCGGTGATGGCCAGTACCCAGCGGATGCCGATGGCGCTGGCTATCCCTCCTTGCACCAGGATGCTCGCCGGCGCGGCCAAGCCGAACAGCATCATCCACAAGCTCATCACTCGGCCCCGGTAGGCGTCGTCGCACAGGCTTTGCAGTGCGCTGGTAAGGGTGGGCATGGTCACCATGAAGGCCAGGCCCACCGCGCCTATGGCCATCACCCCCAGTGCGAAGGTGGGAACCACCGCCAGAACCAGCGTGAACAGGGCCACGGTGGTGAAGCCAATGGTGACAAGACGGCTGTACGCAGTCCCCCGGTCGAATTGGAGCAGCAGTGCCGCGCCCACTAGCGAGCCCACCCCGAATGCGCCCAGCAGCACTCCGAAGCCGGCGGCATCGACGCCGAAGGCGTCGTCGGCGATAACCGGGGCGAGCCACTGCGTGGGGGAGATGGCCGCGGCCAGCATGAAGCTGGCCAGCATCACCACGCGGATGCCCTCGATGCCGCGGGCGTAGCGGAGTCCCGACAGGAAGTCGGCCAGAAAGCCCTGGCCCGACGACGCCCCGGGGGGCGGCCGGGGCGGCAGCAGGCTCAGCCCGATTACGAGCACGGTGAAACTGGCCGCGTTGAACCAGAAGGCGGCGGCTGGCCCCCAGAACTGGATGAGCCATCCGCCCAGCATGGGGCCCACCGCCCGGGAGATGTTCCACTGGGTGGAGTTCAAGAAGATGGCGTTGCGCATGGCCCCGCTCGGCACCAGCTCCACCACGATGGCCTGCTGCACCGGTGCCCCTACCGATGCGGTGGCACCCCCGCCGATGGAGAAGGCCACTAGCACCCAGAATGTTTCGGCGTCGATCTGGACCACCCAGGCCAACGCCACTGCCACCACCATCTGGCCCACCACCGTGGCCAAGAACAGGCGGGTGCGGCTGTAGCGGTCGGCCAGCGATCCCCCGAACGGGCTCATCACCAACAGGGGAATCAATCCGGCGGTGGCCGCCACCGTTACCTTCCAGGGGTCGTCGGTGATGTCCTCCACTAACCAGCCGATGGCGGCCAGGTACATCATCGACCCGATGTTGGATACAACGCTGGTGGTCCAGTAGAGCCGGTAGTCCCGATAGCCCAGCGCATGCACCGACCGTGGCACTCGCCGATCAGGACCCTCGATCACCCGCTCTTTCTACTCCCCTGCTCCCTGCTGGGCCGTCATCCGGCCGGTCTGGGAAAAATCAGGGGCCGGCAGCGGTGACCGTGTCGGTGTCGCGCCCGGAGCGTATGACCCGGCCGGGGCGGGCGTCGGTGAGAGCGCCGGCCCGCTGGGTTTCCACCCCGTTCACCAGCACGTGCTCTATGCCCTCGGCGCCACCGGTGAGCCGCCACCCTCCGCCAGGCATGTCCCAGGCGGTGGTAACCGGGGCCTTGGTGAGGCGGGCCGGGTCGAACACCACGATGTCGGCGCACCAGCCCTCGGCCAGCCGTCCCCGGCCCCGCAGCCCATAGTGGCGGGCCGGGCGGTCGGTCACCAGGTTCACCGCTTGCTCCAGACTGAGGAGTCCCCTATCGCGCACTGTGTCGCCTACCAGCGCCGAAGTGCATCCCCAAGTCATCATCATGTCCAGATGGGCCCCGGCGTCGGAGCCGCCGGCCAGCACTCGGGGGTCGCTCAGCATCTCGGCCCGCTTCTTCCACGACTCTTCGTCGTCGCCCACCACCGGCGGCCCGAACCCGGTCATCAGGTCGTCTTCCAGGGAGATTTCGCACATCACATCGAAGGGCTCCTGGCCCCGCTCTGCGGCCAGGTCGCCGATGCTGCGGCCTACCAGCGCCTCCAACGAAGAGGAGGACACGTCCACCACTGTGGTCTCAGCCCACCGCACCCAGGTGCGGTGAGACGCCTTGGCCGCGCCGTCCACCAGCCGTTGCCGCACCTCGGGACGGGCCAGAGCCTCGGCTTTAGCCGCTGCGTCGAGGTGCATGATCTCGGCCCAGCCGGGCAGGGTGTCGTACAGCACCCCAGTGGCGAAGTTCAGCCGCATCTGCATGACGTCGGGCAGCATCAGCCCCACCACGGTGGCGCCCTGCTGTCGGGCGTAGTCGGCGGACCCCAGGCGGTTCTCCAGGTAGTCGTCCTCGCCGGGCCGCACGTTGAACAGATTCCAGTTCATCGGACGATCGGCGGCCAGCACCATGGCGGTCATCAATTCGTACGCCTCGGGGGACCACAGGTAGTCGATGCTGGGAATGATCTCGAGGGTGGTGCCGGGGTAATCCCGGCAAACCCCGGCCAGGGCCACCATCTCGGCGTTGGTGGCCGACCGAGAAGGCACCGGGTCGCCGTTGTGGTCGTTGTGGGCCGACGCCCGGGTAGAGGAGAAACCCAGCCCGCCCTCGGCCAGGCTCTGGGCCAGCAGCGACTTCATGTTCTCAAGCTGCTCGTCGGTAGCCGCCTCCCCCACCGCCGCCGATCCCATTGCCAGGCGGCGCACCGTGCTGTGGCCCACCAGGAACCCGGCGTTGACCCCCAGTCCGTTGCCCTCCAGGCGATCCAGCCACGATCCGAACGAAGACCACCCGAAGTCCAGCCCGGCCTCCAGCGACTCGGTGGGCATGCCCTCCACCCGGGCCAGCATCCGCATCACGTAGTCAGCCTCGTCGGGCACCATAGGAGCGATGGTGAAGCCGCAGTTGCCCCCTATGGCGGTGGTGATTCCGTGCAGCGACGACGGCGTGAGGTGGGGATCCCAAAGCACCTGGGCGTCGTAGTGGGTATGCACATCGATGAATCCCGGGGCCACCGCCAACCCGTCGGCGTCGATCTCCTCGCGTGCGGGCTCGTCCGAACGGCCAATGGACACGATGCGCCCGTCTCGCACTCCGACATCGGCTACCCGACCCGGCGCTCCGGTGCCGTCTACTACCAATCCGCCCCGAATTACACAGTCCAACATCGTCATACCCCTGCGCTATCGTCGTTTTCCGGCCCCTTGGGCTCAACCCCCCTACCGTACCCGAGACGTCCGACTGGAGTTCCCGATGTCGCCACGCCCCTTGAGGGACATCTTGTGAGGCGGCGAATCGGTGTCGTGGGGGCCGGGTGGACCGGAGCCGTGGCCGGTCGCCTGCTGACCGATGCGGGCTTTGCGGTGGAGGTTCTGGAAAAGACCAGCGTTGTTGGGGGGCATTCTCGAGCTGAGACCATGAACGGGGTGGTGTACGAGCCCAACGGGGCCCACATCTTCCACACCGACAATGAGGAGGTGAACAAGTTTGTGAACGCCCACGGGCTCACCCGTCCCTACGACCACAAGGTGCTCACCGAGGTGTATCTGTCGCCCGACGATGACGAGGGCCACTTGCTGTCCTGGCCTCCCCAGGTGGAGGAGCTCAAGGAGCTGCCAGTGTGGCCGATGGTGGAGCGGGAGCTGGCCTCCCTTCCCGCCCAGCCCACTGGCGGCAACTTCGAGGACTATGTGGTGTCGATAATGGGCCGCACCCTGTACGACCTGTTCATCAGGGACTACACCGCCAAGCAGTGGGGCCGCCCGGCCATCGAGCTGTCGGCCCGCTTCGCCCCCAAGCGGGTGGAGCTGCGCCGCGACGGGCACCGGGGCTTGTTCCGGGACCGCTGGCAGTACTGCCCTCCCAATGGCATCAACGAGGTGATCGAGTCGGTGCTGTCCACCGTGGCCGTCACCCTGGACACCGAGATCACCGTGGACGATGCCCACCGTCTCGGCCAGGACTACGACGCGGTGATCATCACCGCGTCACTGGACGACTTCGCCCGCTGCCCCGGCGAGCTGGAGTGGCGGGGCATCGAGATGCGGTCGCGCTTCGAACCGACAGACGACCCCGGCGGCGTGCTTACCCCCGCTTATGTCACCAACCGCCCGTCAACCCGGGTTCCCTACACCCGCACGGTGGAGACCAAGCACGCCACCGGGCAGCAAATCAAAGGCACCGTCGTCAGCGAGGAGATGCCGGGGGCGCCCCGGCGCCACTACCCGGTGCTGACCGCCGACGGCGCCAACGAGCGCCGCAACGCCGAGCTCGCCGAGAAGATCGCCGAGCACTTCGACATCCCGGTGTACTTCGCCGGACGGCTGGCCACCTACCGCTACATCAACCAGGACGAGGCCATCGCCGACGCCATGGTCGTAGCGCACCGAGTTGCCGCCGAGCTGGGGGGATAGCCGGTCATGGCCGACGCGATGTCTCAAGGTTGGAGTTTTTGGATCGACCGCGGAGGCACTTTCACCGACGTGGTGGCCCGAACACCCGATGACGACGTCGCCACCGTCAAGCTGCTGTCGGAGAGCCCCCGATACCGCGACGCCGCCATCGAAGCCATCCGGACACTGCTGAGGCTGAGCGAGGATGAGCCGATCCCGTCGGACCAAGTGGCCGAGGTGAAGATGGGCACCACGGTGGCCACCAATGCCCTGCTCGAGCGCCAGGGCGAGCCCACCGTTTTGGTCACTACCAGGGGGTTCGCCGACGCCCTCCGCATCGGCTACCAGACCCGGCCCGACCTTTTCGCCCTCGACATTGTGCTGCCCGACATGTTGTACAGCCAGGTGATAACGGTGGACGAACGGGTGCGGGCCGACGGCACCGTCGAGCGATCACTGGATGAGGACGACGCCCGACAGCAGCTGGCCGCGGCCCACCGGGCTGGATTGCGGTCGGCGGCCATCGTGCTGGTACACGGCTATCGCTACCCCGGTCACGAAGCCCGCCTGGCCGAGATCGCCGCCGAGGCGGGGTTCGAGCATGTCTCCGCCAGCCACCAGGTGAACCCGCTCATCCGCTTGGTGCCCCGGGGAGATACCACCGTGGCCGACGCCTACCTGACCCCGGTGCTGCGCCGTCACATCCAAACGGTGGAAGACCAGATCGACACGTCGCTCTTCTTCATGCAGTCCAACGGCGGACTAGCCCACCCCGACCACTTCCGGGGCAAGGACGCGCTGCTGTCCGGTCCGGCTGGCGGGGTGGTGGGCATGGCCCGCACCGGGGAGGCTGCCGGCCACCACCGCCTGATCGGATTCGACATGGGCGGCACTTCCACCGATGTATCCCACTACGACGGCCGCTTCGAGCGCACTACCGATGCAGTGGTCGCCGGGGTCAGGGTGCGAGCGCCAATGATCTTGATCCACACCGTGGCGGCCGGGGGCGGCTCGATCCTGTCGTTCGACGGAAGCCGATTCCGGGTGGGTCCCGACTCGGCGGGCGCCGAACCCGGCCCGGCCTCGTACGGAAATGGCGGGCCGCTCACCGTGACCGACGCCAACGTGGTTCTCGGCCGCTTGCACCCCGACCACTTTCCGGCGGTGTTCGGCCCTCGCGGCGACCAGCCTTTGGATGCGGCCGCGGCCCAGAGCGCCTTCGCCGAACTGGCTGCGGCCATCACCGAGGCCACCGGACAATCGTGGACCCCAGAAAGGGCCGCTGAGGGGTTCTTGGATGTGGCGGTCCAGAACATGGCCAACGCCATCAAGACCATCTCGGTGCAGCAGGGCCATGACGTGAGCGCCTACACCTTGGCCTGCTTCGGCGGCGCCGGCGGCCAGCACGCCTGTCGGGTGGCCGACGAGCTGGGCATGTCCACCGTGTTGATCCACCCCCACGCCGGAGTGCTCTCGGCGCTGGGCATCGGACTGGCCGACGTGCGCTCGGTAACCGAGCGGGCGGTGGGCCAAACACTCAACGAGAAGCTGCTGGGTGCCATTGCCACCGACATCGGAGAGCTGGCCGCAGCGGCCTTCACCGAGGTGGCCTCCGACCTGCCCCCCTCCCACATTCACATTGAGGCCAGCTACTTCCTGCGGTACGAGGGATCTGACACCGCACTCGAAGTGGTTGCCGACGACTACCGGCCGGTGGTGGCCGCTTTCGAAAACCTCCACCAGGCCCGCTTCGGATTCGCCTCCCCCGAGACGCCGATCGTGCTGGAGTCGATCCAAGTGGAGGCCATCGGCCGCAGCAGCCTGTCGGAGACCCTGACCGAACAGCCCTCCAACTGTTCATCGCCCGAACCCAGCCCCCTGGCCCACCACGAGGCCAGCTTCGAGGGGCAGGCCCAAGACATCTCCTTCTTCGACCGGGCCGACCTGGGCCCGGGGGCAGCCGTAGACGGCCCCGCGGTCATCGTCGACCCCCACTCCACCACGGTGGTTGAACCGGGCTGGGCCGCGGCGACAGCCCCAGGCGGCGAACTCGTGTTGCGCCGCATAGCCCCACGCACCGGTGCAGCCGTGGGCACTCATGCCGACCCGGTAATGCTGGAGATCTTCAACAACCTCTTCATGAACGTGGCCGAGCAGATGGGGGTGGCGTTGGAGAACACCGCCGCCTCGGTGAACATCAAGGAGCGGCT
>JAJEEH010000190.1 GCA_022821105.1 Acidimicrobiia bacterium
CACAGGCATCCATCTGAACCTGATAATCGCCTCTGAGCCTCCGCCCGGAGCAGTGCGCGACCTGACTGATGAGGAGAGGGCAGCCCGGGCCGAAGGCCGGGCTCGCAACCAGGTGGAGCGGGGCTACCGGGAGCAGCAGGCCACCCGCCCACAGACCTTGTCGGTTGGCTTGAACGACTCCCCGGCCGGACTGGCTGCCTGGATCGTCGAGAAGTTCCTGGCTTGGAGCGACATCGGCCCTGACAACGACATCGAAGCCAGCTTCAGCAAAGACGAGCTGCTTACCAACGTGATGGTCTATTGGGTGACTGGCACCATCGCCTCGGCCAACCGGCTCTACTACGAGACCCGAATCGGGGGCCGAGGATCCTCAGCCCCCGACCGCCAGGTGGAAGTGCCCACCGCCTACGCCCGCTTCCCCGGCGATGGTATTTTCCCGGCACGTCCATGGGTGGAGTACTGGTACAACATCGTCCGCTGGACCGAGATGCCCCGCGGCGGCCACTTCGCCTCCCTCGAAGCCCCTGATCTGTACATTGACGACGTCATTGACTACTTCGGCGCTTTGAGCTGACCCTGTTTGCTTTGGGGGAGGCTCTAGGCGTAACGGGCGGTTGTTCTGCTTAGCTGAGGGAGGTAGGCGTGTGATGAACTTGCCGGCGTGCCCCAGTTGCATGACGTCGATTACACCCTCGAGTACCCCTACACCCGCACCACCGGGCCGGTCATCGGGCCGTTTCTGACCGGGTTGCGCGACGGCCGCATCCTTGGCCAGCGCTGCGGTGATCGGGTGCTGTGCCCGCCCATGGAGTTCGATCCGGACACCTTCGCCTCACTTGAGCCCGACCTGGTTGAGGTGGGTCCCGGCGGGGTGGTGGAGAACTGGACCTGGGTGGCCGAACCCTCGGCCAAACACCCCTTCGACCGGCCCTTCGGCTTCGCCTTCATCAAGCTGGACGGGGCTGACACCGCCCTTGTGCACGCGGTGGACACCGGGGGCGACCCCGAGGCCATGAGCACCGGGATGAGGGTGCGGGCCCAGTATCGAGATGAGCGCCACGGCTCTGTCGCCGACGTGTACTTCGTGCCCGAGGGCGACGCCGCCGAGCAGGTGATTCAGCCGGGCGACGAGCCGGTGACCATCACCGAGCACCTCATCGGCCTGCGCATCAACGAACCGCTGTACCCCCACCGGGCCCGGTTTGCCCAGGGGCTGCTGGACGGCAAGATCATCGGCCAGCGCAGCCCGGTAACCGGCAAGGTGTATGTGCCCGGTCGGGGCTACGACAACATGTCCCGGGTGCTGATGAGCGAGGCCGACGAGGTGGAAGTGTCCGACGTGGGCACCGTGGTGGCGTTCACCGAGCTGAACCCGGTGCAGTACTACGGTCAGACCGAGACCGAGCCCTACGTGCGGTGCTCGATTTTGTTCGACGGGACCGACCAGCCGGTGATCGGCATCGACATCCGCGACATGACGGTGGACGAGATGCGGGTGGGGATGCGGATGCGCTGCATCTGGCGAGACCCCGAGGAGCGCTCGGTGGAGGACATCGACAATCGCTACGGCAACATCCCCGAGACGGTGTACGCCCGGTTCGAGCCCACTGGTGAGCCCGACATTCCCGCCGACGAGTTGAAGGAGCACTCATGGTAAGCCTGGCCGAGGACGTGGCCATCGTCGCGTTCGAGCAGACCCCATCCCACGCCCACTTCAACGACAGCGAGCCGGCCATGATCATGCCGTGCGTGAACTCGGTGATCGAGCAGGTGGGAATGGACCGCCACGACATCGACTTCACCATCGCGGGGAGCTGCGACTACCTGTCGGGGATGCCGTTCGCCTTCGTGATGAACATCGACGCGGTGGGGGCGTGGCCCCCCGTCTATGAGAGCCATGTGGAGATGGACGGCGCGTGGGCCCTGTTCGAGGGATTCGTGCGACTCCAGTCGGGCGACATCGACACGGTGCTGGTGTCGGGCTCGGGCAAGTGCTCGCCGGGCAGCTACCGGGAAGGGTTCTCGCTCCAGACCGACCCCTACGTGCACGCGCCCATCGGCTTGGACCCCCGGACTCAGGCCGGGTTCCAGGCCCAAGCGCTCATCGCGGCGGGCAAGGCCACCGAGCGGGACTTCGCCGAGGTGGTGGCTCGCAGCCATGCCAACGCCAAGGACAACCCCTACGCCCAGCTCAGCGGCGACCTGTCGGTGGAGGAGCTGCTGGCTGAGCCCTACTTGCAGCAGCCGCTGCGCCGCCTCGACTGCCCGCCGACCAGCGACGGAGCCGCGGCCATGATCATCGCCCGAGCCGACAAGGCCCGGGAGCTGTGCGACAACCCGGTGTGGATCCGGGCCATCGACCACCGGATCGATTCGCACCACCCCACGCTGCGGGACCTCACCGACTCCCCGTCGGTGCGCATCGCGGCCGATCGGGTGGGCCTCCACGACGGTCCGGTGGACATCGCCGAGCTGACCGTGACCTACAGCCCTGAGGAGATCATTCTGCGCGATGCCCTCGGCCTCAACGGCGAAACCACGGTGAACCCATCGGGCGGGCCGCTTACCGGCAGCCCGTTCATGGCGGTGTGCCTCACTCGGGTGATCGAGCTGGCCCGGGCCATCCGCAACGGTGATGGCGGCCGAGGCGTGGCCCACGCATCCAGTGGCCCGGCCTTGCAACAGAACCTGCTCTGTGTCTTGGAAGGAGACAGCTGATGGCTCCACGACCATGTGCGGTATTGGGTGTCGGCCAAACCAAATACAAGCGCCGCCGCGACGACGTGACCTTGGACGGCTTGGTGCGGGAGGCCGCCCTCCGGGCCTTGGAAGACGCCGGCGCCACCTTTGACGATATCGACGCCATTGTGATCGGCAAGGCGCCCGACGCCCTCGAAGGGGTAATGATGCCGCTGTTGAGCCTGTGCGACGCACTGGGCGCCATCGGCAAGCCCATCCACCGGGTGCACACCGCCGGGTCGGTGGGCGCGTCCACCGCCATCTCGGCAGTGAACCTGGTGGAGTCGGGCATGTACGACACAGTGCTGACCATCGCCTACGAGAAGCAGTCGGAAGGCAACGCCACCTGGGCGCTGTCGGGCGGCAAGAGCGGCGGACAGGGCGCGGGCGGCACGTTCGCCCCGTGGATCCGCAACTACATCGCCCGCTCTCAGGCGCCCGAGCACATCGGCTGGATGGTGGCGGTGAAGGACCGGCTCAACGCCCTCAAGAACCCCTACGCCCACCTGCATCTGCCCGACATCTCCATTGAGAAGGTGCGGGAGTCGCCCATGCTGTGGGACCCGCTCCACTTCTTGGAGTCGTGCCCCTCCTCGGATGGGGCCGCGGCGGTGGTACTGGGCAACGACGACATCGCCAAGAAGTCGGGTCGTCCGCCGGCGTGGGTCATCTCCCACGCCAAGCGCACCGAGTTCGGCCAGTTCCCGGGGCGCGACACGGTGCGGCCCCAAGCCGGAGTGGAGTGCTCGGAGGCCCTGTACCGCAAGGCGGGAATCACCAATCCCCGAGAGCAGATCGACTGCGCCGAGCTGTATGTGCCGTTCTCGTGGTACGAGCCCATGTGGTTGGAGGGGCACCTCATCGCTGAAGAAGGCGAGGGGTGGAAGATGACTGATGCCGGCGACACCGAACTGGGCGGGTCGTTCCCGGTGAACATGTCGGGCGGTGTTTTGTCGTCCAATCCCATTGGGGCGTCGGGCATGATCCGCTGCCTGGAAGCGGCCAACCAGGTGCGGGGCACCGCCGGTGAATATCAGGTGCCGGGGGCCAAGATCTCCATCGGCCACGCCTACGGCGGTGCCGCTCAGTACTACGCCATGTGGATGGTGTCGTCCGAGCTGAATCCGGTCTTCTGACGATGGCCGGCATCACCGACGGCCGTGTGGTGGTCATCACCGGAGCGGCTCGAGGTCTGGGCCGGGCCCACGCCCTTGAATTCGCCGCCGAGGGTGCCAGGGTGCTGGTCAACGACCTGGGGGTGGAGAGAGACGGCTCGGGTGGCGCGTCGGAGCCCGCCCAGGAGGTGGTGGCTGAGATCCGGGCCAAGGGGGGCGAGGCCGAGGCCAACGCCGCCGATGTGGCCGACTGGGATCAAGCCGAGGCCATGATCGCCCAGGCTGTAGACACGTGGGGCCGCCTGGACACGCTGGTGTGCAACGCGGGCTTTTTGCGCGACCGGATGCTGGCCAACATGAGCGAATCGGAGTGGGACGCCATCATGAGAGTCCACCTCAAGGGGCATTTCGCTCCCGCCCGCCACGCGGTGGCCCACTGGCGGGACCGGTCCAAGGCCGGCGAGATGGTGCAAGGGCGGGTTATCAACACCAGCTCGGGCGCCGGCCTGTTGGGCTCCATCGGACAGGGCAACTACGCCGCGGCCAAGGCCGGGGTGGCGGCGCTGACCATCCAGCAGGCCGCGGAGTGGGGCCGCTACGGGGTGATGGTGAATGCCATCGCCCCCGACGCCCGCACCCGCATGACCGCCGGGATCATGTACACCGAGGATGTCCCCGAAGGGTGGGACGAGAAAGACCCGGCCAATGCGTCGCCGCTGGTGGTGTGGCTGGGGTCGGATGCCTGCGATGTGACCGGCCGGGTTTTCGAGATTGCCGGAGGGGCGCTCAACGTGTGCGATGGCTGGCAGCACGGCCACGTGGTTGACGTGGGGCGCAAGTTTGTGGCTGCTGAAGTTGGCGACGCGGTACACGCCTCCATTGCCGGTTCACCTGAGCCGGCACCCGTGTACGGCGCGAGCTAGCTGGGAATCTCCCTGAAGGGGACGCCTTTGTCCACCCGGATGTCGGGGGGCAAGCCCAGCACTTTCTCGCTGATGGTGTTGCGCTGGATGTTGTCGGTGCCGCCGCCGATGCGCGACGCCCACTGACCTAAGAACTCGTATTGCCAGCGCCCCTCTTCTCGGGCGCTGTCGCCGTGGAGCATTCCCGAGGCCCCGCTCATGGCCATCACCAAGTCGCCCATCTGCTCGAAGTGCAGTGAAATGGCCAGCTTAAGGGTGGAGCTCTCCGGGCCGGGCAGCTCTCCCCGGCTGGCCGCGGTCCGCACCCGGTACCCCTGGTACTTGAGGATCTCCATGCGGGTGTAGGCCTTGGCCAACTCTTGGCGGGTAACCGGGTCGCGGTCGGTGCCGGTCTGCTGGGCCAGCTTGGCCAGCTCGTTGAACCGGGTCCGGGCGTTGGAACCCCCGATCAAGGCCCGCTCGTTGGATAGGGTGGTCATGATCGGCCCCCAGCCGGTGTTGACCCCGCCGAGGATGTTCTCGTGGGGGATCCGCACATCCGACAAAAACACCTCGTTGAAGTGGGCCGCGCCGGTGATCTGCACCAGAGGGCGCACCTCGATGCCCGGGGTGTTCATGTCCACCAGGAAATAGGTGATGCCCCGGTGTTTGGGCTGATCGGGGTCGGTTCGGGTCAACAGAATGCCCCAGTCGCTGTACTGGGCACCGGAGGTCCACACCTTCTGGCCGTTCACCACCCATTCGTCCCCGTCGCGCACCGCGGTGGTTCGCAGCCCGCCGAGGTCTGAGCCGGCCACCGGCTCGGAGAACAGCTGGCACCACACCTCGTCGCCCTTCAACATGGCGGGCAGGAAGCGCTCCTTTTGGGCGTCGGTGCCGTGGGCGATGATGGTTGGGCCGGCCATGCCGATGCCCACGGAGAACACGCCGGTGGCTGCCACCCGCTTGGCCTCCTCCTCCTTGAATATGCCTTCGTGGATGCCGCTCAGACCCATGCCCCCGTACTCAGTGGGCCAGGTGATGGAGCCCCACCCGCCGTTGTACTTGGTGCGCTGCCAGGACTTGCAGCGGTTCACATAGGCCATCTCGACATCGGGGTCGGAGATGGTGAGGGCCGTTTGGTCGCGGGCGCCGCCCCCGTCGGCGGGGAGGTTGGCGTCTAGCCATTTCACGCACTCGGCCCGAAAGGCGGCTTCCTGGGGAGTCTCGTCGAAATCCATGCCGCGTTGATGGTAGCCAGAGGGTTCTCGGCAGACCCCACCGGACAGCAGGGCAAACGGCAGTGTCCTCCAGCATTCGGGCTCAGGATGCCGGGAATGGTTCAATGATGGCCGTGAAATTCTCGATGATCTTCGAAGCCCAGATGGCCGATCCGTCCCGTGAGGTCGAGCAGCAGGTCATCCGCGACTGCGTGGATCAGGCGGTGTTGGCCGAGGAGGTGGGATTCGACCGGGTGTGGGCAGTGGAGCACCACTGCCTGAAGTGGTACGCCCACATGAGCGCCCCGGAGATCTTTCTGACTTGGGTGGCGGCCCGGACGTCGCGTATCCGCATCGGCCACGGGGTGGTGTGCATGCCGTTCGGTTACAACCATCCGCTGCGGGCCGCAGAGCGCATCGCCATGCTGGACGTGCTGTCGGGTGGACGGCTGGACGTGGGCGCCGGCCGGGGGGCCACCCTCCAGGAGATGTCGGCATTCGGGGTCAAGCCCGAGGACACATACGCCCAGGTGGAGGAGTCGCTGCGGATCATCTCCAACTGCTGGCGCGAGGACGAGTTCGAGTGGGACGGCCTGCTCGACATCTCACCGCATCCCATTCTGCCCCGACCGGTGCAGGACCCCCATCCGCCGCTGTATCTGGCCTGCACCAAGGTGGATACCGTGCGGTTGGCCGCCGAATTGGGCATCGGAGCCCTGGTGCTGGGATTTGCCGGGGCCGACGAAATCCGGTTGATGAAGGAGACCTACGACGAGGCCATCGCCACCCGGACGGGTGAGCGGTTCGTGAGCGACCATCCCAACGACTGGTTCTCGGCGCTGTGCCCCACCACGATCCTCGACGACCGGGATGAGGCGTTCCGCATCGGGGCCCGAGGTCAGCGGTTCTTCGCCGAGGCCATCATGCACTGGAACCTGGGCACGCCCCCGCCTCGGGCCGGCTCAGCCGACGAGGACACCGCGGCGGCCATCGACGAGGCGGTGGGCAACGTCCACGCCAAGATCAGCGAGATGAACATCCCGCTGAGCCCCAACGCCACCAGCACATTCAATGTGGAGCACGCCTACGGCAACTACGAGGACGCCATCCGCTATGTGGGCGAACTCGAGGCCGTCGGCTGCGACGAGATCATGTGCATGATCCAAATGGGGACCATCCCCCAAGAGGTCATGCTCGAGACCATTCGCCAATTCGGCCACCATGTAATCCCCCACTTCCGCGCCAAGGAAAAGGCCGCCGCCCTGGCCTAGCACTTACATAGGCATGTCACAGGTGGGGAATGTAACGTCTTGGCGCTGCTGCGATGGGGGGTTGGCTCGATGATTCGAGATCAGCTCGAATCTGGAAGGGCGGAGATTGAGTCGAGTCGATTTGGCCGGTGTGGCCGCGGTGGATGTCGAGACGGCCACCAGCAGCCCGAGCAGTGTCTGCCAAGTGGGGGTTGCCGCGATTCTCGACGGCAAGATCCGTTCTCGGTCGTGGCTCGTTAAGCCGCCCGGCAATCGGTACGACATCAAGAACGTGGGAATCCACGGAATCACGGCGGAAGACACGGTGTCGTCGCCGGGATTTCCTGAGGTCTGGGCCCAAGCGGTTGATTTCATCGGCGGTCGGACGGTCATTGCCCACAATGCGGAGTTCGACCTGAAGTGCATCAACTCTGCTATGTCCCATTACGAGCAGCCTGAGCCGGCCTTTGGGTCGATCGGGTGCACGCTGCGGATGGCGCATCTGGTGTGGCCGGAGAGGACCAAGTCCTACCGCCTGACCACGCTGTGCCAGGAACTGGGCATTGAGCAGAAGGCCCACGACGCCGGATCGGACGCGGCGGCAACCCTGGCGCTGGCGCAGCATTTGGCCGCCGAGTGGAGCAAGGGCACCGCGGTGGACTTGATCCAGGCGTCCAACCAAGGTTGGCGGGAGAGAAGCCAGCAAGCCATGAGGCGGGTCTCCCGAGGCTCGACCAATCCGCCGAGCAGCCGCCAGGTTGACCTTGTGAAGAAGTTGCTGGACGAGCGGGGCATTGACCACCGGCAGGTGATCCCCCTCCTCAAGACCTCCGGGCAGATGTCGGGGCTGATCGATGCGCTATTCGAGGAGAAGAGGGACGCCCACCGGCACGATCTCAACTACCGGGCAAAATTCGACAAAAGGCTGCGGCGCATAGTCGACGAAGGCTGACCAGCGCCTTCCAAAGGTCAGCCCGAGCGGTCGGGGCCGGCGCGGAGGATGTGGAACCTCACCAGGCAGCGCTGGTCGTCGACCATGGCTTGGCGGTATTCGTCCCAGTCGGGGTGCTCGCCCCGCAGAGTGCGGTAGTACTCGACCAGTGGCTCCAGCGCATCCGGTCCGGAGATGATCTCAGCCTGGCATTCGATCTGCACCCAGTCGCCGAAGAAGTTGCGGGGGAAGACGCACAGCCAGCTTCGGGGGTCGCGGCGGAGGTTCTTAGTCTTGTAGGCCGTTTCCCGGGTGCTCATCACCACCGTGTCGCCCACCACCGCCAGGGTGACCGGCGACATCTGGGGGGTGCCGTCTCGTCGGGCGGTGGCCAACACCGCGTTGGCGTTCTCCCGGACGTAGTCCAATGCCTGCGCTGCGTTCATGGGGGAATCCTAGAAGGGGGCTCTACCAGCGGTTCCAGCGGGTGACCAGTTCCAGGGGCTCCCGGCGGGCGGGGCGGAAATCGGTGCCGACGGTGTGGGCGAAGGGGATCAGCGCCAGTTGCATAACCTCGTCGTAGGGAATGCCCAGCATCTCGGCCGCCTCTTCTTCGTAGCAGAGGTGGATGGTGGTCCACACCGTGCCGATGCCGCGCTCCCGGGCGGCCAGCATGAACGACCACGCCGCTTGGATCACCGAGCCCACATGGGAGGCCACCGTCACCGGGGGATGGTCCCAAACCCGTCCCACCAGACACGGGATCAGCATGCCCGGCACCTCGTGAAGATGGGCGGACAAGTGGCCGGCCGAGGCGTACATCTTCTCGTTGGCGGCCTCCAGCTGCGCGGGGTCCGGTACCTCCAGCCGGGGGAGCACGCCCAGATAGTCGCCGGCCACCTCACCGGCTCGGCGGTACAGGTCGGCCAGCCCGGCGATCAGATCGGGCTCGGTGACCACCATGAACCGCCAGTTCTGCCGGTTCGAACCCGTAGGGGCATGTACGGCAATCTCTAAGCACTCGGCGATCAGCTCCGGTGCCACGGGCCGGGAAGTGTCCAGCCGCCGACGCACCGCTCGGGTTGTGGTGAGCACCTCATCGGCACTCAGATTCAGATGGGCCATGGCACTGTTCTAGTCAGTCCAAGGGGTATTCATCTGCTCATTCCGCAAGTATCATTCGGCCATGGCACTGGCGCTGGACCGGTATCCGGGCGTCACTTATGACGCCGCACCTCCTGTGGTAACCGATCTTGAGGATCTGCGCCTACTGCGCAAGTGGGAGGCGGCCATCGGCTACCGCATCTTTGCCGCCATGCGCTGGGGGCAGACCGGCGACGGCCACATCACCGCCCGCGACCCGATCCTCACCGACCACTTCTGGGTGCTGGGCTACGGAATCCGCTTTGGTGACGCCACCGTCGACAACCTCACCCTGGTGGGCCCCGACGGCCAGGGCGTGGCCGGTCCTCTCGAAAACGGGGTCAACTTCGCGGCCTACCACATCCACTGGCCGATCCTGAACGCCCGCCCCGATCTAGCCTCGGCTGCCCACACCCACACCCCATACGGCACGCCGTGGTCGGCCAACGTCGAGCTGTTTCGGGCTATCAGCCAGGAGTCGTGCGCCTTCGTGTTCGACCAATCGCTCTACGACGGCGACAACCTAGAGGTGAACGATGTCGGCGGCGGCGAGGCCATCGCCCAGGCCATGGGCTCCAGCCGGGTGTGCATCCTCCGCAATCACGGGCTGCTCACCGGGGGGCGCTCACCGGGCGAGGCGGTGGGGTGGTTTGTGGCTGCCGAGCGGGTGGCCGAGGTGCATGTGAAGGCCCCCGACGCCAAGTCCATCAGCGACGAAGCCGCCAAAGAGGTCGAGGCCTCGCTGTTCTCGGCGGACAACGGCTGGCGGATGTTCCAGTGGCTGGCCCGCGACCTGGTGCCCGACCCCTCGGTGGTGTTGGGCTGAGCGAACCCTGGTTGAGCGTGCGTTAGCCGGAATCCAGATCGGGGTCGGAACGGGAGGCAAAGGTGGTCTCCAAGGCTGACAGGGCAGCTTGTTGGCCCACACCCAGACGATCGGCTTCTGCGGCAAAGGCCTCGGCGGCGTCGGCCAGTTGTCGTTCCACCACTGAGAACGCCACCGGGGGCTCGTCAACCACGAACGTGCCGGCCCGGCCTCGGCCCTCCATGATTCCCTCCCATTCCAGTTCTCGATAGGCCCGAGCCACCGTTCCCGGGGCCAGCCCCAGTTCTGCGGCCAGCGACCGGATGGGCGGCAGCCGCTCGCGGGGCTTGAGCCGGCCCGACGACACCATCAAACGGAGCTGGGCCCGAAGCTGCTCATAGGGCGGGATTCGCGAGCTCTCGTCTATCCAGATCCGCACGCCGACATTGTACTAATGTACTGACTCATAAAGCACAATATCGAGGAATTTTCCGGGTTTTTCCCAGTTGTTGCCTAGTTTGTATTGACCTGATAGCGTCCCCATCGGCGACCAGAAAGGACGGCATCAATGAAGCTCATCACCGCGGTGGTTAAGCCGCATCAGGTCGAAGACATCAAGGAGGCGCTGGCCGAGGTCGGTGTCCAGGGCATGACGGTGAGCGAGGCTCAGGGCTTTGGTCGCCAAGGCGGTCACACCGAGACCTACCGGGGCACTGAGTACAAGGTGTCGTTCACCCCGAAGTCGCGTATCGAGGTAGTAGTGGACGACTCCTCGCTGGCCGCGGCCACCGAGGCCATCGCTGGCGCGGCCCGCACCGGCAAGATCGGCGACGGCAAGATCTGGACTTCCTCGGTGGAGGGCCTTACCCGCATCCGCACCGGGGAACAGGGCGCCGACGCTCTCTGATTCACAGCGTCTCATCCCTTCCAAAACGGTGCTGCACCACCGGCGTTGGTAGCGTCGCGGCTCGGTGCATCTCGACTACACAGACGAACAGCGCGCGCTGAGCGGCGAGCTGAGGGCGTACTTCGCCGGTCTGATGACCGACGAGGTCCGCGAGGCCCTCATGGGGGCTCACGAGACCAGCCCGGTCCGGCTGGAGATCTTCCGCCAAC
>JAJEEH010000282.1 GCA_022821105.1 Acidimicrobiia bacterium
CTTGGGCATCTACCCGCCGTTCACATTCACCACCACTGAGGTGGACCGAGTAGCCGACACCATCGGGACGGTGCTGGAGGAGTTGACGTGACCCACGACCGAGTGGACTCAATTCTGGAGCAATGGGCCAGCGAGCGCCCCGATTTGGACGCATCGCCCATCGGGATCTTCGGGCGCATCTCCCGCATCGACCGGCTATTCGAGCAGTCGATGGCTGACTTTCTCCGTCCCCATGGCCTTACCCTGGGCTTGTTCGACGTATTGGCGGCGTTGCGGAGAAACGGGGCGCCCTTCCAAGCCAAGCCCAGTGAGCTGGCAGCCATGACCATGCTCACTTCCGGGGGGATGACCGGTCGGGTGGACCAGCTGGAGAAGCTGAATCTGGTGCGCCGGGTGCCTGACCCCGACGACCGCCGGGTGATGATGGCCCAGCTCAGCCCGGAGGGCAAAGACCTCATCGACCGTCTCATGGGCGAACACCTGGCACGCGAGCGGGCCCGTCTGGAGTGGTTGCAGGACGGGGAGTCGGAGGAATTCGCGGCCCATTTGCGCATGTTGGAGGCATCCCTGCGGTCCCTCGACGGAGGGGTGCAGCCGGAAGAGCCTGCAAATTAGGACGCAGAGAAACACCAAGAGATGGTGTCGGCCTCTGTGGGGCCGGCCTCTTGGCGCCAGTAGGTCACCTGAGCGCAATTCTGTTCGGCGCGCAGGCTTTCGATCGCCTTGCCCTGGTCAGGCCGGAATGTGAACCGGTTGAGATTGGGGACATGGCGGATCTGAGCGGGCGGAATCTCCACCCCGTTGATGACCAGGCGGGCGTCGAAGCCGATGGCCAAGTCGATGCCCACGGTTTCCTGGGAGAGAACCTCTGCATTGCGAGGGGGGATGAGCTCGTCCACCGCGGCATTGCCGGTAACGGTCACGTCGTTGTCATCGGTGTCGGCCAGAAACAACGCCAACAAGATGGCCGCGGCACCCATCAAGGCCGCGACCACCAACAGCGCCCGGCGAAGGGCGATGGATTCCAGCACGCTTCAAGTGTGCCCGCCGACAGGGCGCGGAGGCACCCTGGGTGGCGCGGAAAAACTCGAAACAGCAAGTACCCTCAAAGCGTGTCGCAAGGCAGCGGGGAGATCGGCCGAGTTCTGGGCGGACGCTTCCGTCTCGTTACCCGCATCGGCGCAGGTCGGTTCACCCACGTCTACCTGGCCTACGACCTGTCCAAATCGCGCCGTGTGACGGTCAAGCTGCTTGCTGGAGAGGTACTGCCCGAAGGGTGGGACCGAGAGGCGGTTTTCGCCAGCCGCTTCTTGGAGGCTGCCGAGGAGGCTGCTGCGCTGGTCCACCCGCACCTTGTCGCGGTACACGACTGGGGAGAATCCGAAGTCGGACCCTATGTAGTGAGCGAGTACCTGGCCGGTGGGAGCCTTCAGGGATTATTGAACTCTGAGCATTTGCTGTCGCCTTCGCAGACGCTGATGGTTGGATTGGAGATGGCCCGCGCGCTGGAGCACATCCATCGCCACGGCTTGGTCCATCAAGATGTCCGGCCCTCCAATATCTTGTTCGACGGCCGCGGCCGGTCCCGTCTGGCGGATCTGGGCACGTCCTGGATCTTGACTTCGTCCGAGTCCAGTGGAGCGCTCGCGTCGCGGTCGGTTTTCTCGGAGATCGACGCGGCTCGCTACGCGTCCCCCGAGCAGGCTCAGGGCCTGGCCCCCGACCAAAAGAGCGACGTGTACTCCTTGGTTCTGGTGCTCACCGAGGCGCTGTCAGGCCGCGTGCCATTCGAATCCGACGATCCCGAGTACACGCAGATGGCCAAGATGAGCCGCCAGCTCGACCTTGCCGGTCAATTCGACCGGTTGGGACGGGTGTTGGAGATGGCGGGAAGGCCGGAACGAGACGAGCGTCCCAGTGCCCATGACTTAGGCCTCGCGCTGTTGGCCGCGGCGGGAACAATGCCCCGGCCGGCGCCCATTCCGCTGCCAAAGGCGGGGCCGGAGATCCCCGACACCGCGGAAACCGCTGAGGTGGGCGCTCCGCCGAGGCGAACAGAGCCCTCAAGCGCACCTCCAGATGCCAGAGGTCCAGGGTTTCGTCGGCTGCTGGGGGCAGTCTTGGCCCTGATGCTGCTGGGGGCCGCCGGATTTGGGGCGTTTGCTCTTTGGGACAGGCAGTTCGGCACCGAGACCAAACAGGTGCCCGATCTGGCTGGTGCCGACGAGGCCGAATTGCTCCGCCTTGAGAGCGATTATGGCTGGGTGCTCAACCGCCTCGAGCAGCGACAAGACGGCACCGTCGCGGGCCAGGTACTCCGACAAGCGCCAGAGCCGGGCACGGGGTTGGAGGAAGGGGAGACGGTCACGGTTTGGGTGTCATTGGGCCCGGAACTGGTGGCCATACCCACCAACCTTGCCGGACTCGCGATAACAGACGTCACGGAATTGCTGGATGCGTCAGGTCTGTCGGTGGGGGAGGTCACCCGGCGCCCACACGAAACGGTGTTTGCCGGGTTGGTCATCGAGGTTGACGAGCTTTTCTCCGAGGTTGAGCTGGGTTCCAGCGTGGATTTGGTGGTTTCGCTGGGGCCGTTGCCCCGCGTGGTCCCTGACATAGAGCCCGGCTCATCGCTGGCAGTGGCCAGGGAGAGGCTGGAGCAAGTCCGCCTGGGAGTGCTGGAATGGCGGGTCCCCGACAACGGGGTAGAAGTCGACCATGTGGTGAGAGTCGAGCCCCCGCCAGGAACCGAAGTGGCCGCCGACACGGTCATCACCGTGGTGGTCTCCACCGGGCCCGAGCAAATACGGGTACCCGATACCGCCACCCTCGGGATAGCCGACGCCACCGGTGTTCTAGAGGTAGTCGGACTGTGCCTTGGCGAGGTGGAGGGGCCGCTCGATTCCGAGATCCTGGCCTCCAATCCTCCGGCCGAAACGGTCGTGGACTTCGGAACGTGCGTGGACTTGATCACCCGGCCCGACGAGGAAGAAGGAGAGGGCTGAGCCCTATTCCAGGGCGGTCATGGCCCGCAGGCGGGTCTGAGCATGTCGGGCGAAGGCGATCTGCTCTTCGGTCATGCCCTCTCCGAAAAGCATGAGGACAAGGGCCAAGTCGCCGTCTACTCGAAGTGTCCCGGTGAGAAAGCCGTGGGCAACGGCATCGGGATCGTCGGTCACGAATGCGGCCAGAGCTGATGGGTAGTCGAGGATCACGGTGGCATCTGGGTCTTCCAGATTGCCCGGAACGGGCAGCGGGCCTCCCGCTTCGGTGTCAATGTAGGCCCGGAACTGGCCGTCGCCGAAAGGGGCGCCGGTGACCACCAGGTTGACTCTGGCGGTGTGAACGGGATCGGGGGCATTTGACGCCAACTCCTCGCGCAGTTCCATGGCTGCTTCGATCCACTGTGGACTGAGAAATGGGTGCGACCCCACCCCGGCAACGTAGGCCACGCAGCGACTCCGGCGCGGGAAACCGACAATTGGGGCGGTACCATTCGCTTCGGTATGGGCCAGCAACGCATCACCCGAGCCGAGTGCGTCCATGTGGCCGCTTTGGCCCGCTTGGAGCTGACTGACGAGGAGCTAGACCGTTTCACCGGTCAGCTAGACGAGCTCTTGGACCATGTGGCGGAGGTGGAGGCGCTGGACCTGGAGGCCCTAGCTCCCACCATGCATCCACTACTATTTCCGAACCCGTTACGCCCTGACACACCGGGTGAAGTCCTGAATCGCGATGAGGTTCTGGATCAGGCACCCTACGTTGAGGACGGACAGTTCCGGGTTCCTCCGGTCTTGGGAGAGGCCCCGTGACAGCACTTGAGATTGCAACCGCCGTGCGGTCGGGCAAGCGTTCGGCCCGTTCAGTGGTCGACGAATACTTGGGTGCGATAGCGGAGGGTGATGACGACATTCATGCTTTCAACATGGTTACCGCGGCGGAGGCTCGTACCCGTGCTGACGAGATAGACGGCGCAGTAGCCGCGGGCCAAGACCCCGGCCCGCTGGCCGGGGTGCCGGTGGCCCTCAAAGACAACCTGTGTACCCGGGGGGTGGCTACAACTTGTTCTTCCCGAATTCTGGAGGGCTGGGAACCCCCTTACGACGCACACGTGGTGGAGCAACTCCACAATGCCGGTGCCGTGGTGGTGGGCAAGACCAACATGGATGAATTCGCAATGGGCAGTTCAACGGAGAACTCGGCGTTCGGCCCCACACGAAATCCCTGCGACCTAAGCCGGGTACCGGGGGGCTCGTCGGGGGGGAGTGCGGCCGCGGTAGCCGCCGGATTTGCCCCGGTGGCGTTGGGCAGCGACACCGGAGGGTCGATCCGCCAACCTGCCGCGCTATGCGGTGTGGTCGGGGTCAAGCCCACCTATGGACGGGTTTCGCGTTATGGGTTAGTGGCATTTGCCTCGTCACTCGACCAAATCGGCCCAATAGCGACCACTGTGGCAGATGCGGCCACCGTTCTTGATGTCATCGGGTTCACAGATCCTCGGGATCAAACAAATCGTCTTCCTGATCCAAAACAAGTGTCCGACACGCTGAGCGACGGGGTGAACGGACTGAGGGTAGGGGTGCTGACGGAGTTGAGCGGCAACGGCATCGCCCCTGATGTGGCCGCCCGATTACAGGTCGCGGTAGGAGCGCTGGAATCGGCTGGGGCTGATGTGGCCAAAGTCAGCGTCCCATCGGCGATCTACGGGCTGTCGGCCTACTACGTGATCGCCCCGGCCGAAGCGTCCAGCAACCTGGCCCGCTTCGACGGGGTCCGATACGGGCTGCGGGTGGACGGCTCCAGCACCTCTGACATGAATACCGCCACCCGTTCAGTTGGTTTCGGCGACGAAGTGAAGCGCCGCATCATGATCGGTACCTACGCCCTGTCGGCCGGGTACTACGACGCCTACTACGGCAAGGCACAGAAGGTCCGCACGCTCATCATCAACGACTTCAATAGGGTTTGGTACGGCGACAAGTTCGACTTGCTGCTGAGCCCCACGTCGCCAACCACCGCGTTTTCGTTGGGAGCGCGCACCGCCGACCCTATGTCCATGTACATGAGCGATGTGTGTACCGTGCCGGTGAACCTCACCGGGCAGGCCGCCATGTCGGTGCCGTACGGCGTCGGCGACGATGGGCTGCCGGTGGGCGTGCAAGTTATGGCTCCCGTGCAAGGTGAGCCGGTCATGTTCAGAGCCGCCAAAGTACTAGAAGACAGTCTGTAATGAGCGCAGACCTACACGACGTTCCTGGATTAGGCACTCCGGCCGACACGGAGTGGGAAACGGTGGTGGGATTGGAGGTCCACGCTGAGCTGGCCACGGCCACCAAGCTGTTCAGCGCCAGCCCCAATCGGTTCGGCGGCGATCCCAACACGCACATCGACCCGGTGTCCCTCGGTCTGCCCGGTTCGCTTCCCGTAATAAACGAAGAGGCGGTGAATCTCGCCATCCGGGTCGGACTAGCCCTCAATTGCCAAGTTCAAACATCGGTGTTTGCCCGGAAGCACTACTTCTATCCTGATATGCCCAAGAACTTCCAGATCAGCCAATACGACCACCCAATCAACGTGGACGGCTGGCTGGAATTGCCCTCGGGTAAGCGCATTGGCATCGAGCGGGCTCACTTGGAGGAGGACACCGGCAAAACTGCTCATGTTGGCGGGGGAGGACGCATCCACGAGGCCGGGTACTCGTTGGTGGATTACAACCGGGCCGGCGTGCCCCTGATCGAGATCGTGGGCGGTCCCGACCTGCGATCAGCCGAGGAAGCCCGCCAATATGTGACCGAGCTACGGGCCATCCTGGTGGCTGTCGGGGCGTCGGACGGCAAGATGGAGGAGGGGTCGTTACGGGTGGACTGCAACGTCTCGGTGAGGCCAGAGGGCACCAACCGATTGGGCACCCGGTGTGAGATCAAGAACGTGAACTCGTTGCGCTCGATGGGCCGGGCAATCGATTACGAAGCCCGCCGACAAATTGACCTTCTGACCAGTGGCCAGCTGGTTGAACAACAGACCCGGCACTGGAACGAGGACGAAGGGCGCACCCACGCCCTGCGATCCAAAGAAGAGGACTACGACTACCGCTATTTCCCTGAGCCCGACCTATTGCCGCTAGTCATCAGTGACCACAAGGTTGCCCAGATTCAAAACGAATTGCCCCCTTTGCCTCAGGATCTTCGACGGAACCTGGCTAAAGCAGCCCCGTCAGTCGATGCCGACCTGATTGGTCTAATCGTAGAACGCGGACTCTACGACCTTGCGCTCGCAGCTTTCGATCAGACCAGCGGAAACTTGAGAGCAATTAAGCGGCTCAGGAACCACTTCGCCCATGACTTAGCAGGCGGTCATGGAAGTCTGTTGGCGAAGGCATTGATTGACTTGGTGAATATGGAGGAAGCGGGCGACTTGACCGCCACCCAGGCCAAGAAGGTGCTGGCTGTGCTGGTGGAGAGTGGGGGATCGCCTCAAGACGCGGCCCAGGAGCTGGGGTTCGAGGCCATGGACACCGGGGAGCTGGAGTCTTTGGTCGACAGCCTCATTGCCGAGCACGCCGAAGAGTGGTCCCGCTTCTGCGATGGCGACGGCAAGCTCACCGGCTTTTTCGTCGGGCAGGTGATGAGGGCCACCCAGGGCCGAGCCGACGGCAAGGTCGTCACCCAACTCCTCAATTCCCGCCGCGGCTAAAGGGCCGGTTTCCGGGGGATTGGATAGGGTGCAGGGCGGTATGACGCTGCTGGAGCGGTCGGCTCGAATCATCGACAAGGGCGTTGAAGAACCGCAGCAGGCGATCCATCCCATGGACGGATCGTTCCACGAGATTGCCGACGACGTGTCCATAGTGTGCGCGTTCTCACATGTGTGGTCGGTGGCCACCGAAGAGGGGTTGGTGGCCATCGACACCTCGCTTCCAGGGTTCGCTCCCATCGCGCTGGACCACCTCCGACAATGGAAGGGCCAGCCGGTCCACACCATCGTCTACACCCACGGCCACATGGATCACGTCGGCGGAGCCCCCGCCTTCGTCGAAGACGCTTTGCAGCAGGGGAGGGCCGCTCCCCAGGTGGTGGCCCACGAGGCCGTGGACCGCCGGTTCGACCGCTACACCCTCACCCAGGAATACAACCGGCTCATCAACCGCCGCCAGTTCGGTCGAAGCGGCGTGATGGACATGTTCGCCGACGACTGGGTGCGCCCCACCGCCGACTACGCCGCTGAGCTGGAGTTGGAGGTGGGCGGTACGTCGCTGCGGCTCATACATGCTGAGGGGGAGACCGACGACCACACCCTGGTGTGGCTGCCCCACCAACGGGCGCTGTTCGCCGGCGACCTGTTCATCTGGTACTTCCCCAACGCGGGCAATCCCCAGAAGGTGCAGCGCTACCCGGCGGAGTGGGCCGCGGCCCTTCGCCGGATAATCGATCTGCGCCCCGCGTTGTTGCTGCCGGCCCACGGCCTGCCCATCGAGGGGGAGGCGCGCATCGCCATGGTGCTCGACGATGTGGCCACCGCGCTGGAGGGCTTGGTGGCCGACACGCTGGAGATGATGAACGCCGGGGCCCGTCTCGACGACATCATCCACCAGGTGCGGGTACCCGACGACCTGATGGCCAAGCCCTACCTTAGGGCCGGCTACGACGAGCCCGAGTTCGTGGTGCGCAACATCTGGCGCCTCTACGGCGGCTGGTACGACGGCAACCCCGCCCGCCTCAAGCCCGCCCCGGATCAGGCAGTGGCTGTGGAAGTGGCCCGGCTAGCCGGAGGGGCCGGTGCCTTGGCCGCTAGGGCTGTCGAGCTCAGCGAATCCGGCGACCTGCGTCTTGCCTGCCATCTCGCGGAATGGGCCGCCCAAGCCGCGCCCGACGCCCCTGGCGTGCTCGAACAGCGTGCCGCGGTGTACCAGAAGAGGCGAGACCAAGAGCAATCCCTGATGTCCCGCGGCATCTACAACGACGCGAGCAAGTCATGAACATCGACACTGAAGCGGTGGATCTGGCCCTGACCACGACGCGGGCGGTACGGAAGCGGCTGGACTTGGAGCGGCCGGTGGACGACCAGATCATCCTCGACTGCATCGACATCGCCGAGCAGGCCCCCACCGGGGGCAACCAGACCAGCCGGCGATGGATCGTGGTGCGCGATCCCGAGATCAAACAGGAGCTGGCCCGGCTGTACCGCGAAGTAGTGGGCGGTTTCATGCTGGAGGCCCGCGACCGCTTGGAGGGCACCGACCACCCCCGGGCCAAGACGGTGAGCTCGTCCGCCTATCTGGTGGAGCACTTGGCCGAGGTTCCGGTGATCGTCATTCCCACCATCGTGGGTCGCCACGACGGAAGCGGCGCGCCCGGTCTGTTCGACTCGGTGATCCAGAGCGGGTGGAGCTTCTGTGTGGCGTTGCGAGCCCGGGGTTTGGGCACCGCGTGGACCACCGCCGTCTTGGCCAAGGCCCCCGAGCTGAAGGAGCTGCTGGGCATCCCCGAGGAGATCACCGAGATCGCCATGTTCCCGGTGGCGTGGACCAAGGGAACCGACTTCCGGCCTGCGCAACGTACCCCGGCCCGAAACATCACTTTCTTCGACGGTTACGGCCGCACCTATGAATCGGGGCCGGGAGCAGTGGCAACCATGGCCGACGGCCCCGGCACGATGGTGGAAACCGACATCGCGGCCGAGATCGACGACGTGTGGGCCGCGGTCACCGACATCGACCTCCCCGCCCAGTTCTCCGACGAGTTCACCGGGGCCACCTGGGACGAAGGCTTCGACGGCCCCGCCCTGGGAGCTGTGTTCACCGGCCGCAACCACCTAGAGGTGATGGGCGACTGGGAGGTGCCCTGCTTCGTGGATGTGTGCGAGAAGCCCACGGCCTTCGGCTGGTGTACGTCCGACCCCGACAATCCCGGCGCAAGGTGGCGCTTCGAGCTCCAGCCCCTCATGGGCGGCGGCACCCGCCTTATCTACCGACTCCTCCTCGGCCCCGGCTCCTCCGGCCTCAACATGTTCATCGAGCAGAACCCCGAAAAAGAACCCCGAATCATCGCCAACCGTCTCCAAGTCCACCGCGCCAACATGCAGGCAGTAGTAAATGGCATCAAAGCCCACGTGGAGGCAGGGGCCTTCTAAGCCGAAGCAGCTCAGCGGACGGCGCCGGGGACTAGCCAGCGGGGGGTGGCGAAGCGCCAGAGGAGGGTGATCAGGCGGGTGGCCATGAGGGCCCACATGGCGCCCCACAGCCAGCCGATGCCGGCGTCGGCCGCCATCACCCACACGGCCAGGGGGATGAACACCGCGGCGGCGCCGGCCATGGCCACGGCGAGGAAGCGCATGTCTCCGGCACCGATCAGCACGCCGTCGAGGGCGAACACCACTCCGTTTATCGGCTGAATGAACGCCAGATGCAGCATCAAGAATCCCACCAGAGACAGCACGGCCTCATCGCTGGAGAACACCAACGGGAGCCAGGGTCTGGTTGCCAGCAGCACAATGGTGGCCGCCATTCCAGTGGCCAATCCCCACTCGATCATGCGGCGGCCGGCGGCCCGGGCGTGGTCCAGTTCGTTGGCGCCGAGAAAGCGGCCGATCATGGCTTGCCCGGCGATGGCCACCGCGTCCAGAACCAGGGCCAAGAAGAACATGAGCTGGTAGATCACCTCGTGGGCGGCCAATTCGATATCTCCCAAACGGGCGGCTACCGCCACCGACATTGTGAACGAGGCCCGCAGCGCCGCGGTCCGCAAGAACAGGTCCAATCCCACCACTGCCAACCGCGCGATCATCGAGCGGTCGGGGGCCATGGTCACTCCGTGGACTTTCACGGCCTCCCGAATCCACCACACGTAGGCCCCCGCCGCGAGCCATTGGGCCACCACGGTTGACAGCGCCGAGGCGCCGATGCCGAAGCCGAACCCGTAGATCAGCACCAGTTCCAGGGCCAGGTTCAGCCCGGCGGTGAACACGGCTACCTTGAGTGGGCGCAGCGTGTCTTGCAGGCCTCTCAGATAGCCCACCCCGGCCAAAGTGATGAGCATTCCCGGCAGGCCGAAGAGGCTGATCCGCAAGTAGATCCGGCCCTGGGCCAGCACCTCGCCGTCGGCCCCGAGGATCCTCAGCAGGGGGTCGGCGAACACGAAGGCCGCCGCGGCCAGCACCGTGCCCACTGCCCCGGCCAGCCACAGCCCCTGCACCGCCTGCTGGGCGGCGCGGCGGTGGTCACCCGCGCCGATGAGCCGCCCCACCGCCGCGGTGGTCCCGTAGGCCAGGAAGATGAACAGCGACAACGCCCCCAACAGCACCTGCGAGGCCACCGCCAGCCCGCCCAAATGGGGGGTGCCCAAGTGCCCCACCACCGCGGTGTCGGCCAGGGTATAGAGCGGTTCGGCGACCAGCGCGCCGAGGGCAGGAACGGCCAGGCGGGCGATCTCCCGGTCAAAGGGCGACTTGTGCAAACCCAGCAGCCCTCTCACTTGCGCCATACCCGTTGTGCTCCTACCGGGTCGTTGCGATACCAGATGTTGCCATGCCAGTTTTCGCCATGTCGCTAGATAGCCTGTCGCTATGAGCGATATGAAGCCACGTTCTCACGAGGTGACCTCAGGGGCCGAGCGGGCGCCGGCCAGGGCCATGCTGCGGGCCGTGGGCATGACCGACGACGACTGGGACAAGCCCCAGGTGGGGGTGGCGTCTTCGTGGAACGAGGTGACCCCGTGCAATCTGCCGCTGGACCGGCTGGCCAAGCGGGCCAAGCAGGGCGTGCGTGACGCTGGTGGCTTCCCTATCGAGTTCAACACCATCGCGGTGTCCGACGGCATCTCCATGGGCCACGAGGGAATGCGGGCCTCGTTGGTGAGCCGGGAGATCATCGCCGACTCAGTGGAAGCGGTGATGCACGCTGAGCGGCTGGACGCCTTCGTCAGCTTCGCGGGCTGCGACAAGTCGCTCCCCGGCATGCTGATGGCGGCCGCTCGGCTCAATCTGCCGTCGGTCTTCGTCTACGGAGGGTCGATCCTCCCCGGCCAGCACAACGGCCAGGTGCTCGACATCGTGAGCGTGTTCGAAGCCGTCGGCGCCCACGCGGTGGGCGACATCGACGACGAGGAGCTCGACGCCATCGAGCGCAACGCCTGCCCCACCGAGGGATCGTGCGCGGGAATGTTCACGGCCAACACCATGGCCTCGATCGGAGAGGCGCTGGGGATGTCGCTGCCGGGCAGCGCCTCGGCCGCCGCGGTGGACCGCCGCCGCGACGACTACAGCTACGCCAGCGGTACCGCGGTGATCGGGCTCCTGCGGGACAACATCCGGCCCCGCACCATCATGTCCAAGGCCGCCTTTGAGAACGCCATCGCGGTGACCATGGCGCTAGGCGGATCCACCAACGCAGTGCTGCACCTGCTGGCCATCGCCTGGGAGGCCGGGGTGGAGCTGGAGCTCGACGACTTCAACAAGGTGGCCGCCCAGGTTCCCCACCTGGCCGACACCAAGCCCCACGGCAAGTACCACATGGCCGACATCGACCGCATCGGCGGCGTCCCGGTGGTGATGCAGATGCTGCTGGACGAGGGTCTGCTGCACGGCGACGAGATCACCGTCACCGGCAAGACCATGGCCGAGAACCTGGCCCTGCTCGACCCGCCCGGCCCCGACGGAGACGTGATCCACGGCCTGGACGATCCGCTCCACGACATCGGCGGCATCGCCGTGCTCACCGGTTCGCTGGCCCCCAACGGAGCGGTATTGAAGGTGGCGGGCATCGACTTCGACCACTTCGAAGGCCGGGCCCGGGTTTTCGACGGCGAGGACGCGGCCATGGACGCGGTGTTGAACGGGCGCATCGAGGCCGGCGACATCGTGGTGATCCGCTACGAGGGGCCCAAGGGCGGCCCCGGCATGAGGGAAATGCTGGCCATCACCGGGGCAATGAAGGGCGCGGGCCGCGGGGGAGACGCCGCGCTGGTTACCGACGGTCGGTTCTCTGGAGGCACCCACGGGTTCTGCGTGGGCCACGTGGCCCCCGAGGCCACCGAGGGCGGGCCGATTGCGCTCGTAGCCGAGGGCGACACCATCCGCATTGACGTGGGGGACCACTCAATCGAGTTGTTGGTGGACCAGGCCACCCTGGCCGAGCGCCAGGCCAATTGGAAGCCGCCCGAGCCCCGCTACACCAAGGGCGTACTGGCCAAATACGCCCGCTTGGCCCAGGGGGCCGAGAAGGGCGCTATTACCGAGGCCTAGCCGATATCGGGGTTCGACCAGGCGCCGGTGGCGTCGTCGAAGGCCCGGGCCGCGGCAGTCATCCACTCCAACCGACCCTGCCGTGCTCCGGTGGACGACACCGCGATCATCTCAGGACTGACGTTCAGGGC
>JAJEEH010000082.1 GCA_022821105.1 Acidimicrobiia bacterium
CCGACGAAGATTGGCGAGTTCCCGTTCCTGTTCAGATGCCAAATCCCTGAGCCGTTTTGCTTCGCCATCGAGCCAGTCTGAGGCCGACTTATACAAGGAGGTGTCGAATAGCGTGCGAAGTAAGTTCTCCCGATCTTCCGAATTGGATCGGAGGACTCTCTCAAAGCGGCCTTGGGGTAGGAGGATCACCTGCTGGAACTGCTGGGCGGAAAGACCGAGCAGTCTGGCGATCTCGTCGTTCACTTCGCGGGTTTTCTGCGCCACAGCCCGCCATTCGCCACCTTGGCTTCTTTCCAAAGTTGCCTTCGCTGCACGTCGGGTAGTGCCCTCACCACGCGTCTTGGCCGTCTCGTGCTCTGGGCTGCGGTGTATCCGCCATCGAATACCCTGTGAGGTGAATTCCAACTCGGCCCACGGACTCGCGTCGAGGGGCGCGTGATCAGAACGAAGGGTGTGCCGGCCTCTCTCCCCTGGCACGTCGCCGTACAGGGCGAAGCACAGCGCGTCGAGCAAGAACGTCTTTCCCGCTCCAGTGGGCCCATGTATAAGGAAAAGACCTTCTTCGACTAGCGGGTCGAAATCTATTTCGACCTTCCCTGCATACGGTCCAAGAGCGCAGAATGAGAGTCGGTGCGGCTTCATCCGTGGTGCTCTTTACTGGCAGCGGTGAGCGCATCCTGGAGCACTGCGACCTGCAGGTCGGATGGGTCTGCACCATGCTGATCTGTCCAGAATCGCAGCGCGAGTTCTAGAGGTGTCGTCCCGCTACGAACCGCCGATGCCACGTCACTGCCTCCAGGCGCAACGCGGCCTTCCGGGTCATGTCTGAGTTCAACGGCGTGAGGAAAACGCTGCTGCAATCGTGGCATCGCCTGCAGCGGCAGATCCTGGTCGGTGAGAATGACTCGGACGCGAGCCTGCTCAGCATCTGCGTAATCAACATTAGCTAGTAGTTCTTCAAGGGTGCCCCGCAAAGTTCGCAAATTCCGACCGACCTCAAGCGGCACGACTTCGGTGTGGCAGCGACCCTGGGCATCCATTTCGACGATTCTGACTGACTTGCTGTCGTTCTCCTCAGAGAAGGAGTAGGGAAGGGGGGTTCCTGAGTAGGCGATGCGGCCATCGTTCCATTCTTGGCTGCGGTGAAGGTGTCCAAGGGCGACGTAGTCGAACCCTTCGAATGTCGAAAGTTCTACATGGCCGATATTGCCCACTGTGAGTTCACGCTCTGAGTCTGTTGTCATGCCACCCGTAACGAATGTGTGGGCTACCACGACTGTGCGAAAGGGTCCTTTGGAGTTGATGTGGTCGCGGACGATATTGGTGGCGCGATGAGTTACCTCATGATGGCTGAGCCGGCGAGGGCGATCTCCGTTCTCAGCACTAGAGGGCTTCGCCAGTCCGTTGAGCACTGGCCCGGCAATGGATGGTTCAAGGTAGGGCACTGGGAAGATGGCCACGACAGGGCCGTCATCGTCGGGATCCAAGAGAAGCGGTTGGGAGCATCGGGCGACATCCCCTCGGATGGCCACCCCAGCGAGTTCAAGCAGTTGACTGGCTACTGATACTCGAGTCGCAGAGTCGTGATTGCCGGTGATCGCGACGACCCTGGCACCCACTTCATGTAGACGAATCAGAGTTTCGCTGAAGAGGGTGATTGCTTCGGCAGGAGGGATCGCCCGATCATAAAGATCACCAGCGATCACGACGATGTCTACGTCAGCGTCCGCCGCCACCTCAACCACGCGATCGACGGCCTCGCTCTGCTCGGACATCAGTGACTCGCCGTGAAAGTTCCGGCCCAGATGCCAGTCGGATGTGTGGAGCAAACGCACGGCCGCATAGTACCGAGCACAAGTGACAACTACGACACCCTGCTTGGCAAACATGCATGTGAACCTGATTGTGGTCATAGACCCACCTAACTTGTCTTCCATGAAAGCGCGCTGAGTGATCATTTCTCAGGAATCGAGGGAGGATATGAAGGGAGATTGCTCTCTATTGCTGAGGAGGCAGAATCGCGACGCCAAGCCGCTTAGTTGTGGCTATAGACCCTGGTTACATAGGTGTAGAGAAATCCTTAATGTCGGCACTGGTTATGCCATTGACATTCTCGGCGGCCTTTCTTATCTGGGGGTCACGCAGTTACTGAGAGATGGGTCTAACGCACTCAAATCAAAGTGGGCACATTTAGCATATATGATCTTAGACCTCAATTGTTTTGGATATGTTAAGCTCGAAGAGCTTGCTTGCTCTTGCATCGTCACTTCAAGCAAATGCTGGTTTTTGGTTTCTTGAAGTTCAGTGACCTGAAACACCAGCTACTTTGGCGGTCGGCTTCTCTTTCTTGAAGAATCTAATCATCCCTTTGATATCTCCGTAACTCAATAAAATATGTATTTTCTCATCGATATATTGTTCTTTAACGGAGTCAGAGATACGTAAAATGAAATACCTGCCAAACCACTTCTCTCCAGAACTTGTTGATATATAGGATGGAATAAAATACAGGTCAATTGAACATTCGATCGTTGCATATTCGGATTCGTAAATGTAGAAGACTCCTGGTCCAAGGGGCACGACTATATCGTTCTTGTGTGCTTTTTTAACTCCTTCATGGAATTTGACTCTATCAAAGATAGCAAATGTCAAGTCCGTGTGTTCACTAGGATCATTGTACATCCCATCAACAAAAATTTCTGGAAATTTGTCAATAATATGTTGATTGGCTTGATTTGCATCAAATGCATGAAGCTTTGAGACTCGCTGTAGCATCAGCTTATTTGATTCATTTATAAATATGAGTGCTGATTTGGATTTGGCAAACCGCAGTCGAATGTTTTTCCAAAATGCTGATAGTAGAAATATGCCCAATAGAATTGAGATCAATATCGCCAATAAGTTTGGGAAAAATTGCGACCAATCCATTTTTGCCTGTTGTTGATGTAGCAGAGTATTTGAGATGACCACTGTCACTTTGCAATGGCACGCAGTTGATCAGAGAGCAATCGGTCTTGCTGCATCTCAGTTGTACTTGTAGACGCGGGCGGCGTTGGCGTAGAGGACTTTTTCTTTGTCGGGGTCGGTCATGTTTTGGACTAGCTCGGCGATGATCTTGCGGCTGTCGGGCCACAGGGTCACTGAGTGGGGGTAGTCGGACGACCACATGGACATGTTCACCAAGGTCTGGTTGCCGCCGGCCATTTGCATGTGGCCGTTGTGGTCGTCGAGGCCGGTGACGAACACGTTGGTGCCCAGGTAGCTGCTGGGCTCGTGCTCCATGGGGGAGTCGGACCAGGCCGACTGGGTGTGGTACTCGTCGTCCATGGTCTGGTACCAGAACGGCACCCAGCCGTAGTTCACCTCGGCGGCCACCACCTTGAGGTTGGGGTGGCGGTCGAAGATGCCGGCGAAGATCATGTAGGTGAGCGGGCGCACCGCGCTGAAGAACCGGTTGACGATGCCGGGCACCGACACGTTCTGCTCCACCAACTCGTCCCAGTCGGAGTCGGGCGGCTTGCCCCCGAAGGTGCGGTGGAAGGTGACCGGAACGTCGAGGTCTGAGCACGCCTTCCACAGCGGCTCGTAGTACGAGTCGTTGTAGGGGCGGGAGGGCATGCCGGGGATGAACAGCCCCTTGGCCCCCATCTCCATCACCCGGTCGACCTCGGCCAGGGTGACGTCCATGCCGTCCTCGGTGGGCAGCATGGGCAGGCCCCGCAGCCGGTCGGGCGCCGCCCCCTGGAACTCGTCGAGCACCCAGTCGTTGTAGCTCCGCATGCAGGCCACCGCCAGGCCCCGGTCGGGCTCCAGGTAGGTGAAGATGGAGTTGGCCGGATACACCACCGAGCCCCACACCCCGTCGATGTCCATGTCGGCGCAGTGGGCGGTGCCGTCGTAGTTGCCCGGCATGATCTCCTCGAACTTCATGCCCGAGAGCTTGTAGTCCTCCTTGGCCACCCCGGCCATGGCCTCGATGCCGAAGCTGCGCTTGGGCGGTCCGCCGTCGAACGACCACCCGTCGCCCCCGTCGGGTGCGGGCATCATCCGGGGGATGCGGTCTTTGTACTCATCGGGCACCCGCTCGAACACGTGGGGCGGCTCGTTGATGTGGCAATCGGCCGAGATGACTCTCACGGCCAAAACGGTAGCTGGCGGCTGGGGTTTCGTGCCGCGGCGGGCTTCCTGGTCTGTCACCGCAGACCCAGGCGCGGGTACCGTGGCTGGTCTATGAGCACGGCAAGTGGCTCTCTGAGCGCGGGGATGTGGCCATGAGTACGGGGATGCGCCGACCGCACGAGTTGGACTATGAGGCCATGCAGCGCCTGTTCCCGCCCCCGCCGGAGTACTTCGAGACCACCTTTTTCGAGGATCCCGACACCATCGCCCGCAAGCAGTTGCTGCGCCTCCAAGACCGGGCCCATCGGGCCTGGCAGGTGCCTTTCTTCCGCAAGCGGTGGGAGGCGGCCGGCTTCCACCCCGACCAGCTCCAGACCCTTGACGACCTGTGGAAGGCCCCGGCCTACACCGTGGACGACATCCGGGCCTCCATCAACGAGAACCCCCCGCTGGGCGACTACCAGAGCATCGGCCTGGAGGACGCCCGCAACGAGCCCATGCGGCTGTACGTATCGGGGGGGACCACCGGGCGATCCCGGCCCACCCTCTACACCGCTTGGGACCGGGAGGTGGGGGCCATCACCATGGCCCGGGCGCTATACGCCGAGGGGATCCGCCCCGGCGACGTGGTGGTCAACGCTTGGGCCTACTCCACCCACAACGGGGCCCACGCCTTCGACGAGGCGCTGTACCGCTGGCTCAACTGCGTGGTTCTCACCACCGGAACCGGCAACGTGACCTCCACCCGCAAGCAGGTGGAGCTGGCGTATGAATACGGGGCAGCGGCCATTCTGACCACCGGCGACTACATGTTGAAGATGGCCGAGACCGCAGTGGAGATGGGCCTCGACCCCAAGACCGACTTCAACATCCGAGCCCTGCCCGGCGGCCACATCGGCGACGCCGAACGGGTCAAAGAGGTGTGGGGAGTGACCCCGGCGCAGCCCTACGGGTTCCACGAGGTGCAGAACGTGTCTATCGAGTGCCCGCTGCGCAACGGCCAACTCCACATCTTCGAGGACTGCTTCGTGGTGCAGGTTGTGGACGTGGAGACCGGGGAGCAAGTGCCCGACGGCACCCAGGGGGCTCTGGTGATCACCGAGATCTACAAGACCGGCTCACCCCAGTTCCGCTACAACATCATGGACCTGTCGTTCCTGTATCCGCCGGGCCAGTGCGAGTGCGGCTCGTGGCTGCGGCGCATGGGGCCGTTTGCCGGTCGGGGCGACAACATGGTCAAGCTGCGAGGGGTGAACGTGTGGCCCGAGGCCATCGGAGAGGTGATCAGCGACGTGGCCGGGGTAACCGAGGACTTCTTCTGCCGGGCGGTGCGGGCTGGCGACCGCGACGAGATGATCGTGATGGTGGCCAGCGACGCCCCGGCCGATGAGTTCGGCGCGGTGGCCGAGCGGGTGGAGGACCGCCTCAAAGAGGCCGTGGGCGTGAAGATGAACGCCGAAGTGGTTGGCCCCGGCGGGCTGGACGAGCTAACCGGCATGGCCTCCGGCGCGGCCAAGCTGATTCGGTTCAAGGACGAGCGGCCATGAGCGTTGCCGCGCCGGCCGAGGGCGCCGTCGACTACTGGTGCAACCGGTTCTTCCCCGAGCAGGCCGACGTGTGGAACGCGGCCTTGGAAGCCACCGGCATCGCCGTGAAGGTGCGCACCGACGACACCGACTCCTTCTGCGACGCCGACACCATGGTGGCCCGCATGGATGAGCTGGGCGTCGCCGCGGTGATCCTGCCCGTCGCTCCTTTGCCCGCCCATACCGAGGCCACCGACTTTGAGCTGGTGGCCGCCCAGCCCGACGATGTGGAGCAGCTGGCCAAAGACCATCCTGGTCGGTTCTTCGGCCAGTGGTCGGTGGATCCCCACACCGGCATGGCCGGGGTGGACGAGGCCGCCGCCATGCTGGAGCGGCCGTGGTGCGTGGGCCTGCACACCCACACCCACAGCTTTGACCGCCGCTTCGACCACGCCGACTACTACCCCTACTACGCCCTGTGCGCCTCCCACGACGTGCCCTTTGTGATGCAGGCCGGCACCTCCGGCGGGCTAATGCCCAGCGAATGCGGAGTGCCCGTCAGCATCGACCGCCCCGCCCTCTACTTCCCCGATGTGCGCTTCGTGCTTTCTCACACCGGCTGGCCGTGGGTGGCCGAGTGCATCGCCATGGCCCTCAAGTTTCCCAACGTTTACCTGGGCACGTCGGTGTACCCGCCCCACCACTGG
>JAJEEH010000023.1 GCA_022821105.1 Acidimicrobiia bacterium
CTCTCATCATCAGCGGGCGCCTGGCCGATGCGGCCAAGACGTACTACCAGTTCGCCAGCGTGGTGCGGGGACTGCGGCGCGACGTCCACTACGACGTGGACGAGGAGAAGCGCATCGTGGCCCCCACCGAGGAAGGGGTCCATGCGGTGGAGCGGGCGCTGGGGGTGGAGAACCTCTACGACTCGGTCAGCGCCAATCTGGTCCATCAGCTCCAGGCGGCGCTGCGGGCCAAGGAGCTGTACCACCGGGACAAGGACTACATCATCCAGCGGGGCGAGGTGAAGATCGTCGACGAGTTCACCGGACGCATCCTGGACGGCCGCCGCTGGTCTGAAGGGCTGCACCAGGCGGTGGAGGCCAAGGAGGGGGTGAAGATCAAAGAGGAGAACCAGACCCTGGCCACCATCACCCTCCAGAACTATTTCCGGCTGTACGACAAGCTGGCCGGCATGACCGGCACCGCGGTGAGCGAGGCCAACGAGCTGTTCGGCACCTACGGCCTGCACGTGGTGCCCATTCCCACCAACCTGCCGGTGGTCCGGGCCGACCAGGGCGACCTGATCTACAAGAGCGAGAAAGGCAAGTTCGACGCCCTGGTAGAAGACCTGGTGGATCGCTACGAACGGGGCCAGCCGGTGCTGGTGGGCACCGTGTCGGTTGAGAACTCCGAGAAGCTCGCCGACGTTTTGAACAAGCGGGGCATCCCCCATGAGGTGCTCAACGCCAAGCAGCACTTCCGGGAGGCCGAGATCGTGGCCCAGGCCGGTCGGCTGCACGCCATCACCGTGGCCACCAACATGGCCGGAAGAGGCGTGGACATCGTTCTGGGGGGCAATCCCGAGGCCATGGCCCGCCGCGACGTGGCCGCCGAGGGGCTCGATCCCGCCAGCGACCAGGGACAGGCCCGGGCCGCCGAGCTGCTGGAGAAGTACGAGGCCGAGTGCGGGGCCGAGGGCGAGAAGGTGCGGGAGCTGGGCGGCCTCTACGTGCTGGGAACCGAGCGCCACGACAGCCGCCGCATCGACAACCAGCTCCGAGGGCGCTCCGGCCGCCAGGGCGACCCCGGAGAGAGCCGCTTCTACCTGTCGCTGGAAGACGACCTCATGCGGATCTTCGCCACCGGGGCCATGAACTGGGTGATGGACAAGGCGCTGCCCGAGGACGTGCCCATCGAGGCCAAGATGGTGACCAAGGCCATCGAGCGGGCCCAGGGCACCGTGGAGCAGAAGAACGCCGAGGCCCGCAAGAACGTCCTCAAGTACGACGAGGTGCTCAACGAGCAGCGCAAGGTGATCTACAAGCGCCGAGCCCAGATCCTGTCGGGCGGCGACCTGCGGGCCGAGGCCCTGGAGCACTTGGGCGAGGCGGTGGACGCGGTGATCGGTGGGCACTGCACATCGGAGGATCCCGCCGACTGGGAACTGGAGCAGCTCGAAACCGAGATCCGGGTGCTGTGGCCATCCCAACTGGGCGCCGACCGGATGGGCGATGTGGCCTCCACCGACGAGCTCTATGAGCTGCTGGTGGGCGAGGCGGTGGCCCACTACGAGCAGCGCGAGGAGCAGGTCGGCACCGAGGCCATGCGGGAGGTGGAGCGCCAGATCATGCTGCGCATCATCGACCAGCGCTGGCGCGAGCACCTCTATGAGATGGACTACCTCAAAGAGGGCATCAACCTGAGGGCCCTCGGCCAGAAAGATCCCCTGACCGAGTGGCAGCGGGAGGGGTTCGAGATGTTCGGCCAGATGATGGCCGGCGTGGCCCGGGATTTCGTCACCTACATCATGCACGTGGAGATCAACGTGGAGTCGCCGGCCGGCGCCGACGAGCCCGGCACCAGCAACGTCACCGAGTCGGGCCCGGCCGACCCGTCCACCCAGCCGTCGCTGGCCCGAGCCGGCGCCCAAGCCGCCCTGGCCAGCACCGCGGCCGCCCCCGCGGTGGTGGAGGAGTCGGCCCCCAGGTCGAAGGCGCCCGTGGTGAAATCGGATTTCGAGAAGACCCCTCGCAACGCCCCCTGTCCATGCGGGTCAGGCCGCAAGTTCAAGCAGTGCTGCGGGCGCTGACTGCCTGCTCCCGATAATCCCCGTGTCTGACTTTGCCGGCGATCTCGCCTCGCTCCGATCCAAACTGGACGAGGCCCGGCTCTACCTGCACATTGACGACCTGATCGCCCGCCGCCCCAAGTTGGAGGAGGCTGCGGCCGCGCCCGGGCTGTGGGACGATCCCGATCAGGCCCGCAAGGTGACCAGGGAGCTGTCCGAGCTGGCGGAGGACTTGGAGCTGTTTGCCGGGCTGGAGGCCGCGCTGGACGACGCCGACACGCTGCACCAGCTGGCAGTGGAGGAAGACGACGAGTCGCAGACTCCCGAGATCGCCCAGATGCTGGAGTCCCTGGCGGCCAAGGTGGACGACCTGGAGCTGAGGTCGCTTTTGGGCGGCGAGCACGACGATTCCGACGCGGTGTGCGAGCTCCACAGCGGCGCGGGCGGCACCGACGCCCAAGACTGGGCCGAGATGCTGCTGGCGATGTACCAGGGTTGGGCCGAGCGCCGCGGCTTCGACTTCAAGGTGGACTCGGTTTCAGAGGGCCAGGGCGCGGGCATCTCCTCGGCCGATTTCACCATCTCGGGGCGCAACGCCTACGGCCTGTTGCAGTCTGAGCGAGGGGTGCATCGGCTGGTTCGCATCTCCCCGTTCGACTCCGATGCCCGCCGCCACACCGCGTTCGCCCAGTTCAAGGTGGTGCCGTTCTTCGACGAGGTGTCCGACGAGGTTGACATCGAGGACAAAGACCTGCGGATCGACACATTCCGGTCGTCGGGAGCGGGCGGGCAGCACGTGAACGTGACCGACTCGGCGGTGCGCATCACCCATCTGCCCACCGGCGTCGTGGTGTCGTGCCAGAACGAGCGCAGCCAGCACCAGAACAAAGACCGCGCCATGCAGATCCTGGCCGCCCGCCTGGCCGACCTCAAACGGGCCGAGCGGGAAGCCGAGATCGCCGGGCTGGCCGGTGACTACCAGAAAGCCGAATGGGGCAGCCAGATCCGCTCCTATGTGCTGCACCCCTACCAGCAGGTCAAAGACGACCGCACCGGTGTGACCATCGGCAACGTGGAAGGGGTGCTGGCCGGAGACCTCGACGAGCTGATAGAGGCCTACCTGCGGTGGAGGCGCATGTCTTGAGCAGGGTCGGACTCGGCCCGGAGGGTGCGCAATCGGTGTCCGGCGGCGGTGGTAGCGTTAGTCAAGCTTTCTGGGTCAACGTAGGGGGGTTCGTGCCCGGATTGCAGTTCGGAGCTCACATCGCATGATCAGAATGGAGAACGTCACCAAGGTGTACAAGGGCGAGGTGCTCGCCCTTCAGAACGCCTCCTGCGAGGTGCAGCGGGGGGAGTTCGTCTTCTTGGTGGGGCCCTCGGGATCGGGCAAGTCCACGTTCATGCGCCTGCTCAACAAAGAGGAGAAGCCGGACCGAGGCCGGATCTATGTGGCCGGCAAGGACATCGGGGCGCTTCCCAGCTGGAAGGTGCCCTTCTTGCGCCGCAACATCGGCTGCGTCTTCCAGGACTTCAAGCTCCTGCCCAACAAGACCGTGGTGCAGAACGTGGCCTTCGCGCTTGAGGTGATCGGTCGTCCCCGGAGCGTGATCAAAGAGAAGGTTCCGGCCATCTTGGAGCTGGTGGGCTTGTCCAAGAAGATGCACAACTATCCCGACGAGCTGTCGGGAGGCGAGCAGCAGCGGGTGTCCATCGCCCGGGCGTTTGTGAACCGGCCGCTGATCCTGTTGGCCGACGAGCCCACCGGGAACCTCGATCCGAACACCTCGCTGGGCATCATGACGCTGCTGGACCGCATCAACCGCACCGGCACCACCGTGGTGATGGCCACCCACGACCGCAGCATCGTCGACAAGATGCGCCGCCGGGTGGTGGAGCTGGACCGGGGCCAGATCGTTCGGGATCAGTCCCGGGGCGTCTACGAATAGCCCATGGCATTGAGGGGCCTCGGCGACGGGGACCGGTGGGCGGGCGGTAGCCGATGAGCCTCAAGTTGGACTATGTCCTCCGGGAGACGGCCAGCAACTTCCGCCGGAACATCACCCTCACGCTGGCCACGGTCATCACGGTCACCATCTCGCTGACGCTTCTGGGCGCGGCGCTGCTCTTCGGCGACGCGGTGGACAATGCCACCGTCCGCTGGAAGGACGGCGTGGAGTTCATAGTGTTCATGGACCCCGAGATCAGCCCCGAATTGGAGGAGGACATCCGCCGCCAGCTCGAGGACGCTCCCGAGGTCAGCGGGTTCACCTATATCGACAAGGACGAGGCCTTCGCCGAGGTGCAGGACCTCTTGGGCGACTCACCGGAGCTGGTGGAGGTGATCACGCCTGAGCGCTTGCCGGCCTCGTTCCGGGTCAAGCCCACCGACACACTGCCGGAGCGCGTGGACGAGCTTGCGGCTGCCTTCCGCACCCAGCCGGGGGTGGCTAGGGTGGTCACCGCCAGCGAGACCATCCGGGCCATCGAGGATCTGTCCAGCGGGTTGCGCCAGCGGGTGATCATCATCGCCATCGTCTTGCTGGTGGCCGCGGCCGTGCTGATCTTGAACACCATCCGCATGGCGCTGTTCTCCCGTCGCAGAGACATCGAGGTGATGAAGCTGGTGGGGGCCACCAACTGGTTCATCCGGGTTCCGTTCATGTTCGAAGGGCTCATACAGGGTCTTATTGGCGGGGTGATCGCCATTCCGCTGATATGGCTCACCAACAACTTCTTCAGCGTTATCAACGACGACGTCTCGCTGGAGTTGCTGCGGGGCTTCACCGTGGATCCGTCCCGGGTGTGGGCACTGGGATTCCAGATGGTGGGATTAGGCGCCATCGTGGGCACGGTGGGCTCCGGTATCGCCGTCAGCCGCTTCCTGGACACGTAGCGGAGCGCCGCCATGGCGGCGGCCATTTCGCAGGGCGTAGTAGGTTCGCGGCAGTTGGTCTCGGCCGCGATGGCCGATGGCCGGGCGAAAGGAGCAGCAGATGGCCCAGCAGGTTCGAGCCGTAGTCGCCAAGGCCAAGGGCGAGCCGGTAAGCATCGAGACCATCGAGGTGCCCGACCCCGGGCCGGGCGAGGCCCTAGTGGCCGTGCAGGCCTGCGGTGTCTGCCACACCGATCTGCACTATCGGGAGGGGGCCATCAACGACGAGTTCCCCTTCCTGTTGGGCCATGAGGCCGCCGGAGTTGTGGAGTCGGTGGGCGATGGCGTGACCAACGTGGCCCCCGGCGATTTCGTGATCCTCAACTGGCGTGCGGTGTGTGGCAATTGCCGCTCATGTTGGCGGGGGCGCCCGTGGTACTGCTTTGCCACCCACAACGCCACCCAGAAGATGACGTTGAACGGCCAGGAGCTTTCGCCGGCGCTGGGCATCGGGGCCTTCGCCGAGAAGACGCTGGTTGCGGCAGGCCAGGCCACCAAGGTCAATCCCGAGGCCCGCCCCGAGGTGGCCGGACTGATCGGCTGTGGCGTCATGGCCGGCCTGGGCGCGGCCATGAACACCGGCGGGGTCGGCCGGGGAGACTCGGTGGCCGTGTTCGGCTGCGGCGGGGTGGGCGATGCGGCTATTGAGGGATCGCGTCTGGCCGGCGCCCACACCATCATCGGGGTGGACATAGACGACACCAAGCTGGAATGGGCCAAAGAGTTCGGCGCCACCCACACCATCAACTCCACCCGGGAGGATCCCGTGGAGCGTATCCGGGAGCTGACCGGCGGCCACGGCGTGGACGTGGCCATTGAGGCCATTGGACTGCCCCAGACCTATGAGCAGGCCTTTTACGCCCGGGATTTGGCCGGGGTGGTCGTGCTTGTGGGGGTGCCCAACCCGGAGATGAAGATCGAGCTGCCGATGATCGAGATATTCGGCCGAGGCGGTGTCCTCAAGTCGTCTTGGTACGGCGATTGCCTGCCGTCTCGGGACTTCCCCATGCTGATCGACCTCTACCTCCAGGGACGGTTGAACCTGGAGCGTTTCGTGTCGGAGACCATCTCGTTAGAGGGCGTTGAGGAGGCGTTTCACGCCATGGAGCGGGGAGAGGTGCTCCGGTCGGTGGTGGTCATCTGAGGGCATCGGGCTGATCAGGCTGTTCCACAGGATCCAATATCGCGGTTGACGTTTTGAAAGGGGAGTCGCTACCCTTTTCTGTTGCGGGTGGGGCTCGTGGGGCCTGTGAGGCTTGAGTGATCCCTCAAGCCTCCTCTTGACGGAGGCACCCGACATGCCTGGACTAAATCTGACCACGATCGTTACTTCGATCATCGTCGTGCTGCTGCTGGCACTGCCGTTTGTCGCCGCCCGGCTACCGCATTCCCGCCGTTTCGTTTCCCGAAACACCCAGAAAGAGGGACCCGGGCCGGGATTCACCTACGCCTTGGTCCCCCCCGGAGGCCATCCCGATGAGGGCGATGGCGAAGAGAGGGGCTCCTGGCAGTGGTGCTTGGCCTTTATTCCCGACGAGACCTCAGACGGCGGGTCTGAGATGCCGCCGTGGTGGGCGCCGGCGCCGCCATGGAATGCGTCCGCGGAACCCGACCCGGATTTCACCCGCGACGCCGAGGCCCTGCAAGCAGTATTCGACGAAACCAGCGCCTATCCCGCGGCGAGATAGCGCTTTCTCCGCCCTGACGAGGGGCAGTTGAAGCATCATTAGGCATGGCCCAAGACCGGCACCGAGACCGGCGGCTGGCCATGGTGCGCCGTCAGATCGAGGGGCGGGGGGTCCGCGATCCTCAGGTTCTGGAGGCCATGAGGACGGTTCCCCGCCATCGGTTCGTGTCCCGAACATTGGCCGGCGACGCCTACAAGGACCACCCATTGCCCATTGGGGCAGGCCAGACCATCTCCCAGCCCTACATCGTGGCTCTCATGGCCGAGGCCGCGGCCATCGAACCGCACCACCGAGTGCTGGAGGTGGGCACCGGATCGGGCTATGGGGCAGCGGTGCTGGCCCAGCTGGGATCCTCGGTGGTCACGGTGGAGCGCCACCGGAAGCTGGCCGACGCGGCGGCCAGAGTCCTGGCCGAGCTGGGGTATGCCAACGCCACCGTGGTGTGCGCCGATGGGTCGCAGGGCCACCCGCCCGGCGCCCCCTATGACGCCGTGGTGGTCACCGCGGCATCCTCCAGCATCCCGTCGGCGCTCATCGACCAGCTCGCCGACGGCGGGCGACTGGTCATCCCTGTCGGACCGCCATCCTTCACCCAGAACCTGACCCTGGTCCGACGAACCGGTGAAGAGACCACCTCTGAGCGATTCTGCCCCGTGAGGTTCGTCCCACTAGTAGAGGATTCTTGAGCGGGTTCCTGGTCAGCTCGCTTCTTCCAGCGGCCAATGGCTCAGCTTGGTGTAGCGGGCGCCATCGGGGTCGAGCTGGCTGGACACCAGCCAAAGTTCTGTGGCTCTGAATTGAGCGTCGAAGGGCTGGCCGACCACCGCACCGGCTAGTCGCTTTCGGGTCCGAGCCAACGTCAGGTGCCCCGTGAAGTTCCGGCGTCCGGGGGCCTGCCCAATGGTCTCAGTCCGGGCTCGCACCGCGGCGGCCAAATCATCTAGCCCATCTGCTGGCAGCGCCAGCACACGTCCCCCCAGCCACCTGCTAGCCGGCCCGAGCAGCACGGTGGTCGCCGCCGCCCGAATCCCCTGCATGCTGTCCTCCACATCGCCCTGCTCCGCCTCCCCGAAAAACCTCAGCGTGATATGCCACTGCTCCCTCTTCGTCCACCGCAACCCCTCCACATCCGGCCGCTCCAACTCGCCCAGCCGCTCAACAACGTCCACCGGCGGAAATACAGCCAAGAACAGCCGCGCCACCCCGATAGTTTCGCAGGCTAGATGAGAATTCCGGCCGTTCAGGCCACAGGGCCTACTTGGACGGTGTAGCCGGCTCCGTCTGCGGTGCGGCCGGTGATCTGAACTCGGATCTTGCCGATCACGAGTTCTTCGCCGACGCCGTAGACGTGGCTGACACTGCCCCTTAGAACGCCTCCGTATTCGAGCGTGTGGCTTGCCGTTCGCGCTGGTCGCCCTGGGCTGACGTAGGCGTCTTGCAGTCGGCCGATGCCGAAACATGTTTCTGCAAAGGGTCTTTCCCAGGGGATCTCTTCGCACCATTCACTCTGGTCGACGAAGTAGGCCTCTACTCCTTCGACGGGGATATCGCTGTCGAAGCCCGCCTTCTCCCTAGCGCCCAAGGTGTAGAACACACCTCTCGTCTCGGTGGGAAGCACCAGCATCTGGGTTCCGGGGCTTCCCAATGGATAGAGCTCATACTGAGCGGTGGGCTGGGGCGAGCCGGAGTTGACCGACACGGGGTGTATCGCAAGTTCACTGAGCGGGATCCATCCGGTTGCATACCTGTTGATGGCCGGAGTTCCGAAGTTGATGGTCTGCCCATTGCCCATGAAGTCCATGAGGTTGGTGCCGAAGTACCTGTCTGGCCTGTCGTAGCTGTGAGGCATGAACAGGGTGTGGCCCATCTCGTGAATCAACACGAAGCCGTTGGGGTTCGGCGGGATTTGGCCGGGTACCGAGGTAACGGGCACAGCGCCGAGCATCACCTCTCGTTTGTTTTCCGGCCAGTGGGGAGGACACGAGTCGGGAATGAACTCTTGTCCCTGCGACTTGAAGCACCTGCCCGGCTCACCCCATCCTCGGCGGCAACCCACCTCGTTGTTGCAGTCGACAAGTGGGATGTCGATCACGATGACCGCGCCGTCCATGTTGGAAGGCGAAGCAGCATTGCGAACCTTGGTCAAGCAGTCTGACTCGTCGTCAGCCTCGATG
>JAJEEH010000291.1 GCA_022821105.1 Acidimicrobiia bacterium
GTGATCACCGCGGCGGTGACCTTCTCCACCGATGTGGCCCCGCTGGTGCGGGCCGGGCTGGTGCCGGTATTCGCCGACGTAGACCCCGACACCTACCAGATCGACGTCGATTCCATAGAAGCCCTAGTCGGCCCCGACACCAGGGCCATTTTGGCTCCCAACCTCATCGGCAACGCCCCCGACTGGGACGCCATCCGGGCCATCGCCGACCGCCACGGGTTGTTCGTGATCGAGGACAGTTGCGACGCCCTGGGCCCGATGCTGCGGGGCACACCCACCGGCACCCGCAGCGACTTGACCGTCACCAGCTTCGCCTCCTCGCACATCATCACCTGCGCGGGAAACGGGGGGATGGTGCTGCTCGACAACGAAGACCTGCGCGACCGGGGCCTGTTGCTGCGCCGCTGGGGACGCCGCTCCGAGCTGCACTTCTACGGTTCCAAGCGCCAAGACCGGAACTTCTGGGAAGACCTCGACGGCATCCACTACGACAACCAGTTCATCTTCGACGAGCTGGCCTGGAACTTCGAGCCCTCCGAGATCGGGGCCGCCTTCGGTCGCCGGCAACTCGAGAAAGTGCCGCAGAACTTCGCCCGGCGCACCCGCAGCTTCGACCTATACACGGCTTTCTTCTCCGCTCACGCCGACCGCTTCCGACTCCCCCGCCAGACCGAGGGGCTGGAAACTGCCTGGCTGTGCTACCCGCTCACCATCGCCCCCGACGCCGGCTTCGTGCGGGCCGACCTGCAAGCCCATCTCGACGGCAACGGCGTTGACACCCGCACCGTGTGGACCGGCAACGCCACCCGCCAGCCGTTCATGGCCGGGGTGGACTTCCGCCAGCCCGAAGCCGGGCTCCCCAACGCCGACGCCATCATGGAACGAGGGGTAGTGCTCCCCATGAACCACTCCCTAGACGACGAAGACATCGGCTACGTGACCGGCCTCGTCGAGGACTTCCTCGCCACTACTTAAACCAAGCAAGCGCATGGAGGAGACACGCGAGGGCGGTGGGTGGCGCCGGAGGCGGACTTGGCCTCACCGTCGGCCAACCCGCCGTAGGTGACAGGACCCGCCGCCCGGACACTGCCAATCAGCCTGTTCTCGCTTACTCTTTTCGCCAACACACACCAAGGAGAACCCCATGCGCGGCGCCGTTTTGCACACCAGTCCCGGCGAGTTGGTCGTCGAGAATCTGACCGTCGACAAGCCCAATCCCAACGAGGTGCTCATCAATACCACCCATGCCGGACTGTGCCACTCCGACCTGCACTTCATGGACGGGCACTGGCCGGTGGCTGATTCGATGGTGATGGGCCATGAGTCGGCCGGCGTGGTGGCCGCGGTGGGCGACGACGTTACCTACGTGAAGCCCGGAGACCATGTCATCACCTGCGTGTCGATGTGGTGCGGGGTGTGCCGCACCTGCCTTCAGGGCAAGCCCTACCTGTGCCTCGACGCCGACTCCATGCGCTCAGGCCGTCCCACGCCGTCGCTGCGCTTCGACGACGGCCGAGGCTGCACCGCCTTCGCCGGGCTGGGCTCGTTCGCCGAGGAGTTGCTGGTCCACGAGCGGGCGGTAGTCAAGATCCGCGACGACATGCCCCTCGACCGGGCTGCGCTCATCGGCTGCGGGGTCACCACCGGGCTGGGCGCGGTCATGCGCACCGCCGCAGTGCCCGCCGGCTCGAGCGTGGTGGTGATCGGCTGCGGCGGCATCGGCCTGTCGGCCATCCAGGGGGCCCGCATCGTGGGGGCCACGCCGATAATCGCGGTGGACGTGGTGGCCTCCAAGCTGGAGATGGCCCGCACGCTTGGTGCCACCCACACGGTGAACGCCTCTGAGGTAGACCCGGTGGCCGCGGTCCACGAGATCACCGGGGGCGGGGCCGATTACTCCTTCGAGGCCATCGGCCTGAGCGCCACCGCCGAGCAGGCCTGGGCCATGATCGGCATCGGCGGCACGGCCACGGTGATAGGGATGCTGCCCATGACCAGCCAGGTGACCATTCCCGGCGGGGAGATCATCTTGAGCGAGAAGAAGCTCCAGGGATCGCTGATGGGCGGCAACCGCTTCCGCCTGGACATGCCCAAGTTCATCGACCTCTATCTGGACGGACGGCTCAAGCTGGATGAGATGGTGTCGGCCACCATCGACATCACCGAGGTGAACGACGGCTATGCCGCCATGAAGGCGGGCGAAACCCTGCGCTCGGTGATCGCCTTCTGAGCAACCCCTCCGCTGCTGCAACATCGAAAAGGAGCACCACAATGGGACAACTTGACGACCGGGTGGCGGTGGTCACCGGCGGAGGCGACGGCATCGGCCACGGGATCTGCCGCCGGTTCGCCGCCGAGGGGGCCAAGCTGCTGGTTACCGACATCGACAACGACGCTGCCGAGCGGGTGGCTGGCGAACTGCGCGACGAGTTCGGCGCCGACGCCCGTCCGATGCGGGTGGACGTGGCCGAAAAAGACGAGGTGCTGGCCATGGTGGACGCCGCGGTCGATCAGTGGGGCCGTCTGGACGTGCTCATCAACAACGCCTGGGGCGGCGGAGAGCTGTGCCGGGTGGAGGTCAAGACCGACCAGCTAATGAACGACGCCATGCACGTGGGTCTGTACGGCCCGCTGTGGGCCATGCAGGCCGCCTTCCGGGTCATGCGGGATCAGCAGTACGGCCGGATCGTGAATCTGTGCTCACTCAACGGGGTGAATGCCCACATGGGCACGCTGGAGTACAACTGCGCCAAAGAGGCGTTGCGGACCCTGAGCCGCACCGCGGCCCGGGAATGGGCCCCCTACGGCATCGTGGTGAACGTGATCTGCCCGGGCGCCAAAACCGCGTCGGCCCGCCGGGTGGAGCAGATGATGCCCGATCTCATCCGCAACGCCGAGGCGGCCAACCCCATGGGCCGCATGGGCGACCCCGAGGGCGACATCGCCCCGGTGGCGTTGTTCTTGTCGACCGAGGACGCCCAGTACCTCACCGGCAACACGCTGTATGTGGACGGCGGCAGCCACATCAACGGCGCCAACTGGGTCCCCGACATGCCAGAGACTCCGTAACGCCGACGCCGCCGGCGTCGGACCGAGACACCGTGATGAGCAAGGATTCAATGGATTCAGACCGTTCCATGGCGGGCAAAGTGGCCATCATCACCGGGGCGGGGCCGGGGGTGGGTCGGGCCAGTGCGCTGGCCATGGCCGCCGACGGGGCCGACATCGCTCTAGCGGCTCGCCGAGTGGATCCACTTCAGGCGCTAGCCGCTGAGATTGCCGACGCCACCGGCCGGCGGGTGATCGCTCTGCCCACTGATATTTCCGACCTCGTATCGGCTGCGGCGCTGGCCGACACCGCCGCTGAGGAGTTGGGGCGGGTGGATGCGGTGGTGAACGTGGCCACCGCCGGTGGTGCCCGCTCTGCGGTGGCCGACATCGACTGGGATGAATACCGGCATTCCTTCGAGATCAACGTGCTCGGAACCTTGGAGGTGAGCCGCCGGGCCGCGGAGCACATGAAGGCCACCGGCGGCGGTTCGATCGTGCAGATCAGCACGCTCAGCACCCACTCGGTGCCCGAGAAGATGGCCATCTACACCTCCACCAAGTCGGCCATGCACACCGCATCCATGGTGATGGCCCGCGAGCTCGGACCCCACAACATCCGGGTGAACATCGTGACTCCGGGCTATATCACCGGCAAAAACCTCGACCGGCTCTGGGGCAACATCGCCGAGCAAACCGGCAAGACCGCCCAACAGGTTTCCGACCGGGCGGCCCGGGCCGCGGCCCTCAACCGCCACGTCGACCCCGAGGACATCGCTGAGGCCGTGCTGTTTCTGGCCTCGGAGCGGGGCCGGGGGATCACCGGCCAGGAGATCAGGGTGGACGCCGGTCAGGTGATCGGCTGAGCGTTTTGGCCTAAGCCTGTCCGTTGATCGGCTGAGCCGGCTGGTCTAGTCCTGACTGTTGGCCAACACGTCGGCCATAGTGTCGAACAGGATGCCGATCTCGTGGTCAGTGATCACCAGGGGCGGACACATGGCCAGCCCGGTGCCCACCGGCCGCAGAATGACCCCGGCCTCCAGCAGTCGCATACGGGCGGCCGCGGCGTCGTAGCCCAGCTCGGCGGCGTACACCGCTCCGGTGCCCCGGTAGCTCTGGATGATCCCGTCGGCCTGAAGAGCGGCAAGTCCCTCGGTCAGCTTCTCAGCCAGGTGCGGCACCCGCTGCACCAGCTCTTCTTTTTCCATCAAGGCCAGGTTGGCCACTCCAGCGGCCATACAGGCGGGGTGCCCGGCGTAGGTATATCCAGTGCGAAGCGTGTAGCCGGGCTGTTCCAGCACATCGCACACCGCCCGGCTGGCAATGACACCGCCTACCGGCTGGTAACCGGAGGTGACCCCTTTGGCGAACGTCATCAGGTCGGGCATCACGCCGTAGTGCTGGGCACCGAACCACGAACCGGTGCGGCCGAACCCGCAGATCACCTCGTCGAGGATCAGCAAGGCGCCGTGCTGATCGCACAGCCGCCGCAGTCCCTCCAAGTAGCCGTCGGAGGGCGGATACACGCCTCCCGCCCCTTGCAGCGGCTCGGTGATGACGGCGGCCACCCGGCCCTCGTTGGCGGCCATTGTTGTGCTCACCGCCTCGATGTCGTCGCGGGGCACCTCGATGAAGTGGGGCACCAAATCACCCCACCCTTCCCGATTGCCGGCGATGCCCTGGGCCGTGGTTCCCCCGAAGTTGGTGCCGTGGTAGGCGTCGGTGCGCCGGATGATCACTTGGCGATCGGCATCGCCCTGGAGCTGGTGTACCGCCCGGGCGATCTTCAGCGCGGTGTCCACCGCCTCCGACCCCGAGCCGCAGAAGAACACCCGCCCATCGGGATGCGGCGAACGTTCGGCCACCATCGAGGCCAGCTCTTCGGCCGGCTGGTTCGTGAACGGTGCGAACGTCTGATAGGCGTCCAGCAGCCGCATCTGGTCGGCCACCGCGTCGATGATCTCGGCCCGGCCGTGACCAACTTGGCAATACCACAGGCTGGCCAAGGCATCCAGATACCGCTTTCCCTGGTCGTCCCAGAGCGTGCAGCCCTCAGCCCGCACGATGGTGATGAAGTCGTCGGCCGCGGGTGGAGCGAATCCATGCAAGAACTTGGTAGGCACCGCGGAATTCTACCCACCGCCAATTCACTTACCGGCCACTGGGAGTGAGATAGTGCGGGCATATGAAGCTGGGTATCGGGGTGGACATTTGGAACCAGGCCAAGCTGGATACCTCGCTGGCCAAAGAGCAGCTGGCCAGGGTGCAGCTGGCCGAGCGACTGGGGTACGACTCGGTGTGGTCGGCAGAGATCTACGGGGTGGACGCCATCACCCCGCTGGCCTGGATCGCGGCCCACACCCGCCACATCCGCCTGGGCACCGCGGTGTGCCAGGTGGCCGCCCGACCGGCGGTGACCGCGGCCATGCAGTTCGGCACCCTGGAGGCGCTGGCCGGGCCGGGCCGGGCCATCTGCGGTTTGGGCCTGTCGGGCCCCCAGATCGTGGAGGGGTGGTACGGCCAGCCGTGGGGCAAGCCCAATGCCCTGCTGCGCGACTACGTGACCATCATCAAAAAGGTGTTCGCCCGCCAGGGGCCGGTGACCCACGACGGATCTCAGATCAGCCTGCCCTTTGCCGGCCAGGGTGCCCTGGGCGTGGGCAAGCCGCTCAAGTCGATCCTGCACATGAACCCCGACATCCCGGTGTTCTTGGCCACCGGCGGGCCGGCCAACACCGCGCTGATGGCCGAGCTGGCCGACGGGTGGCTGCCGCTGGGCTATACCCCGGGCAGCGCCCACCTCTACACCGAGGCCATCCAAAAGGGCCTCGACCGGGCCGGGCGCACCTGGGACGACATCGAGATCCAGGCCGGGGCGCGGGTGTCGATCACAAACGACGTGCAGGGGGCCATCGACGAGGCCAAGCCCCAGTTCGCCTTTCTGGTGGGGGGCTATGGCACCCGGGAGTACAACTTCCACCGCGACGCCATGGTGCGGCGGGGTTTCCGCGAGGCCGCTGAGCGCATCCAGGAGCTGTTCATGGCCGGGCGCCGGGATGAGGCAGTAGCCGCGGTGCCCGACGAGTACATCGACGACGGGGCGCTGATCGGCTCCCGCCAGCGCATTAAAGAGCGCTTCGCCCGCTGGAGCGACACCATGGCCACCGGCCTCACCATCCGAGCCGACACCGACGAGGAGCTGGCCTACATCGCCGAGCTGGCCGAGGCCCGCCCTCGGGCTACCTAGCCTTCATCCGGGCTGGGATGGGCAAGTGCGACATCCCCCCGGGCAGCGGCGGGTAGCTCGCCCCTTCTACCACGAACATCTCGGCCACTCGGTCGCAGAGCACATTGACCGCGCACGACGCCTCGATGCGGGCCAGGGTGGCGCCGGGGCAGATGTGGGGACCGCCGCCGAATCCCAGGTGGTCGCGGGGGTCATCTCGGTCCAATCGGAAGATGTCGGGATCGTCGTAGACCGACTCGTCCCGGTTGGCCGAGCCGATGCCCACCTCCACCCAGTCGCCCGCGTGCATCTCCACACCGTCGAGCGCCACGTCATGGGTGCAGCGCCGGGTGGTGGCCTGCACCGGGGCGTCGTGGCGCAGCGACTCCTCCACCAGTGGGGCCACCAGGTTCCGGTCGGCCGATACCCGCTCGAAGAGCTCCCGGTCCCGCAGCAGCCGGTGGGCCAGGTGTACCAGCAGCGCCCGAGTGGTGTGGACCCCGGCCATGACCATGAACTGGAGCTGGGTGACGATCTCGGTGTCGCTGAGCGAAACCCCGTCGATCTCGGCGTTCATCAGCCCGATGATCACATCGTGCGGCTGCTCGTCCCCGGCGGCGGCTGACGACCGGCGCTCGGCCAGCGCGTCTCTGAAGTAATCGAGGATCGGCGGTCCTGTCGGCTTGATCCCCGGCGTGCCCGGTCGCTGCATGAGCGTCCCGTCGAACGACCAGCCCATGAATTTGTCCCCCGCTTCGGGGGGAAGCCCCATGAGGTCGGCCAGCGTGGCACTGGGGATGGGCATGGCGTAGCCCGCGTGCAGATCGCCCTCGCCCGCGGCCAGCATCGGATCGAGCAGCCGGTGGCAGGTTTGGGTGACGAACTCCTCGGTGTTGCGCAACCGGTGGGGGGCGAAGTTGGAGTTGTACAGCCGTCGGATGCGGCCGTGGCGGGGCTCGGGTATCTCGCTCAGAAACAGCTCTTCGGCCGGCACCACTTCGGTCCCCGACAGCCCGGCCATGGGCGCCAGATCGGCCACGAACGTCTCCACTTCTTTGAGCGCGGTGTCGATGTGGCGGCGGGTCGAGAGGTACCAACCGCCTTTCGGCGATGGGCAGATGGGCTGCTCGGTGCGAATGCGGGCCAGGGTGTGAAACGGCACCCCGTCGATCTCATGGGCCGGGTCGCGGGCGTCGAATTCCATGAAGGCACGGTAGTTCGACTCCGATTGGCGGTGCCGCGCCTAGTCTCAGCCCGTGAATCATCCGCCCTATCTGTGTACCGGCACGCTGGGCCGGATCCCCTGGGAGGAAAAGGCTCGGATTGCGTCGGACGCCGGATTCGCCCGGCTGTCGATCTATGGATGGGAGCAC
>JAJEEH010000022.1 GCA_022821105.1 Acidimicrobiia bacterium
TTGCGAGATTGCATCGCCCTACATGATCCTGGCCTTCGTTGGCTTGGCCGGTGTTCCCGACTACGGCCTGACTGAGAAAGGCCTCATCGACACCTTCACTCAATCGTTCATTCCCGTGCTCTTGTGCTGTAGATGCCCCCAGCACGCTCACAATGGATGAGGCAAAGCGGCGGGGAGGCACAATGGATGAGGCACGAATATGGATGTGAAACCGAGGAGGAAACGATGACATTGGCACGGCTGTTGGGGTCGGCGATTGCCCCACCGGTGTTGGGCGACCGCGAAGAGCAGGCCCTGGAGGCACTGGACGAGGTGATTGCCGATGTGGTGTCGCCGCTGGCACCCGAGCACGACGACGCGGGCCGTTACCCCACCCGAGCCGTCGAGGCCCTCAAGGGCTGCGGATTCCTGGGGCTGGCCGTGCCGGCGGAATTCGGCGGCATCGGGGCATCGCACACTGCCAGCCTGCACGCCCAAGTCCGACTGGCGGCAGCCGACTCATCGGTGGCCCAGGTTTACAAGGTGCACGACGAGCTGGTGCGGGAGATATTCAGCTACTGCTCCGACGATCTGAAGCCCCGCCTCGCGGCGCTGATCCTCGAAGACAACGCCATGCTGGGCCTGGCTGTGGCCGAGGCCGGGCGCACGGTAGCCGATCCGTTCACCACGGTGGCGCTTAAGCAAGAAGACGGCAGCCATGTGATCAACGGGCAGAAGATCTACACCACCGGGTCCGCCGAGGCCGACTACGTGGCGGTGTGGGGCGTCAACCCCGAACGGTTCACCCCCGAGAACCCGTTCTTGGCGCTCCAGTTGAACTTGGTGGCCAAGGACACGCCGGGGATGACGGTCCATCGCGACTGGGACACGCTCGGTCAGCGGGCCACCGATTCGGGGTCCATCACCTTTGAGAACGTCCATGTGGGTCCTGAGTGGAACGCCAGCATCCCCGGTAGGGCACCGCTGCCCCATTCGGGTGTCCGGTTTGAGGCCGGTTTTGCCGCGGTGAATGTGGGCATCGGCATTGGCGCGCTTCAAGCCGCGGTGCCGTTCGTCAACGAGCACAGTCGCCCGTGGCCCTCAGCCGAGGTGGACAACGCGGCCGACGATCCCATGGTGCAGAGGACGACGGGGGAGTTGGTGGCCGATTTGGCCGCCGCCCATGAGCTGACTATGCGCTGCGGGAGCCTGATTGACGCCTTTGAGAGGGGGGAGATGAGCCGCACCGATCTGGCCATCCCGATCTATGCCGCCCGCTCGGCGGCCGACCGGGCCGGATTGGCCGCGGCGCAGGGCATATTCGGGCTCATGGGCACCCGCTCGGTGCGGCGTCCTCTGGGATTGGACCGGTGGTGGAGAAACGTCCGCACGCTCTCGCTGCACGATCCGGTGGAGTGGAAGCACTCCGAGATAGGCCGCCACGTCCTCACCGGTTGGGATCCTCCCCCCGGCATCTACACATGACGATTGTCAGATTGAGCGAGAGCGTGGGCGTATTCCGATGACGACGCCCGGCGCGGAGCAGATTCGCGCTGTCCCCAAGATAGAGCTGCACATCCACCTGGAGGGCACGTTCCGCCCCGCACGGGTGGCCGAGTTGGCTGCCATTGCCGGGGAGGAGCCGCCCCGACCGGTAGACCGCCTCTTCGAGGTGGACAACCTGGCCGACTTCTTGGAAACCCTCGACTGGGTGTGCGGCCTCGTCCGCGACGAACCCACCGCCGAGCAGGTGGCCTACGACTTCGCCTCCTATGCCCATGGCCAGGGCATCGTGTACGCGGAGGTCATCGTGAACCCCACCCACTGGTCGGGGCTGACCATGGGTGAGCTCTTCACCGCCTGCGCTCGGGGATTCGATCGGGCCCAGGTCGACGGACTGGGTGATTTCCGTTTGCTCCCGTCGATACTCCGCCAGCAATCCGAACAAGAAGCCCGACAGCTGGTGGAGTGGATCGCGGGAGCAGGACTGCCTCGAATCGTCGGGCTCTCCATCGACGGCAACGAAGAGGCCGCTGGGCGCACCGGTCCTCGATTTGCTCCCGCCTATGCCGACGCGGCCCGAATCGGGCTGGGGCGCACCGCCCACGCTGGCGAGTCTTCGGGGGCCGAAGGCGTTCGCGATGCCGTCGAACTGCTAGGCGTGAGCCGCGTCGATCACGGGGTTCGCTGCATCGAGGACCCCGAGGTGCTGGCCATGGTCCTCAAGAGGGACATCACGCTGAATGTCTGCCTGACGTCCAACTGCACCCTGTTGTACTCCAGCCTGGACGAACATCCGATCAGAGATCTGGCCGACGCGGGGGTGCGCTTTACCATCAATACCGACGACCCCGAGACACTGGGAATCTCGCTGTGCAGTGAGATTCAGCTGGCCGCCGACTACCTGGGTTGGAGTCTGGGCGATCTCGTCGCTGCCCAGCACCGAGCCATCGATGCCGCCTTTTGCTCCGATGCCGACAAGCAGGCGCTCAGGGCCTTGGTCGATCAGACCGTGGGTACGTAGTTCTCGCCCAGCCCTCGGGGCATACGGGCCCATCGCGCGCTCACGGTAAGGATCACCAGGGCCACAAAGAACGGGATGGCATTGAGGCCTTCAATGGGCACGTCCACGAACACGTTGTTGAGGTTGAAGCCCAGGGCCTCGAAGAACCCGAAGACGAATGCGCCCACCGCGGCCCCCCAGATGCTCCAACTGGCCATGATGATCACGATCAGGGCGATGAACCCGCGGTTAGCGGTGAGGTAGGGCTGGAACCGTCCCACGCTGCCCAGCATCAGAGCCGCGCCGCCCAGTCCGCCGAGGAATCCGGATATCAGCGTGGCCTGGGTGCGAATTCGTAAAACGTCGACACCCTTGGCGGCGGCGGCGTCGGGATCCTCCCCAACAGCCTTGACCTCGAGTCCGAAGATGGTGCGCGATGCCACGAATCCTGCCACCAGCACCAGCGCCAGCGATAGCCACGTGTACCAGCTGTGGCCGAAGACGGCATCGCCGAGCCACGGGATGTCGGACAGAAGCGGGATGTCGATCTCCGATGGTAGGGAGACCTGGCGGTCTCGTCCGCCGACATCGGTGGTGACGTGGAAGATGTACCCCGTGGTACCGATGCCCAGGATTGTCAATCCGAACCCGACCACAACTTGGTTGGCAAAGAGGCGAATCGAGAGCAAGACCATCAAGGCGGCCAAGCCCATTCCGGCCAAGCCTCCCACTAGGAATCCGAGAGGAGCCACGGTCGGATCGGCCACGTAC
>JAJEEH010000028.1 GCA_022821105.1 Acidimicrobiia bacterium
TAGTGGATGCTGTGGGCGCATACGTCAAAAACGCCGACTACCTGGGCGGTGAGAACCTGGTCAAGGCCATCGCCACCACGAAGTTCCAAGACGGCGGTCTTCCGATCCTCGAAGGCAACTGCTACATGCACCGCCAGGCCAGCTTCTATTCCAACCTGTGGCCGGCCGGCACCACAATCGGCGAAGACGGCGACGTCAACGTCTTCTATCTGCCGAGTCCCGCAGACGGCCCCGCCTTCATGCTCGGTGGCGGCGACATCTACGCCGCGGCAACCGACAAGCCGGAGACGTTCGACGTGGTTCGCTACACCGGCTCGTTGGATTACATGACTCGGGTAGCCAATGTGAGGGGCGAGTTGGTTCCGCACCTCGAATTGGACACCAGCGCATACACCGATCCATTCCTGGCCAAGCTCGCTGAACTCCAGCTCGGAGCGGATGTTTTCCGGTTTGACGGTTCGGATCTGATGCCTGGTGCGGTGGGCGCCGGGACCTTCTGGACCGAGGTTACCGATTGGGTTATCGGTGGCAGCACGGAGAACTTCGTGAACAACGTCGAGGCGAGCTGGCCGAGCTAAGGCCCCTCCAATGGCGAAAGCCAGCAGGCGTGGGGGCCGGGTTCTGCCCGGCCCCCACGCTCATTACAACTGCATATAGTCAAGAGTGACGGGGGAAATCGAATATGGGCGACATCGTTAGCGCACTCGTGATCACCGTGATTGCCCTGGCCGCGCTGGCTGCGCTTCTGGGCGCCATGTACTGGGTGGTCGGACGGTTGCCCAAGAAATGGCGAGAAGGGGCGAGGGCGTGGGTTTTTCTATTCCCCTCCGCGGTTGCCGTCACCATCGGTCTGCTCGTTCCGGCAATCAGAACCATCTACCTGAGCCTTCTCGACGACAACGGCAACAAGTTCGTGGGCTTCGAGAACTACGTCGACGTATTCACCACTACCGGTACTCGGCTGACGGTCTTCAACAGCCTCTCGTGGGTTTTGATCGGCACCATCGCCACAGTTGCGGTGGGACTGGCAATGGCGCGATTCGCCGATGGGATGCGGATTGAAAGCGCCGCCAAGTCGGCCATTTTCTTGCCCGGAGCCATATCCCTGGTCGGCACCGGGCTCATCTGGGGGTTCGTCTACGCCGGGCCGCCATTCGACGTGGGTTTACTCAATGCGGTCACCGAGGGGATCCCCGGATTGCCCGACAGCTGGGGAGGTGGTGGCGACAGGCTGTGGCTCCTCGAACGAGGATTTGGAGGAGTCGATCCTCCCGACTCTGCACCGGGGGTCAACACCTTTCTCCTGATCGTGGTGTTCATCTGGGCCCAAGCCGGTATCTCTACGGTGATCTTCTCGGCGGCCATCAAAGGTGTGCCCGACTCGCTGATCGAAGCGGCCAAGGTGGACGGCGCCACCGACCAGCAGACGTTCTACCGAGTGACGCTGCCCTATATCCGCTCGACGATTGTGACCGTGGCCACGCTCACCACCGTGGCTGGCCTCAAGGCGTTCGACATCGTGGCTGCCACCACCGGCGGCCGGTTCGGCACCAGCACCATTGCCAATGAGTTCTATGTAACCCGCTTTGTGCAAGGTCGAAGCGGGGTGGGTGCCACGCTCGCGGTGTTGATCTTCATCCTGGTGATTCCGGTCATGATCTTGAACCGCAGGGCGCAGGCTCGAGCTGAGGAGATGATGGGCGGATGAGCGAGACAACGCAAATGACGGCGACCAAGCCCTCGTTGGTCCAAGGCCTGCGCGCCCGTCGGGCCAAGAAGCGCCACGAAGCCTCGTTGGGGCGCTCGGCGGCGGCAACGCTGAGCAGCAAGCCGGGCCAGATTCTGGTGTATCTGCTGGTCTTTTTGTGGACCATTCCCACTTTCGGGATCTTCATCTCGTCGTTCCGACCAGAGATCGACGTCAAGACGTCGGGCTGGTGGAACTGGTTCGCTGATCCGGGCCTTACCCTCGACAACTATCGCAGCGTGTTGTCTTCGGGCCCGGGCCAAGACGACCTTTGGACGTTCTTCTTGAATTCGGTGAGAATCACCGTACCTTCGGTCATCTTGTCGGTGGGCCTCGGGCTGATGGCCGCCTACGCCTTGTCGTGGATGAAGTTCAGGGGCCGCGACTGGATCTTTGTGGGCATCGTGGGCCTGCTCATGGTGCCGCTGCAAATGGCGTTGATCCCCATGCTCCAGTTGTTCTCCGGCGGCGCCCACATCGGCAGCGTGACCATCTTCCCCGACTTGGATCTGACTGGCGAGGTCTACGGCGTGTGGCTGGCCCATACCGCTTTCGGGCTGCCACTGGTGGTGTTCATCTTGAGGAACTTCGTGGCCGCATTGCCCAGAGACATCTTTGAGGCCGCCCGAGTCGATGGTGCGGGCCACCTGACGATATTCCTCCGCCTTGTAGTGCCCCTCTCGGTGCCCGCGGTGGCGTCGGTGTCCATCTTCCAGTTCATGTGGATCTGGAATGACTATCTCATTGCCCTGATCTTCGCGGGACGCGAAAACGCCCCGATCGTCCGCCAGCTGGCCACGCTGACAGGCACACGCGGGCAGTCGTATCACCTGCTGACCGCCGCGGGCATGATCTCGATGATCGTGCCGGTAGCGGTGTTCTTCGCTCTTCAGCGCTATTTCGTGCGCGGTCTTCTAGCCGGAGCCGTCAAAGGATGAGCGAGATACCAGAGCCAATGAGCGAAAAGAACACTTGGTGGCGGACAGCCGTCGTCTACCAGATCTACATACGGTCGTTTGCCGACGGAAACGGCGACGGCATCGGCGACATCTCGGGGCTTCGAGCCCGGCTACCGTATTTGGCTGACTTGGGAGTAGATGCCATCTGGATCAACCCCTGGTACCCGTCGCCGCTGCACGACGGGGGTTACGACGTGGTCGACTTCCGCGACATCAACCCGCTGTACGGCACGCTTGACGATGCTGATCAGCTCGTCAAGGAGGCGCACAACCGCGGCATCAAGGTGCTCGTTGACATCGTTCCCAACCACACGTCGAATCTGCATCAGTGGTTTCAAGAAGCGCTGGCCTCACCACCGGGGCACCCGACGCGAGATCGCTACCACATCCGCGACGGTCAGGGTAAGGACGGATCGGAGCCGCCGAGCAACTGGCTGTCGGTGTTCGGCGGCTCGGCTTGGGAACCGACGTCCGACGGGCAGTGGTATCTGCATCTTTTTGATGTCAGCCAGCCCGACCTCAACTGGGAGAACTCAGAAGTACATAGTGAATTCGAATCAATCCTGCGATTCTGGCTGGACCGTGGGGTCGACGGCTTCCGAGTGGATGTCGCCCACGGTTTGTTCAAAGCCCCCGGCTATCCGGACATCACAGAAGACGGTGACCTATCGGTTCCCCGGCAGCAACTCGACCACCCCTTCTGGGACCGTGACGAAGTTCACGAGGTCTACCGTCGCTGGCGCTCGGTTCTTAACTCCTATGGCGACCGGATGATGGTCGCCGAAGCGTGGGTCCACCCCGACCGACTCCCCCTTTACATCCGAGATGACGAATTCCATCAATCGTTCAACTGGGACTTCCTTGCGGCGGAGTGGGACGCAAAGGAGATGGCACGAGTAGTCGCAGAGTCGTATGAGCGGGCCTCGAAAGTTGGGGCCAGCCCAACCTGGACCCTGTCGAACCACGATGTCATGCGGCACAGCACCCGTTATGGCCTGCCGCCGGGAACCGACTGGCATCGGTGGCCCATGGAGGGTCCCCACGACCTTCTAGATGCCGCCGCGGGGCTCCGCCGGGCCAGAGCAGTTGCACTCATCACGCTTTCCCTCCCAGGGTCGGCATACCTGTATCAAGGCGAGGAACTCGGGCTGCCCGAAGTATGGGACCTTCCCGAATCAGTGTTGGATGACCCCACTTGGGAGCGGTCCGGCCGTACCGTGCGAGGCCGAGATGGCTGTCGGGTTCCGTTGCCGTGGACTTCGGAAGGGCCAGCGCTGGGCTTCAGCTCGGCCGAACCGTGGCTGCCGCAGCCGGCCGCGTTCGCTGGCCTGGCGGCGAGCGCCCAAGCAGATGACGGTGACTCAATGCTTACGCTGTACCGCCGGGCCCTGGCCCTGCGGCGAGAGCGGCTCGCCACCCACGAGGAAATCGAGATGATCGACCTCGGACCGGACGTACTCGCCTATAGCCGAGGCATCGAGATGACCTGCGTCGTCAACATGGGGCAAACCAACCTGTCCCTGCCCGACGGAGAAGTGCTCTTGACTTCGGCACCGCTCAGTGGCGGTGACCTTCCTCCCGACACGGCCGCATGGATGTCCGTGCAGCCGAGTTCAGAAGATTCGACCGACTAGGAGACCCGATTATGGCCACCATCACCCTCGAGAAGATCAACAAGGTCTATCCCAATGGGTTCCATGCCATCCATGACCTCGACCTTGACATCGCCGATACCGAATTCCTGGTGCTGGTGGGTCCGTCCGGGTGCGGCAAGTCCACTGCGTTGCGAATGGTCGCGGGCCTGGAGGAGATCACTAACGGGGAGATGCGCATCGGCGACCGCATCGTCAACGAAGTGGAGCCGAAGGATCGGGACATCGCGATGGTCTTCCAGAACTATGCGCTCTATCCCCACATGTCGGTGTACGACAACATCGGCTTTGCGCTCAAACTGGCGAAGACCCCGAAAGACGAGACCGATCGACGCATTAGAGAAGCGGCCCGAATTCTTGAGCTAGATGAGCAACTCGACCGCAAGCCGGCCCAGCTATCGGGCGGCCAGCGGCAGAGGGTGGCTATGGGGCGGGCCATCGTGCGTCAACCGGCGGCATTTCTGATGGACGAGCCGCTCTCAAACCTCGACGCCAAGCTTCGCGTGCAAATGAGGGCGGAGATTGCCAGCCTCCAACGCGAGCTAGGTGTCACCACGGTGTATGTGACCCACGACCAGGTGGAGGCCATGACGATGGGCGACCGGGTTGCGGTATTGAAGGACGGATTCCTCCAGCAGGTGGATACCCCCCAAAATCTCTATGATCGCCCCCAGAATGTGTTCGTTGCCGCGTTCATCGGCTCGCCTTCGATGAACCTGTTCGAGGGCACCCTGACGCTGGACAGCAGCGGCCAAGGGGGAAGCCTGACCCTCGGCAGCCAGGCGATCTCGATACCCTCCGAGGTCCTCGCTGCTCGGCCGGCGCTAGCCGCCTACGACGGACAACCGTTGATCTACGGGATCCGCCCTGAGGACATGGAGGATGCCTCCCTCGACAGTCGTCCCGATGATCAGTGCATCCACGGCGAGGTCAGCCTCGTCGAGGCGCTCGGTGCAGAGATCCTGGTGCATTTCGGCGTCGATGCTGCTCCGGTGGATTCCGGAGATCCTGACGCGGTGGTAGAACTGGGCGACACTGCGGTAGTGGTGGGACGGTTCAACCCGAGGAGTCGAATTCGCCTACGCGATTCCGCCAAGGTGGCCGTGCATGCGGAGCGCCTCAGCTTCTTCGACTCCTCTACACGCCTTGCGATCTGGGACTGATCCTCACGAGAGTGCTTCGTGCGGCTTCAGCTAGTCACAACGCACGACCCCCAGCCCGACTACCTCGACCTGCCGCTCCTTCAGCCGCTGGCTGAGTGGACCCATTCTGGATTGGTCGAATTTCCGATTGGCGTCCATCGTCACGTTGTTCGATTCGTCGAATCGGAACACGGACTCTTTGCCCTCAAGGAATTGCCCGGGCGTCTAGCTGACCGGGAATTCGCGCTGCTGCGCCACCTCGCCGAAGAGAATCTGCCGGTGGTCGAGGTCCTCGGGGTCATCTCGGAGCGTGACTCCGACCTTGATGACATCCTCATCACCCGGCACCTGGAGTTCAGCCTTCCCTTTCGGTTCTTGTTCACCAGATCGGGCATATCCAGTTTGCGGGAATCGCTGGTCGACTCGATAGCGGTGCTGCTGGCGCAACTGCATCTCGCCGGATTCTTCTGGGGAGACTGCTCCTTGTCCAACACCTTGTTCCGGCGCGACGCCGGGGCGCTGGCTGCTTGGGTAGTAGATACCGAAACCGGGGAACTGCATGATCAGCTGACGCCAGGGCAGCGAGAACTCGACTTGGACATCGCCCAAATGAACATTTTCGGGGGTCTGCTGGACCTTGAAGCGTCGGGTCGACTTCCACCTGACATCGACCCCGTGGAGGTGGTGGAGAGCCTCACCCGCAGGTATGGCCAGCTTTGGGAAGAGCTCACAGCCGAGCAGTCAGTGGAGGTTGCCCAACGCCATCTGATCGACGCTCGATTGGCCCGCCTCAACGAACTTGGCTTTGACACTGCTGAGGTCTCGATCACGACTGGCGGGTCGGGACCGCAGATCCAGTTTCGGCCTGCTGTGGTGGAGGTTGGGCATCACGTCCGTGAACTTGAGCGACTCACCGGGCTTCGCATGTTGGAGAACCAGGCGAGGCGAATGCTGAACGACATCCGATCCTATGGTGCTTGGCTGGCCAAACGAGACGGTCATGATCAACCGGAGGCAGTTGTTGCCTATCGCTGGCTCAACGAGATCTTCGAACCAGCGATCGAGACTATCCCCCAGGAGCTTCGCGATCGGCGTTCCCCTGGTGAGCTGTTTCACGAGATCCTCCTGCACCGAGATGCCCTCCAATCGAAACTCCAGGCTGACGTCAGCGTGCAGGCAGCTTCGGCCGACTACGCCTTGGAGTCACTGCCATCTTCTATGAGGGAGCGATCTCTAATCGAAGGGGACTGACTCCAGGTCAACCCCGATTTTTCTCCGCAATTTTTCCTGGCCAAGAGAATTCACTGATGGTCTAGGGAGAGTTCACCTGGGCTTTATTCGGCTTCTAGCCCGGTAGGGGACAATCGTTGTATGGATGAGCAGTCTTCGTTGGAGCCGCAGGTCAAGCTGACCACTGAGCAGATGTTGTTGATCAATCAGGCTGCCCAACGGCTGAAGACCAAGTTTGAGGGCACCTTTAACGCGGAGACAATTGAGCGGTACATCACCGACTCGCAGACCCGGTTGGAGAGCCGGGCCAAGTTCGCCACCTGGCTGCCGGTGCTCATCGAGCGGTTCACCCATGACCGGCTGGTTGCCTTGGCCCGCCTGGAGGTGGGCACCTTGGACCGGCCCGCCGTGCTGTTCTTGTGCGTTCACAACGCGGGGCGCTCTCAGATGGCCGCTGGCTATCTGCGTCATTTGGCCGGCGACCGGGTGGACGTGTTCACCGGCGGCTCCGACCCCGGCTTCGACACCAACAAGGTGGTGGTGGCGGCCATGGCCGAGGATGGCATTGACGTCTCCCAGGAGTATCCAAAGCCGTGGACCGATGAGATCGCCCGCGCCGCCGATGTGATTGTGACCATGGGTTGCGGTGATGCCTGCCCCATCTATCCCGGCAAGCGCTACGAGGACTGGGAGTTGGACGACCCCTCTGGACAATCCATCGAGGCAGTCCGCCCTATTCGAGACGACATCAGAGGCCGGGTCGAGGCTCTTTTGGCCACTTTGGAGCTGACGGCCGTTTCCTAGTTTGCTCCAGCCCCGGCGGCCCTTCGTGCGAGGTTGGAATGAAGCCACTAAATTACGGCGCAGCCGGGGAGAGGAGGACGGGAGTGGGGCATTCCTCGCCCCGGCTGCGCATTTCATTTTGCCGGTACGGGCGCGCAAAATGGCGCGTGATTCAGGCAATTAGGGCTTGGACTTCGGCCACCCTCTGCTGCACTTCGCCGTAGGTAGGGGCCTCGAGATTGAGCCGAAGCAGGGGCTCGGTATTGGAGGGGCGCAGATTGAACCACCAGTCGCCCAGGTCCACGGTGAGCCCGTCGAGGCGGTCTTGGCGGGCATTCGGGTAGGCGGCCGCCACCCGCTCGATCACCATTGCCGCGTCGTCCACCGTGGTGTTGAGTTCGCCCGATGAGGCATAGCGGTCGAAGTCCGACACGAGATCGGACAGGCCCGCCGGGTGGTGGCTGAGGGCTTCCAGCACCATCAGGGCGGCGATCAGGCCGCTGTCGGCCCGATAGTTGTCCCGGAAGTAGTAGTGGCCCGAGTGCTCCCCTCCGAATATGGCACCGGTGTCGGCCATGGCCTGCTTGATGATGGAGTGGCCTACCTGGGTTCGCACCGCGGTGCCACCCGCCTCGGCGATTGCTTCGGGAACGGTCCGAGAGCAGATCAGGTTGTGGATGATGGTGGCGCCGGGTTCCCGCTCCAAGACGGTGCGGGCGATGATGGCGGTGGTCAACGACCCCGACACCGGTCGGGCGTTCTCGTCCACCAAGAACATGCGGTCGGCATCGCCGTCGAAGGCCATTCCGACGTCGGCGTCCACTTCCAGCACCCGGCTCTGGAGGTCGCGTAGATTCTCCGCCTGTAGAGGGTCGGCCGGGTGGTTGGGGAAGGTGCCGTCCAACTCGGGATACAGGTGGTCGAGTGTGAGGGGCAGTCCTTCGAACACGGCCGGCACCACCAGGCCTCCCATGCCGTTGGCGGTATCGGCCACCACCAGCAGGGGGGCCAGCGCGTCCACGTCCACGAATGAGCGGACATGGGCGACGTAGTCGCCCAGCAAGTCCCGGCTGGTGCGGGTGCCCTTGGTAGCTGCCGGGTCGGGGCCGGCGATGGCCATGGCCTTGATGGCTCCCAACCCGGTGTCGGCGCCGATGGGAGCGGCGCCCGCGCCGCACATCTTGATGCCGTTGTAGCCCGCGGGATTGTGGGAGGCGGTGAACACTGCTCCGGGGAGATCGAGACTGCCCGAGGCGTAGTAGAGCATGTCGGTGGCGCACAGTCCCACGTCCACCACGTCGATGCCGTGGTCCATCGCGCCTTCGCCGAACGCGGCAGAGAATTCTTCGCCCTCGGGACGCATGTCCCGCCCGACCAGCACCGCCGTCGCCCCTGATGAGGCCACGAACCGGGCGAAGGCGCCCCCGATGGCCCGGGCTCCGTCGGCGTCGATCTGGTCGCCTACGGTGCCCCGAACGTCGTAGGCCTTGAAGATGGCGTCGTAGTCGTTGGCCATGCCGGGGCCGGCTAGTGCTTGGGGCGGTTCTGCGGCATCGGGGGGCTACTGCTTCTTCAGGTTCTGCTTCATCTCGTCGAGCTGCATCAAGATGGGATAGCCGCTCACGCTGATGGCGTTGCCGTGGCCGGTGTGGTGGACGTCGAACACCGACTGAAGCGCGGTGTAGTAGCCCTGCACATCGAGAGTCTGGTTCACCGCCCGCTTGGCCTGGGCCAAACCGAATGCGTTGTTCGTGGCGATCTGGGCGGCCAGCTCGTGGGTGCGCTCCCAGAGCTGGTCGCGGGGGACCACCTCTCGGGCCAAGCCGATTTGGACAGCCTCCTCGGCCCCCAAGGTGCGCTGGGAGAACAGCAAGTCTTTGGCCCGCCGGGCGCCCAGCTCCCAGGTGTGGCCGTGGTACTCCACCCCGCCGATGGCCATCAGCACCACCGGGTCGGAGAACTCCACGTCTTCGGCCACCACCAGCAGGTCGAGCGGCCAGATCAGGTTGAGGGCCCCGGCGATGGCCTTGCCCTGGATGGCTCCGATGGTGGGCTTGGGGATGTTGCGCCAGTGCCATGAGTAGCCCAGGTACTTGCGGGCCTCCCAGCGGTAGATCTTGTTGAGCTGCCAGCTGCCGTCGGCCTCGGCCAGCGACACGGCGTCGGGGTCGGGGGCGCCGCCGCCCAGATCGTGGCCGGCGGAGAAGTGCTTGCCCTCGCCCCGCAGCACGATCACCTTCACGTCGTCGTCGTACTCCGCAGCCAAGAAGTGGTGGTGAAGCTCATCGAGCATCCGCTCGTTCTGGGCGTTGGCCTTCTCCGGTCGGGCCAGCGTGATGGTGGCCACCGCGTCGGCGGTCTCGTAATCGACGTATCTGTACTCGCTCATAGGGTGTCCTTTTTCGGGGCTCGAATGGTGGTTGATTCAGTGGGTAACTGCCTGTAGCGTCCTCAGTGCAGTCGGAACCGGCACCGCCCCAGAGCATAAAGGGTTCCCCTCTGAATCCAAGAGACGACGAAGGGAACCCAATGGCAGTAACCGAACTCGAGCGCACGGAGTTGGCCAACCGGCTGGTATTGGCCATCGGCAAGGAGGCCACCGAGACGCTCATGAACTGCATCATCCCCGAGGGGCGAGACCAACTGGCCACCAAGGACGACCTCCGAGTGCTCAGCGCCGAGCTGCGGGGCGAGATGGCCGAGCTGCGAGGTGATGTGGACTCGGCGCTGGCCCGGCAGACCCGCCTCATCATGACGACCATGGTGGGCTTCATGCTCACCATCTGGATCACGTTGCTGGTGCCCGCCATCGTTTGACAGGCAAGACCCTCAAGCTTTGCTGAGGGCGGCCGCTTCGAGCACGGCCAGGGTTTGCTCGGCGATAGGGCCCCATTCAAACGTCGGGCGAAGGTCGATCAGGCCTTGGCGGGAGCGGTCCAAGTCCTCGGGGCTGAGATTGTTGAGGCAGCGGGTGAGGTCTTCGACGGTTTCTCCGTAGCGGATGTCGGTACCGGCGAAGGTCTCGTCGAAGAAGTCCCAGTTGCTGGTGATGGCGGGCACGCCTGCCCCGATGCAGTCGAACGCCGTACCTGTTGTGAGCATCCCGGAGGGGGCGAACGGGAGGATCAACGCGTCGAAGGCCTTCACGCGCCGCAGGTACTGGTTGAAATCAAGATGGCCGAACTCGGCGATGATCCGGGGATCGTCGGGCACGGCCACCGACAGGTCCACCCGGATGACCAACTGGATATCGTCCCGAGCGCATGCAGCCACCGCGTCGACCACCAGTTGGAGGTCCTTCTCCACTCGGGGAGTGCCGATGACCGCAACTCGGAGTTCGCACGGCGCCCAGCCCTCGGCCAGCTCGACATCTTCGCGGGTGGTGCTGGCCACCGTTTCGTACTCGCGCCCCCAATGGCCGTGGGGGATGACGTGGTGCTCGGTGTTGGGGCCGTAGTGGTAGGTGGCCAATGCCACGTCGTAGCCGGCCTGGCTGTGGTGGATGACTGCGTCGGCTGCCTCGGCCCATAGCTGGTAGCTGGCCGCGGCCTCGTCGGTCTTGAAGAAGTGGGGCAGCAGGTTGTGCTGGGTCCAAACGATGGCGGTGCCGGTGGACTTGACCTGCTCCAGCACCTCGGCGGTGCGCTGGGGGTCGACGCCGCTCCACCATTCCGGCCAGGCCATGTGCAGCACGTCGATGTCCTGGAGCCTCCGCACCAGCTTGTCGTCTGGGATTCCTGCGCCGAGCGCCACCACCCGGTCGGCCAGCGGGTCGTACAGCGAGCGGTCGTAGGGGTGCCCGTGGATGGTGCTGGCCACCCGCAGCAGGGGAGTGACCCTCCAAGTGAAATCGACATTTGATGCGGGTTCGAGCTCAGCTTGGTATACCCGGGGCAGCTCCCCCCAGAAGCTGCGCCACTCAGCGATCCCTTCGGTGTCGATGGCCTGAATCCGACCGGCGTCGATCTCCACGTCCAGCGGCCGATTGGCGGGCTCGGCCACTGTGAGGGTCAGCGGTCCGGGGAGGTGAGGGTCGTCGAATTGGAGCTGTTCGGAAACCACCAGCGAGCGCCCCTCCACCCGGTAGTTGGCGGTACGACGGCCAGCCACCGTTGGCTCGTCGCTGCCCGCTGGCGCCCACCCGTCGTGGACGATGGTGACCAAGCCCGGCTTGTGCTCCACCGAGGTGGGCAAGCCTGCGTGGACCAGGGGAGCATTGCTGGTGCCGGTGCGGTCGTCTCGGCCCAGTGGGGTGATCACCGGCAGCATCACCGGGTGGCCGGAGGTGGGCTGCTCAAACAGGCCCGGACTCCGCGGCGAGGGGGCGTAGTCGGCCGAGAATCCGAACACCGTGGGCAGGGCGAACGAGAGCGGCTTGGCCCGGTATGCCCAAACGGTTGCCCGCTGGGAATCGTCGAAGGAGATGAAGCGCTCCGCGGAGAGATAGGCGTCGCCGGGAGGCGCGCTGGTCGCTTCAGGTCTGCGGCGCAGTTCGAGGGCGGAAAGCAGCAGCTTGCCGTATATGTCCAGGGTCATCTGAAGCCGTCGGGCCGGGCCGCGGTAGAACATGGTGGCCCGGTTTTGGTGAGCGGCGATGACGCCGTTGGGGAACCACTCCAGCAATTCGTCAAGCGTGGCGTCGGCCCGAGCCAGCCAGCGGTCTTGGGGCACGTCGAGGTCGCGCCCGGTGGCAATAGCGGCCAGCTCGATGGAGATGGCCATGCCCAGCGCACCGATGGACCGCCCCCACACGATGGTCCCGCCCGGCTGGGCCACCTCGTCGAGGTCGACCAGCACCTTTGACAGCCCGCTGGCCCACCCCGGGCCGAGCTGATCGGCCAGCGGTTCAGCGAACAGATACATGTCGGGGGTGTAGATGTCGTAATGGACCCAGTTGCCCATGCCGTCGTTCAACCAACCGGTGGGGCTGGAGAACATCGAGCGCACTCGGTCGAGCAGATCGGGCAGCTCGGCGGGCGCCTCGCCGCCCCGAAGCTCGGCCAGGGCTCGAAGGCACCGGGAGGCCACCACCGCGAAGTTGGGCGGGATCGCATCGGTGTCGGCCAGCCGGTCGATGATGCCCGGGGAGTGCACCGCATCGAGCACGGTCTGGTGGAGCTCGGAGGGGAGGGAATCGAGGCCCCCGATTCGCAGCGCCGTCTCTCCCACCCTGTAGCTGGCGAATGCCTCCACTGTGGCGGGATCGAGAGAAGCGATCAGCGGCGGGATCCGGGCTCGCAGGTCGCACCCGCCCACTTCGTCGACTCCGCAATCGATGAGCAGCCCCAGCACGTACAACAGATCGGCGGTGGCGTCGTCCAAAACCGCATGGCCGGCGTATAGCCGGGGCAGCTCCAAGCCGGGAGCGGCGGATTGCTCAAACTCCACCATCTTGTCCGTTGTCGCCGCTATCAGCCGGTCGGCTAGGGCACCGGCGGTGGTGGTGCCTGCCAAGGGGTGTTCGGGAAAGCGAAGGTCCAAGCTCATGCCATGGTGGCCAATCGCTCTTGGGTCACCTCGTTGAGGGCCGGTTCGCCAGCGGACCACCGGCGAATCTCCTCGATGGCGTAATCGGTCATGCGGGCCAGCTCGGTGCCCTGGCTGCCGGCCAAGTGGGGGCTGATCCACACGTTGGGCAGCTCCAAGAGCGGACTGTCTTCGGGCAGCGGCTCGGGGTCAGTCACGTCCAAGATGGCGTACAGCCGCCCCGACACCACGTGGGGCAGCAGCGCATCGTGGTCGATCAGCGGCCCGCGGGCGGTGTTGATCACCGTGGCGCCGTCGGGCAGAGCCGATAGTTGTGCGGGCCCGATCATGTGCATGGTCTCGGGCAGGGCCGGTGCGTGGATGGACAGCACGTCGGCGGTGGCACACAACTCGTCCAACTCCAGCTTCTCCACCCCAAGCGAAGCGGCTTCCTCAGGGGTGACGTAGGGGTCGTACAGCGCCACCGTCAAGTGGGGGAAGGGGCGCAGCAGCTCGATCACCCGTCGACCGATCAGCGATGCCCCCACGATGCCAATGGTGCGTCCATAATTGCCCCACTGGCGGTCGCCCATAGCCGACATGGCCGAGAAGTCAACCGGGCCCCGGCGCCACAGCACACCCTTATTGGCGAACAAGATGGAGGCCAGGGTGAACTCGGCCACCGGCTCGGCGTTGGCGTTGGCCCCGCTGGTCACCCGGATGTCGCGGTCCCACACCGCGTCGGTGAGGGTCATTTTGACCGTTCCTGCGGCGTAGGCGAACAGCCCCAGCCGGGGCGCCCGGTCCAGCATGGCGGCGTCTAACGGTGGGCACCCCCAGTGGCCGACGATCACCTCGGCCTCGGACAGCACGGCGTTGGCCTCGTCGTCCCACGCCCCGATGGGCTCGGTATTCAACAGCGGCCCCAGCGCCCGTAGCCGGTCGAGGTCGGCCTCGCCGAATAGCCCCACGCCCGGCCAGTGGGCGATAGCGATGTTGGGTTGCCCTCTGCTCATTGTCAGAAGTCTCCCAATATCGGCTAGACCATTCACAAGCAAGCACAAGAAGGGCAACGGATATGGCTGATCTGGTCAACTATGAGGGCAAGCGGGTGCTGGTGGTGGGCGGTGCCACCGGTATGGGGGCGGCAGCAGCCCAGAAGGCGGCCGCACTGGGTGGACACACCATTGTGCTGGACATCGCCGACGTGACCTATGAGTGCGGGCAATACATCAACGTCAATCTTGGCGACCAGGCCAGCGTGGACGCGGCCATCGAGGCCATCGAAGGCCCAGTGCATACCGTGCTGGCCTGTGCGGGCGTGGCCGACGGAACCGGCAACCTCATGCTGATCAACTTCACCTCCCAGCGCCATCTCATCGAGGCGCTGATCAAGGCCGGCAAGCTGGGCCGAGGCGGCTCGGTGAGCTTCATCTCCTCAGCAGCCGGATTGGGCTGGATGAGCAACCTGGAACAGGTGCAGGACTTCTTGGCCACCCCCGACTGGGACACCGCTGCGGCGTGGATCGACGAGAACGAGGGCACCGACAGCTACATGTTCTCCAAGCAGGCCATCAACGGCTACGTGGCCGGCCATGCGTTTCCCTTCCTGCAAAAGGGCATGCGCATCAACTCCATCATGCCCGGCCCCACCGACACCCCCTTGGCCCGAGCCAACGCCGACCTTTGGCTCGGATTCGGGGCCAGCTACCGGGAGGCCGCCGATGTGCCCACCTTGGTTCCCGAGCAGATGGGCGACACCCTGCTGTTCTTGAGCAGCGACGCGGCCAGCGGCATCAACGGGATCAACCTGCTGGTGGACCAGGGCCACACTAACGCCTCGCTGGTGGACGCCTGGGACGACCCGTTCGTGAAGGTCATGGCCGGGATGATGGACTTCGACCCGGCCATGTTCGGGATGGATGAATGAGCCATCGCGCCTGATGAGCGGCCAACTGCCTGACATCTTGG
>JAJEEH010000228.1 GCA_022821105.1 Acidimicrobiia bacterium
ACCCCATGATCAACGCGGCTGCGACGGTTGCTGTTTATGTGGAAGACACTGATGCGTCTTTGGTGTTTTGGGTGGACAAGGTTGGGTTTGAGGTGCGAGTGGATCGGGCGATGGGGTCGGAGCGGTGGGTGGAGGTTGGTCCGCCGGGAGCGGCCACGGCATTGGTTCTGTATCCCCGCAAGATGATGAAGGGCTGGGAATCCCAGCGGGCCAGCATCGTTTTCGAGTGCGATGACATCGAAGCCACCTATGCGACGCTCGTCGAGCGGGGTGTGACCATCGAACTTGAGCTCAGAGATATGCCCTGGGGGAAGTTCGCCGCCTTCCAAGACGACCTCGGCAACAGCTACGGGCTTCGCCAGAAGTGATTTCGCGCCTCCCCTGTCGGATTCGAAATCAAGCGGAGAGGATATTGGCTCCGTAGAGCCCCATTTGGGAGTCTCGAGTGACGAGCAGAAGGTCGTGGTTCAGCGCTTGGGCGATCAGCATGCGGTCGAACGGGTCCCGGTGGTGATCAGGCAAAGAACCGGCTAGGCGGGCGTCGTCGTGGGAGATGGAAAGCGGTTCGAAGTCGTCAATTCTCACGTCGAATATGGCGTCGTCAACCTTCAGTTTCCCGCTAGCCCGCTTGATGCTGATCTCCCAGATGCTGGCCGCACTCACATAGACGATGTTGTCGGGATCAGCGATCGCTTCAAATGCCTCAGAGGAGATCTTCTGCTCGTCGGCCCACCACAGCAGAACGTGGGTGTCGGGCAGGAGGTTCATTCCCAGTTCTCATCTTCAAGATCACCCTCGAAGGCAGCGATGATGTCCTCTGGCGTTTCGTCGAAATCAGGAGCAATCCACATCTTTCCCGCCAGGCGACCGGGTTTCCGAGGTTGTCGAACCTCTCGGAAAGGCACCAGCCGAGCCATAGGCTTGCCAGCTTTGCCCAACACGAGCTCCTCCCCCTCAGCAACCCGTTCGAGCAGCTTCGACAAATGGGTCTTGGCCTCGTAAACGTTGATCACCATAAACCCACCCTACCCCAAGTTGGTCAGACTAGACCAGACCAATTTGGTCAATATTAGGTGCAATTCATATCCGTAGGCGGACGGAGGCGGGGGTTAGGTCGGTGGCTTTGGGGACGCCGATTAGGGCGAGGGTGCGGTGGAGGTCTTCGGTGAATTGGTCGATTAGGTGGTCTACGCCGGGTTCGCCGGCGGCGGCTAGGGCGTAGAGGTAGGGGCGGCCGAACATTACGGCGGTGGCGCCGAGAGCGAGGGCCATTGCGACGTGGCTGCCGCGGCGGATGCCGCCATCGCAGATCACATCCAATTCGCCGCCTACTGCGTCGGCCACTTGAGGGACTAGCTCCAGGATGGGGGGTGCGCCGTCGAGCTGGCGACCGCCGTGGTTGGAGAGGATGATTCCGTCCACGCCCTGCTCGGCGGCTAGCTGGGCGTCGGCCACGGACTGCACGCCCTTGAGCACCAGCTTCCCGGTCCAGCGCTCCCGGAGCCAGTCGAGGTCGTCCCATGACAGTGCCTGGTTGAACTGGTTGTGGGCGAACTCGGCCAGGCCCAGCGCGGAGCTTCCGTCGTAGCCCTGCACTCCAGTCAAATTGGCGAAGGTTATCGGGTCGGACCGCAGCAGCGACCACGTCCAACCCGGTCGGCGCACGCCGTCCAGCACGGTGTCGGGACCCAAGGTGGGCGGCAGGGTGAACCCCCGGCGCACGTCCCGCTCCCGGCGGCCGAACACCGGCGTGTCCACCGCCACCAGCAGGGCCTCGTAATCGCAGTCGGCCGCTCGCTGGAGCCACTCGGCCACCAGGCCCCGGTCCCGCCAGAAGTAGAGCTGGAACCACAACGGGCCGTCGCTCACCTCTCTGATCTCTTCGATGGAGCGGGTGCTCAGCGTAGAAAGCGAGTAGGCGATCCCCTTGCGGGCCGCGGCCCGGGCAACGGCCAGCTCCCCATCCGGGCACACGATGCGGGTAAACCCGGTGGGGGCCAACGCGAACGGCACTGGATGGCGCCGGCCCAGCAGCTCCACCGAGGTGTCCAGCGCCGACACGTCCCGCAGCACCCGGGGGACGAACTCCCACTGGTCGAAGGCGGCGGCGTTGCGCTCCATGGTCAGCTCGTCCTCCGCCGCGCCGTCGATATAGTCGAACACCCCAGCAGGCAGGCGCCGCCGGGCCAGCTCCCGCAGGTCGGCCACCGACGCCGCCCGGCTCAACCGCCGCTTGGCCCGATTGGGCTCGAAGCGCCGAAACCGCGCCACCGACCGCAGCGTCCGGATCATGCCCACAAGCTGAACTTACAGCGGCCCGGCTCGTCGCCCCTCAATCAGGATTGTGGGAGCATGGCCCGTAATGGACGCCGACTACTGGAAAGACGGCTACCTCATTCGGCGCAAGCTGGTGCCCGGAGAGATGATCGACACCCTCAACCAGTACGCCCATAACCCCGCAACATCAAGCTAGGGGCCCACCCCCGTACGCAGAATCGAACTTTGCCTGAAGCCACGGACCGGCTTCCACGGTGCCATACCTGGCCAGGTTGGTTGCACTGACGCAGGTTTCGAATGGCGTCACCTCGGCGTGCCAGTTCGGCTGATGGAAGAACGCAATCGCATAGCGGTGTTCGCGCCGTGCCCGCTCGGTAACAGGGAGAGCCACGCGGTGACGAGTAGAGCGCCATCGATCGTTGGTCCATTGCGCGAGGAGGTCGCCAGTGTTGATCACGAAGCAATCGTCGATTGGCTGGACCGGGACCCAGTGGCCTTCGACGTGTTCAACTTCGAGTCCTCCACTGCCCGCACCCGGCAACAAGATTGTGATGGTTCCGTAGTCAGTGTGAACACCTGCTCTCAGTTGGCCCTCCTCCGCGGGCTGGGTGATGGGCGGGTAGTGAATGCCGCGAAGCGCGGACAGGTGTTGGTCAATCGATGGTTCGAAGTGCGTTGTCGGCAGGCGGAGGGCCTCGGCCATCAGTTGAAGGATGCGGCCGGCGAGATTCTCCATCGCGTCGTAGTACGCCTCCCAGGCCGGGCGGAGCGTGGTTGGGTGTGACGGCCAGAGTCGATCCTTGCCCCCGAACACGCCAGTGGGATCAGCGTGGTGTTTGGGGGGTGCCACGTTGAAGGTCTCTTTGAGGTCCGGGGGTGTCGCTTCCCCCAAAGATGCCGCAAGTGTCTCTTGTTGGGGTGCGTGGTAGCCATAGGGATGGTTCGCATCCGTCGGGTGATGTGCAGTCATCTTGACGTCGTGAGATTGACCGAAGAAAGCAACGATCTCGTGCCAAGCGGTGCCGATCGTGTTGCTGTCGACGCCATGGCCAGCAATGGTGAAGAACCCAGCGTTCGTTGCGGCGTCATCGATCTGGCGTACGACCGCTTCGCGTGGGCCACTCAGGTCTATGACCGGAATGCTCATCGCCACATCCTCCCCCAGCCTCTGGCCAATTATGCCCCGCATTACAGTGTCGGCATCACCCGCTCATCGGTCGCGACCCACATCAGCAACCTCACGGCTCAAGGCAAGGCAAGGGGGCGAGGCTATGTCGTGGCCGACGAGCCCTATGTTGTCGTCATTGGCGGAGCGAACGTCGACATCGAGGGCCGATGCTCCACACCACCACTGCCACACGAATCGAACCCTGGTGCCGTCGCCATCTCGGCTGGTGGCGTCGGCCGCAACATCGCCGCGAATCTCGCCGCGACCGGACTCCAAACACACCTGGTAACCGCCCTTGGAGAGGACGACCACGGCCAACTCATCTACAACCGCACATCAACAATCGGCGTTGATCTGTCGTCGGTGCTGTGGACCTCCCAGCACCCGACGGCCACCTACCTGTCCATCATTGACGCGAACGGCGAACTCCTCATGGCCGTCAACGATATGGCCATCACCGCAGTCGTGGACCGCAAGGCCATCGCCGCGCGCGCGGAGCTCTTGCGCCACGCCCGGGTTGTGGTTGTGGACTGCAACCTCAACGACGAAGCCCTCGATGAGATCACCAGCCTCTCCCCTACTGTGTTCGTCGACACAACCTCGGTCGCCAAGGCACCCCGGATTCGGCCCTATCTGGATCGCATCCACACGCTGAAGCCAAACCGCGCCGAGGCGACCGCGCTCACCGGGATCGACATTCACAACACCGCGACAGCTCGCATAGCTGCGCAGCGGCTCCTTGACGCTGGTGTCGCCACCGTCTACCTAACGCTCGGACCCGACGGTGTCGTCTGGGCCGACCAGGAAGGCGGCGGCGGATTCCTCTCGGCACCACAGATTCACGCGCTCAGCACGACCGGCGCTGGTGACGCGTTCACCGCAGCACTCGTTTGGGGATTCTGCAACCTCACCGGCCCCGACGAACTCATCGAGCTCGCCACCGAGCAAGCCGCAGCCATCACTACCGAACTCACCCCCGGCCTCCAGTAGGCCGGCAATCCCCAGGAGATGAATTGAACTCACAGCACACGCCCCACATCGTGTTCAGCGACGAGGTCGCCGCCGCCGCAGCCAACCAGGAAGCGATCGTTGCTCTCGAGTCCACCATCATCACCCACGGAATGCCCGCCCCTGACAACGTCGAGACCGCCCGTCACCTGGAAGCAGCCGTTCGCGCCAACGGCGCAACCCCAGCCACGATCGCGGTCGTCGACGGCGTCGCCCGGATCGGACTCACTGACGAGGAGCTCGACCGGCTCGGCCAGCCCGACCCGGAGCTCGTCAAGATCGGCAACCAGAATCTCGCCGCGTCGTTCTACCTTGGTCAAACTGGCGGTACCACCGTCGCGGTAACGATGAAACTCGCCGCTCTCGCCGGAATCAGGATCTTCGCCACGGGCGGGATCGGCGGCGTTCACCGCGGCGCGCAGTACAGCTTCGACATCAGCGGCGACCTCGAAGAGCTCGCCCGCACCCCCGTGGCCGTTGTGTCCGCAGGCTTCAAGTCGATCCTCGACATCGCCAAGACCACCGAATACCTAGAAACACTTGGAGTCCCGATCGTCGGCTACCAGACGGCGATTCTCCCGTCCTTCTACAGCATCGACAGTCCCCATGAGGTCAACCTCCAGTTGGATAGTCCCGAAGCCATCGGCGACTACCTTCACACCCACTGGAACCTTGACCCAGCCCGCGGTGCCGTGATCGCGAACCCCATCCCACAACACGCAGCAATCCCTACCGACCGCATAGAGGCGGCAATAGCCCAAGCGTGCGTTCACGCCGATGCTGAGGGCATCAGCGGCAAAGAACTCACCCCATTCCTACTGCAATGGCTCGCCGATGCAACCGACGGCGAGAGCCTAGAAGCGAACAAAGAGCTGGTGCTCAACAACGCGAAGGTCGCAGCGCTGATCGCCCAGCACCTCACATAGCCATGTGAGTCCCAAGACAAAGAGGGTGGTGCCAACAGCCCCCACGCGTAACGACTGCAACCCGCTGCAAATACAACAGTACGATGACCAGGCGATGACCGCCGCCCGCAACGTCCCCGAGAAGCCCGCGCTCGAGGGACTCGAAGCCAAGTGGGACGACATCTGGGAAGCCAACGGAACGTACCGCTTCGACCGTACTGCTACCCGCGACCAGGTCTACTCAATCGACACCCCTCCCCCCACCGTCAGCGGCAGCCTCCACGTCGGCCACATGTTCAGCTACACCCACTGCGACACCCTGGCCCGGTATCAGCGTATGCAGGGCAAAGAGGTGTACTACCCCATGGGCTGGGACGACAACGGCCTGCCCACCGAGCGCCGGGTGCAGAACTACTTCGGCGTCCGCTGCGACCCCTCCCTCCCCTACGACCCCGCTTATCAGCCCCCCGACGAGCCCGGCAAAGACCAGCTCCCCATCTCCCGGCGCAACTTCGTGGAGCTGTGCGAGCAGCTCACCGCCACCGACGAGCAGGCCTTCGAGGAGCTGTGGCGCCGCCTGGGTTTGAGCATCGACTGGTCGCTCACCTACGCCACCATCGACGAGCGCAGCCGCCGAGCCTCCCAGAGGGCCTTCCTCCGCAACCTGGCCCGGGGCGAGGCTTACCAGAGCGAGGCTCCCAGCCTGTGGGATGTGACTTTCCGCACCGCAGTGGCCCAAGCCGAGCTCGAAGACCGGGAGCGCCCGGGCGCCTACCACCGCCTCGCGTTCCACCGCCCCGACGGCAGCGACCTGCCCATCGACACCACCCGCCCCGAGCTGCTGGCCGCCTGCGTGGCCGTGGTGGCCCACCCCGACGACCAGCGCTACCAGCCCCTGTTCGGCCAAACCATCACCACCCCCGTGTTCAAGGCGGCAGTGCCCATGGTGGCCCACACCCTCGCCGACCCGGAGAAGGGCACCGGCGCGGCCATGATCTGCACCTTCGGCGACACCACCGACGTGACTTGGTGGCGGGAGCTGAACCTGCCGGTGCGGGCCATTGTCGACCGGGGCGGCCGCATCGTGGCCGACGCCCCTGAGGGGATCGACCCCGCCCCCTACGCCGAGATCGCCGGAAAAACCATCCACGGCGCCCAGCAGCGCATGGTGGAGCTGCTCACCGAGTCGGGCGAGCTGATCGGCGAGCCCCCCCCCATCACCCACCCAGTGAAGTTCTTCGAGAAGGGCCAGCGCCCCCTCGAGATCGTCACCTCCCGCCAGTGGTACATCCGCAACGGCGGGCGCGACGAAGCCCTGCGCGACGCCCTCATCGACAGGGGCCGGGAGCTCAACTGGGTGCCCGAGCACATGCGGGTCCGCTACGAGAACTGGGTTGGCGGGCTGAACGGAGACTGGCTCATCAGCCGCCAGCGCTTCTTCGGCGTGCCCTTCCCCATCTGGTACCCGTTAGATGACCACGGCCAGCCCGACTACCACCACCCCATCGCTGCCGATGAGGCCAGCCTCCCCGTCGACCCCTCCTCCGACACGCCCCTCGGCTACACCGAAGACCAGCGGGACCAGCCCGGCGGGTTCGCCGCCGACCCCGACGTGATGGACACCTGGGCCACCTCCTCGCTGAGCCCCCAGATTGCCTGCTACTGGGAGGACGACCCCGACCTGTTCGAGCGCACCTTCCCCATGGATCTGCGCCCCCAGGCCCACGAGATCATTCGCACTTGGCTGTTCGCCACCGTGACCCGGGCCCACTTCGAACACGACGGGCTGCCGTGGTCCACCGCGGCCATCTCCGGCTGGGTGCTCGACCCCGACCGCAAGAAGATGTCCAAGTCGAAGGGCAACGTGGTCACCCCCATGGGCACCCTGGAGCAATTCGGCGCCGACGCCCTGCGCTACTGGGCGTCGTCGGGGCGGCCCGGCACCGACACCGCCTTCGAGGAAGGCCAGATGAAGGTGGGCCGGCGCCTGGCGGTGAAGATCCTAAACGCCAGCCGGTTCGTGCTCGGCCAAGAGCCCGCCGCCGACGCCCAACCCACCGAGACCCTCGACCGGGCTCTGCTCGCCCACCTGGCCAACCTGATCGACGACGCCACCGCCGCCTTCGACAAGGGCGACTACGCCCGAGCCCTGGAGAGCACCGAGACATCGTTCTGGTCGTTCACCGACGACTATCTGGAGTTGGTCAAGAACCGGGCCTACGGCGGCCGAGGCGGGCCAGCGGGCGAGTCGGCCCGCTCCACCCTGGAGACCGCCCTCATCGCCTACCTCAAGCTGTTCGCCCCCTTCCTGCCCTATGTGACCGAAGAGGTGTGGTCGTGGTGGCGACAAGGCTCGGTCCACCGCTCGCCCTGGCCTGTCGGTGCCGATCTGCGGGCCGCGGCCGGCGACGTGAACCCGGAGGCCGCCGCGGTGGCCGCCGACACCCTGCGGGAGATCCGCCGCATCAAGAGCGACGCCAAAGTGCGCCTGGCCACCACAATCACTACCGCAACCGTCACCGACACCGCCGAGCGGCTGGCCATCTTGGAGAAGGTGTCACACGACGTGGCCGACGCCGGGCGGTGCCGAGAGCTGCTTACCGCGGTGGGCCCGGAGCTGTCGGTGACCGCGGAGCTGGAAACCGAGTCCGCGGCCTGACGAATCGACGTGCAATGCAGCCACGAACTCTCGGTGTACTGGCCGGGGTTCTTGCCTGGTTGGTGACAGGATGCGGGGGTGGAGGCGAGACCACAGTGACCGTGTACGCCGCAGCGTCGCTGTCGGAGGCGTTCGAAGACTTGGCCACCGAGTACGAGGCCGCCAACCCCGGCGTCGATGTGAAGCTCAACTTTGCGGGCAGTGCCCGGCTGGCCGCCCAAATAAGCGCGGGCGCTCGGGCTGACGTTTTCGCATCGGCCAACGGCGCCAACATGAACCGGGTGGCAGCCGAAGGGCGCACCGCCGCGTCCCCCGTCCTGTTCGCCCGCAACCGACTGGCCTTGGTGGTGCCAGCGGACAACCCCGGCAACATCAGTGAACTAGAAGACCTGTCAGATGACAGCCTGGTGCTGGCAGTGTGCGCTCCCGAGGTGCCCTGCGGTGCCCTCGCCCAGGTCGTGCTAGCCGACGCCGGGATCGACGCCGATCCCGATACCGAGGAGACAAGTGTGCGCGCCGTGCTCACCAAGGTGACGCTTGGCGAGGCCGACGCCGGACTGGTGTACGCCACTGACGTGGCAGCCGGCGGTGACAAGGTGGCCGCAGTGCCCCTCGGCCCCCAGATTCGGTTCAACGACTACCCGGTGGCCGCGGTCAGCGACCGGGCCGCGGCGGCCGCCTTTGTTGACTTTGTGGTCGGCCCCGACGGTCAGCGCATCCTCTGGAGCCACGGATTCGATTCCCCATGACCAAACGCCCCAACACCAAAGGGCCCAATCGCCGGCCGCCGATCGCGATTGTGGCTATGGCCATCATCGCGGTGGCCGTCTTGTCGCTGCCTCTCGTGGGCCTCTTGCAGCGCACGCCCTGGTCGTCGCTGGGCACCACCCTGGGCGAGACGGCCACCCTCGAAGCCCTCCGCGTGTCAGTGGTGGTGTCGCTTCTGGCCGCGGCCGTGTCGGTTGTCTTGGGGCTTCCCCTGGCGTGGGTATTGGCCCGGCTGTCATTCCGGGGCCGGGCGCTGGTGCGGGCCATCGTGCTGCTGCCCATGGTGCTGCCCCCGGTGGTGGGTGGCATCGCCCTGTTCTTCGCCCTCGGCCGAAAGGGACTAGTCGGCCGAGCGCTGCACAACTGGTTGGGTATTGACACCCTCATCGGCACCACCGCGGGCGCGGTGATCGCCGCGGCGTTCGTGTCCATGCCCTTCTTCGTGATCACCGCCGAGGCCGGTCTGCGCCAGCTCGATCCCCGCCTGGAGTCGGCCGCGTCCACCCTGGGCGCCGGGCGCTGGACCGTGCTCCGCCGCATTACCCTGCCGCTGCTGGCCCCGTCTCTGGCCGCGGGGGCCACCCTGTCGTGGGCCCGGGCCCTCGGCGAGTTCGGGGCCACCATCACCTTCGCCGGCAACCACCCGGGCCGCACCCGCACATTGCCGCTGGCCATCGCCCAGGCCAACGAGGCCGGCCAGCCCGAGGCCGCCATCGCCATGTCGGTGCTGCTGATCGGGGTGTCGCTTCTCATCCTCATCGGCCTGCGCCACCGCTGGATCGCCCCCCGCACCCCCCAACAGCAGAGCTCGCCGGAGTCGTCCCCCTCATGAGCATCCAAGCAGAAGTCCATGCCGTCACCGGAGACTTCACCATCCGCGCCCAGTTGGATGCGCCGGCCGGCAGCTGCACTGCCATCGTCGGCCCCAACGGCGCAGGCAAGACGACGCTGGTCCACGTGCTGGCCGGGCTGATCCCTCTTCAGCGGGGCAATGTGGTGCTGGCCGACCAGCTGGTCGACCATCCCGCCCAGGGCATACACGTGCCCCCCGACCGTCGCCCCATTG
>JAJEEH010000259.1 GCA_022821105.1 Acidimicrobiia bacterium
GCTGCCCGGGCCTGATCCCGCACCCCATATAGCAGCAGATTCGTGCGACGATAAGGGCGTGGGGCTCGCCCGCATCCTCAGGTTTGCAACTGCGCCGTTCGTGCTGACGGTGACCTTGGCCTTGGTGGTCGCGGGTTGCAAGACCCCCGATCTCCGGGGGCCGGTGGTGTCGTCGCCCGAATTGGCCACCCCCACCCCCACCCCTGAGCCTCTGGACACGGTGGTACCCGGTCCGACGGCCGCACCGGTGCGGTCCGGGGTTAGCGACGAGGTGATTCGCATCGGGGTGATCGCCGACAGCAGCACCGGCAACGCGGTGACCGGCGGCAGCGAGGCGGCATGGTTGGCCATGCGAGCCTGGGCCCAAGCAGTGAACAGTAGCGGCGGCCTCGGAGGCCGCGACGTTGAGGTCGTCCTGTTCGATGCCAACGTGTTCGACCACAGGGCCGCCATGCGGGAGGCCTGTGAGAGCGACATCTTCGCCCTGGTGGGGTCTTATGCGCTGTTCGACGGCGACGGGGTGGACATTCTGAACGATGAGTCCTGCCGCCTGCCCGACTTCCCGGCTGCCGCACTGAGCCCGGACCGGCGGGCGTCGCCGGTGACATTCGTCTCCAACCCAACCTCCAACACCGTTTGGCAGGCCGGGCCGGCCCAGTATTTGAGCGAGCGCTTCCCGAACGCCGCGGCCTCGGTGGGCACGGTGGTGCTGGATATGCCGGTGTCTTTCTACCGGGCCCAGCGGGATATCGAGGCGGCCACCGCAGGAGGGTTCGACTTCGCGTTCGAAACAACCGTTGACGTGATCGACGAGGACTACGACGCTCTGGCCTCGGCCATGTTGGAAGCCAATGTTCTGGGAATCAGCTGGTCGGCGGACCGAAATCGGCTGATGGAGTTGCTCCAAGCTCGGGCCAGCCTGTTCGCACAGTTGCCCACCTTTGATTTCCCGGCGCCCGAAGAAGACCCTCTCGCTACTCCAGGGGAGGACGCTTCTGAGGCAGACGGGGCGGACGCTGCCGAGCACGGCGAGACCGAGCCCACCGCCGATACCCAGGGGGAGCCTTCAGAAGATGGGACTGTTGAGGAACCCGCGGACGGTCCGACCTTCGTCCTCTGCGGCGCCGACTGCTACTCCCAGAGCTGGGCCGCCGAGGTTGCCGAACTGGGATCGGACCTCTGGGTGAGCATTGGGATGCTCCCCTTTGAAGAGCCGGGCGACAACGTCGAGTTGGTTAGGTATGTGCTCTTTTTGAGGGAGGAAGTGGACGAAGAGGCCGAAGTGGACTTGATCGGCCTGTCGAGTTGGGCATCGGCACTGCTGTTCGAGGAAGCGGTCAATCAGGCAATGTTCACAAGCGGAGGGGGACTTACTCGAGAGCTGGTGATCGAGTCGGCGCGCACGATTACCGAGTGGGATGGCCGGGGCCTGCATGGGCCGACCAATCCCGCGGAGGGAATCCCTTCGTCGTGCTTCCTGCTGATGAGCCCGACTCCCAGCGGCTGGATCCGCCGCCACCCCGCCACCCAGGGCACCATGGACTGCGATCCGGACAACCTGGTGGAGCTCGTCGAATCGGCCACCCTGGGCATCGAACCCAACCGCCCTGACCCGGCAGAATCGTCCGGTTCTCGCTAGCGAAGGGCTACACCCCGGCAGGGCGGGTGCCGATGACGCCCTTGGCCTCCAATTCGGCCAACTCGTCATCGGTCAGGCCTAGCTCGCTGGCCAGCAGCTCGTGATTGTGCTGGCCCAGTGTGGGAGCCGGGGTCTTGGTCCAGGGACCGGGTGACGATTCGAACCGGAAGGGCAGGCTGGCCGCGGACACCTCACCGCAAACCGGGTGGTCGATCGGCTCTATGAAAGAGCGGGTTCGAAGTTGGGGGTGGTCGCCGACCTCGGCGGGCAGCACCACCACGCTGGCCGGAACTCCGGCTGCGTTCAGCTGCGCCACCGCGTCGGCGTCGGATTGGGGGGCGATCCATTCGGCTATTCCGGAGTCGATGGCGTCGGCGGCAGCTCGCCGTTTGTCGGTGGTGTCGTAGTCGGCCCAGTCGGAGCGGTCGAGCAGGTTGCAGAGGGCCTTCCATTGCGGGTCGTCGGCCACCGCCACGGCCACCCAACGCTCGAAGCCGGCCGCGGGATACACGCCCTGAGGAGCGGCCCGTGGCCCCCGGTTGCCCTCTCGGGGGAGCTGGCGGCCGAGGGCCGAGTACTCCACCAGTTGCTCGGCCGCAGCGTTGAGGGCGGCGGCCACCATGGTCACCTCCACCAGCCGGCCTTGGCCGGTGCGATCTCGCTCCTCTAGGGCGGTGAGGGTGGCGAACACCGCGTGCATGCCAGCCAGCGGGTCGCAGGGCCCTCGGGGGATTTGGGGATCCTCATCGGGATAGCCGGTGATGTTGGCCATCCCGGTGAGCTGCTCCATGGTCTGGGCGAAGCCGGGGTTGTTGCGCCAGGCGCCGCTCAGGCCGAAGGCGGGCATCCGGGTCATGATCAGCCTCGGGTTGAGGGCCGATAGCCGTTCCCAGGTGAGCCCGAAGCCTTCCATCACCCGGGGTGTGAAATTCTCGATCACCACATCGGCGTCGGCGATTAGACGCTCGGCGATTTCTACCCCTTCGGGGGAGCGGAGATCGAGGGTGATGCCTCGCTTGTTGGTGTTGGCCCCGTGGAAGACCATTCCCCATTCCCACCACTGGTCTACCGACGGGGGACGGGCGGAGGCGAAGCGCATGCCGTCGGCCCGCTGGATGGACTCGATCTTGACCACGTCGGCGCCGAGCAGGGCCAGCGAGTGGCTGGCGATAGGCCCGGCCCACCAGGCGGTGAAGTCAATCACCCGCACGCCGGCCAGGGGGAGCGCGGCTGGTTCGCCGCGGTTGGTCTGCGGGCTGCGGGCCTCGATCTGGCCGGTGTGCTCACCGGCTTGGGGGACTGCCTCGAAGGGCCGGGTGTCGGCGCCGTGCAGTTGGTAGGGGACGGCGGGCTGGGTGAAGCCGCCTGAGGGGTTTGTTGTGAAGGCGTTTCGGCCGGAGAATGCCTCCAGCGTCGGCACGGTGGCCCCATTGCCGATGGGGGCTACCGGGATGCGCCGGGTTGAAGCTTCGGCGATCACCTCGGCGGTGGTCCGCTGGGTGGTCCAGGCGTGCATGGCGGCCCGGAATTCATCCCGTCGCTTCCAGCGGCCGCCGTAGCCGCACATCTCCTCGTCCTCGAGCCAATCGGAGCGACCGATCATCACCAAGAAGTCCAGGAACTGCTGGCGGGCTACCGTGCAAAAGCCCACGTGGCCATCGGCGGTGGGCTCGATGGAGGGCAGCTCCACATTACGTCCGGGTCGCTGGGGGTCGGTGTCGCCGCTCAACTCGGCCGCTATCCATGCGTAGGTATTCATGGTCATGACCATGGTCTCGAACATGGACACGTCCACGTGGTCGCCCATTCCGCTGCGTCCAGCGGCTCGAGCCGCGGCCAGCGCCCCCACTCCGGCATATATCGCCGCGGTCCACTCGCCAATGGCGCCGCCCGCCTGCACCGGGGGCCGCTCCGGGTTGCCCCGTTTGCCGATGCCGCCGCACTCGGCCTGCAAGGTGAACTCGGTGGCCGGGCGGTGGGCATAGGGGCCGGTGCGCCCCCACGGGGAAATCGACACCAGCACCAGCGCAGGATTGGCTTTGCGGGCCGACTCGATGACCGCGGGCGGTAGCCCCTGTTCGGTGGAGTCAATGAGGATATCGGCGCTGGCCAGGAGTTCGGCAGTAGCGGGGTCACTCGGGTCGCCGACCACCGAGCGCTTGGAAGTGTTGAGGAACTGGAACAGCGGCCCGTCTTTGTCGCCCAACTCTGCGCCAGAAGCCGACCACCCGCGCAGGGGCTCGCCGCCGGGAGGCTCGATCTTGATGACGTCGGCCCCGGCGTCGGCCAGCAGCTTTCCGGCATAGGGGCCTGAGATACCACCGCCCACCTCGACCACTCGCAGGTGCTGAAGAATCATTGAGGCTTCGGGGAGTTGGCGCACAGCATCGCCCGGCAGGTTAGCGAAGGGCGGGTTTGTGTTGGCTATGTCAGCGGGGGGAGTGGGGTTTGGGCCGCCATCAGGTCATGTTGCAACAACCAGCGAGCGCGGTGCGTAGTATGCCTGCTCATTGAGATTGATCCGGGCATTCAGACCGGAATTGGGAAGGAGCTGGCATGGCCACGGTGCCGCTGCACGAGGAGATCGAGCCGATCAAGGAGATGGTGCCGTTTGCCGTCATCAATGCGGAGAATCTGCCCGAGTTGCGGGCTGGACGTCTGGGGGAGCTTCCCGAGCTAAGCGATGTAGTCGAGCGCACCGACTATGTGGTGGATGAGGCCAATGGGGTGGTGGTGCGGGTGCATCGCTCAGAGGGCGCAGAGGGCGATCTGCCATGCGTGTATTCGATTCACGGCGGGGGATACATCCTGGGCAGCTACGAGATGGACGACGCCAAGTTCGACCGGTGGTGTCCTGAGTACGGGATCGTCGGGGTGTCGGTGGAGTACCGGCTGTCGCCGGAGACGCCGTATCCCGGTCCGCTGGAGGATTGCTATGCCGGTTTGAAGTGGACGTATGACAATGCGGCGGAGATCGGCATTGATCGCAACAAGATCGGCATCACCGGGGTCAGCGCCGGGGGAGGGCTGTGCGCCGCGTTGGCGCTATTGGCCCGGGATCGCGGCGAGGTGCCGCTGCAATTCCAACTGCTGGACTGCCCGATGATTGATGACCGCCAAATCACTCCGTCGAGCCAACTCGACGAACTGTTGGTTTGGAGCAGGGAGTCGAATGCATTCGGCTGGCAGTGCTATCTCGGCGATCTCTATGGGTCAGACGATGTGCCCTACACCGCGGCCCCTTCCCGGGCAGAGGATTTGTCAGGCTTGCCCGACTCCTACGTCTGCATCGGCGGGGCCGATGGTTTCCGCGACGAGGACATCACCTACGCCATGCGCCTGTACGGCGCCGGCGTGCCCACGGAGCTTCATGTTTACCCCGGCGCCCCTCACGGCGTTGCCCTTTTCGCCCACCTCGAAGTAGCCCAGCGCTATTCCGCCGACCAAGAAGACTGGCTCCGCCGCCAACTGGAGCGGCTGGGGTAAGGGCTGGCGAGAACAGCATCTCCGAAGGGATCGGGTGGCGATGGTCCTACTGGACGAGGAGATCGAACGACTCAAGCACACGGTGCCGACTCGTGATCTCAGTGCCGAGCTGCTGGCGGAGGTGCGGGCCAGCCTGCCAGTCCAGTTTCCCGAGCTGAGCGATGCGGTGGAGCGGTCGGATCATGTGGTGGATGAAGCCAATGGAGTGGTGGTGCGGGTACACCGCCCGCGGGGGATTGAGGGTGCAGTGCCGTGTGTGTACTCGATCCACGGCGGGGGCTACATCCGGGGTACCTACGACATGGATGACGCCAAGTTCGACCGGCGGTGTCCGACCTACGGCATCGTCGGGGTGTCGGTGGAATACCGGTTGGCCCCCGAGACGCCCTACCCCGGTCCGCTGGAGGACTGCTACGCCGGCTTGAAGTGGACCCATGACAACGCGGCGGAGCTAGGCATCGATCCCAACAAAATCGGCATCACTGGGGTCAGTGCCGGGGGCGGCCTGTGTGCCGCACTGGCGTTGCTGGCCCGGGACCGGGGCGAGATCCCGTTGCAGTTCCAGCTGTTGGACTGCCCCATGCTCGACGACCGCCAGATCACACCGTCCAGCCAGGATGAAGACCTGGTGATCTGGAACAAAGCATCGAACGCCTTCGGCTGGCAGAGCTACCTAGGCGATCTCTACGGAACCGACAACGTCCCCTACACCGCAGCCGCCGCCCGAGCCGAGGACCTATCCGGCCTCCCCGAGGCCTACGTCTGCGTCGGCGGCGCCGACGGATTCAGAGATGAGAACATCATCTACGCCATGCGCCTCTACGGAGCCGGAGTCCCCACCGAACTCCACGTCTACCCCGGCGCCCCCCACGGAGTAGGCCTCTTCCCCCAAACCGCCATAGCCCACCGCTACGCCACCGACCGAGAACACTGGCTCCGCCGCCAGCTGGAGCGCCTCGTCTGAGGACGATTCCAGGCTCGAAGCCGCCTCAGTCGTCTTCAACTAGGCGGGCGGGGAAGCCGCCCTTGGAGATGGGGCCCCATTGGTCGATGGTGAGGCGGATTAGGCATTTGCCTTGGTGGGCCATGGCTTCGCGGTATTCGTCCCAGTCGGGGTGTTCGCCGGAGATGACTCGGAAGTACTCGACCAGGCCGTCGAGGGCCTCGGGCATGTCGAGGACCTCGGCGGTGCCGTCGAGTTGGATCCACTCGCCGCCGAACTCGTCCGACATCACCACCATTGAGGCCGCGGGATTTCGCTTGGCGTTGATCGACTTGGCCCGTTCGGGGTAGCTGGACACCACCACTCGGCCGCTGGTGTCGAGGCCCAGCGTCACCAGTGAGCTCTGGGGTCGCCTGTCCCGGCGGGTGGTGAGGAGCACGCCTCGGTGGCGGGGGCGGACGAACTCCTCCATCTCGGCCCGGTCGACGTAGCGGTCGGTAGCAATCGAAGCCATGGTGTGAACCTACCGGGCTCTTGTCTGATGGCTAGAACTCCAGAGCTCCAAGACTCAAGTAATCAGGAATTAGAGCGCACGTCTGACAGGGAGGAGATTCTGGAAGACCGGGTCGCGTTCCTCAGCTCTCGCTGCGAACACCTCGGCCATGTCGTCGGGATGGAACATGCCAGCTTGCCAGGTGGCGATGTAGGTGAGGCCGTCGGCCACGCTGTGGTCGCGGGTGTAGTTGAGCATCTCCTTGGAGCCCCAAATGGCCAACGGCGAGCGCTGGGCGATCTCCTGGGCAATCCCGAGCACGCCCTCCACCATGGCGTCATGGTCGGGATAAACCTGGTTGACCAGTCCAGCCGACTTCGCTTCATCGGCAGTGAGCCGGCGGCCGGTGTAGGCCAGCTCACGGGCTAGGCCATCAGGGATGATCCGGGGGAGCCGTTGCAATGTGCCTAAATCAGCAGTCAGGCCGATGTTGATCTCCTGGATGCAGAAGAAGGCATCGGCAGTGCAATACCGCATGTCGGCGGCGCTGACCATGTCCACCCCTCCACCGACGCAGCCGCCTTGAACCGCGGCCAGCACCGGCATTCGGGCACTTTCCAGGCAGCTAAGGGACTCTTGGAGCGCCAAAGCTGCACTGCGAACCTCGGCCCGAACCCGGCCGAATTCCGCCTGCTCATTTCCTGAGCTGGACGTGAACAGAGAGTCCGGCTGGGTGAACACCGACAGGTCCATTCCGGCGGTGAAATGGCGTCCGGTGGAAGAAATCACCAACGCCCGGGCCTCCCCAGAGTCGGACAGTTCGTTCACCGCGGCGGGCAACTCAGACCAGAATTCCAATATCATCGAGTTCCTGGCTTCGGGTCGCGAGAGCTGGAGATGGGCGACGCCGCCTTCGAGGGTGATCTCGAAGCAGGTGTAGTTCTGGCTTGAGTTGGCCATCTTGGCTTCCTTTCCTGGCTGATCTGTTCTGTTAGAGGCATCTTGGGATCGGCGTTTGGGGACGTTGCCGAGCAAACTAGCCGGGTGCTGGTAGTGGACACCCATACTCACGTGATCTCGGACGACTTAGAGAAGTATCCGCTTCAGGTAGCCGACTATCCGGGGGTGGAATGGGTGTACGAGGCACCGGTGACGGCCGAAGAGCTGTTGGCCGAAATGGCCGCTGCCGGAGTGGACCGGGCGGTGCTGGTGCAGGCCCTGGGGGGATATGGCACCGATAACTCTTATGTCGTGCACGCTCGGTCGGCCTACCCGGGATCTTTCAGCGCGGTGGCCATCGTGGATGATGCTTCTGAACTCGATGCACTGGCCGCCGCCGGGGTGGGCGGGGTGCGGTTCTATGCCATCGGCGGAGGAGGGCCACTGCACGATGAGGGAACTTGGGATGCGGTGCGCAAGCTGAGGCTGCGGGTGAGCGCGGCCACGATGCCCGTGTACCTACCGGCGTTGGGAGAAGCGCTGGCTGCCCACCCTGATGTGATCTTGTCGCTCGACCACTGCGGGTTCGCGCCGGAGTCGATTGGCGACTATGCCCACCTGGGGAACCTCTATCTCAAAGTGACTCCACATGTCCTGGATGCGGGCGACCCGGCGGTCATGCTGGAACGGCTGGCTGAGCAGTTCGGCCTGAACCGGCTCATGTGGGGATCGGACTACTCCCAGACCCACGACCGGCCCTACCAGGAGCTAGCCGACCAGGCCCGAGCGGCCTGCGCGGGGATGACTCAGAGCGAACAGGCTCAGTTCCTAGGCGGCACTGCATTGGCCCTGTGGCCGGAGCTGGGCTAGTCGATTTCCAGTATCTCGTCGATCACCACAGCCATGGCGGCGGGGTCGCGCTCGGTCTCGCGGGTTTGGCCGCCGGCGTCGAGGAATCGCTGCATGAGGGGCACATGCTGGCCGGTGGCTGAGCAGGCCATCATGGCCTGGGTCTCGGTCAAGAGTCCCGGCTCCACTGGTCCCAGCGCAGCGTCCACGGCTTGCTTGGCCTTGGCGATGGACAACTTCGGCGAGGCGGCAATTCGGCGGGCCACTTGGGCAGTGTGGGCTCGGAGCTGATCGGAGGGCAGCACCCGGTTGACGTAACCGATGGCCGCAGCCTCCTCGGCAGACACGTCGTTGCCCGACAAGACGATCTCCAGCGCCCGGCTGCGGCCCACCAATCGGGCCAGCCGCTGGGTGCCGCTGGCCCCGGGGATGATGCCCATGGCCACCTCGGGTTGGCCCAACACGGTGCGAGGCCCGGCAAAGCGCATGTCGAGCGACAGAAGGAACTCCGAGCCGCCGCCCCGGGCGATGCCGTCGATCATTCCGATGGTGGCCACCCCCATGGTGCGGCAGCGGTCGAACGTGGCCGCGGCGAAGTTGGGCTCGGTCGGCACTTCCGGAGAAGCCTCCATGGCCAGGATCTGCTCCACGTCGCCATGCATCAAGAAGAAATCTGGGTCGGCGCTCTCGAACACCAAGACATGCACTTGCTCATCAGCCTCAACCGAGTCGAGCAGCCCCATGAGCCCGCCGATCAGGGGGCCGTCAACCAGCTGCTTGGGGGGATGGTCGATCACCACCCAGCCCACGCCATCGGCAACGCTCAAAGAGAACGGGCCAAAACTCTGCTCAGTTGATTGCTCACTCATCGTGGTCCTCCCACTGGTTCCAATACGCCACTTCAGACAACGGCCGGCGCCGGACAGGCCCAAAGGGCACCGCCGGCCATCCCATCGGGATGCCGCACACGATGTGGACGTTGTCGGGGATGCCCAACACGGCCCGAACCTCGTTGGCCCGGAAGGCGTGCAGCGTGGTCAGCACCGTGCCCAACCCCAGGCTGCGGGCCGCCACCAATAGGTTCTGCACCGCAGGGTAAACCGAGTGGCTCACTCCCCGCTGGGTGGAGCACACGATGATGAACACCGGCACATTGCCCACCTCGCGGGCGAACTTGGCGGCCTTTTCGACGATCCCGGCCTCCTGGCCCCGCAGCCACTCGGTGCCCGCCGCCGACGGGTTGTTGTACGACTCCTGCTGGGCGTCGAGATAGAGATCGGCCAATTGGCGGCGTTTCTCGGGGTCGGTGACCACCACGAATCGGGCGAATTGGCCGTTGATGGCGCTGGGCGCTCGGATGGCGGCGTCCAGCACTTGGGTGATCAGCTCGTCGGGCACTGGATCGGGCAAATAGCGCCGCACCGCCCTCTGGGTGTGCATGGCCTCGAACACGCCGACCTCGGCGGCTGCTTGGTTCATGGGCTCCGAGAGTAGCGGTAGAAGAAATGTGCGGGATGCGGTCTGCCCGGCGGTAGCCTGCGGCCATGGCGCAAAAGCACCGCATCACCATCACCTATTGAGTTCCTTGAGACTTTTCCGAGCACGCCGTGAGCGCTGCCAAGGATCTGCTTCAGAACTATCAGCACATCATCGAAGAGCTGTCTCTGGTGACCGGCGCAGCGGGCATCTTCGACGTCGAAGTCGACGGTGAGATGCTCTTTTCCAAAGACGACTGCATGCGACATGCCGATGTCGGCGAGGTGCTGAAACTCTTCGCCGAGCAATATGCCGAAGGAGTGCTGGTCTACGGCTCATAGCCGCTGAGACCATCCCGGCGGGCCACTACGCTGCGGGCGTGGACGCCGAGACAGCAGATGTCACGATCGACGTCGATCATCAGACGCCGGATTTCATCGCCGATCGCCATAGCCGCTACCAACAGCTGCGGGCGCGCTGTCCGGTGGTGTTCAACGAGCACTATGGCGGCTTCTGGATGGTCACCGACTACGAGTCGGTGGCCCAGGTAGCCCGAGACAACGAGACGTTCGCCCACAAGTACGAGCCCGACGCCCCCGATGGCGTCTCCTACATGGGCATCTGCGGGGTGCCCCGACCGGGCTACATCCCCCGCCAAGGGGTTTCCGAGATCGATGGTCCCGAGCACGCCGATTTGCGGCGGGTGCTGAACCCCCTCATGACCATCAACGCAGTGGAGAGCAACCGCCCCCGGATGGAGGCAGTGTCGGCCTGGTTTCTTGATGAGATCATCGAGTCGGGCGAAGCCGACTTAGTGCTCGACTACACCACGCCGGTGCCCGCCGTGCTGACGCTGGAAATGATGGGCATGGTCTCGTCCAACTGGCAGCACTACGCCGACTTCTTCCACGCCACCTCGTCGTACGAGCCCACCGACGAGCGGTATAAGAGCGCAATCGCCCATCAACCAGACATGTGGGGGGAGCTTCGCGACTTTGCCGCGTTCCGCCGGGACAACCCGGCCGACGATGTCACCACTGCGTTGGTTTCTTCCCCTCTGGATGGCCGGATGCTGGACGACGACGAGATCACCGCCATCATGTGGAACCTAGTGGCGGGCGGCCTTGACACCACCACATCGCTGGTGTCGTGGGGTCTGCACCACCTAGGCACCCATCCCGAGGACCGCACCCGGCTCATCGAGAATCCGAGCATGATCCCGGCTGCGGTGGAGGAGTTCTTGCGCCACTACAGCCCCAGCGAGACCCTCACCCGCACCGCTACCCGCGATGTGGAATTGGGTGGCCGCCAGATCCGTCGGGGCGACATCGTGTTCATCAGCTGGGTGACGGCCAACCACGATCCGGCGATGTTCGACGCCCCCGACGAGGTGCGCATCGACCGAGAGGCGAACAAGCACTTGGCGTTTGGGTTGGGCGGCCACCGCTGCATAGGGTCGTCGATTGCCCGCATCGAGTCGGAGCTCATGCTTCGAGACGTTCTCGCCCGCATCGGCGACTACGAGATCGACCTCAACGCATTTAAGCCCTATCCCGGCAACCTGCTGATGACCGGCGTGGTGTCGATGCCGGTCACGTTTACGCCCGGGACCCGTTCGGGCGCAGCCAACCCCTTCGTCAGCTGAGCCGCTCGACGATCATGGCCATGCCCTGGCCGCCGCCGACGCACATGCTCTCAACGCCGATGGTCTTGTCGGCATCTTCCAGACCATTGAGCAGGGTTCCCATGATGCGGGCACCGGTCATGCCAAAGGGGTGGCCCAAAGCAATGGCTCCGCCGTTCACGTTGAGCTTGTCGTAGTCGATGCCCAGCTCATCGGCTGAGGGGATCACCTGGGCGGCGAAGGCCTCGTTGATCTCCACCAGGTCGACATCGTCGATTGTCATGCCGGCTCGGTCCAGTACCTGGGTGATGGCCGGGATGGGGCCGAGGCCCATGATCTCGGGGTTCACTGCGGCCACGCCGGAGGCCACGATCCGGGCCAGCGGCTTGACGCCCAGCTCGGCGGCCTTGGTGTCGCTCATCACCACCACCGCGGCAGCCCCGTCGTTGAGCGGGCAGGCATTGCCCGCGGTAACGGTGCCGTCAGGACGGAATACCGGGTTGAGCTGTGACACCTTCTCGATCATGGTGCCGGCCCGGATGCCGTCGTCCTTGGTCACCAGCGTGCCGTCGGCCAGCGGATAGGGGGTGATCTCCCGCTCGAAGAAACCCCGCTCCTGGGCGGCTTCGGCCCGATTCTGCGACCTGACCCCGAACTCGTCTTGGCGCTCGCGGCTCACATTCCAGGCTTGGGCCACGTTTTCGGCGGTCTGGCCCATGGCAATGTAGATGTCGGGCAGGCCCTCCGGGGGCTCCCACGCTGGGGTGCCCTCGCCGCTGCGCTCGGCTGAGCGGGCCTCAGCGTCGGCGAACTTGTCGTTCTTGCCGCCTCGGTCGGAGGCGCCGGCCGCGAAGCGGCTCACGCACTCCACACCGCCGGACACGAACACGTCGCCCTCACCGGCCCGCACTGCGTGGGCCGCCATGCGGATGGTCTGAAGCGAAGAGGAGCAGTAGCGGTTGACGGTCACGCCGGGCACGTCGAGTCCGGCCAGCAGCCCCGATAGCCGGGCGATGTTGTAGCCGGCCTCGCCCGCGGGCTGGGCGCAGCCCCACATCACGTCCTCGACGTCGGCCCCATCGATCTGGGGGACTTTGCCGAGAACGTCGCCGATGATGAACGCCGACATGTCGTCGGGGCGGACATCGACCAGCGATCCCTTGACCGCTCGCCCGATGGGCGTGCGGGAGGTGGCGACAATTACTGCTTCGGGCATGGTTGCTCCTGGTTAGCTATTGATCAATTGGGTTTGGGGCCCTGGGGCTGATTTGGAAGGGAAGTCCGGAGTTTAGGAGAGGTCTACTCGCTCGGTATCAGTTCCGCTGCGGAGGTGCTTGCCCGGTCGGGCGTCGGTGAATTGCCCGTCTCGAACAATCTCCTCGCCATTGCAGAACACGTGATCGATGCCGTCGGCCTCTCCGTAAAGGCGGGGAGCGTCGGCGGGAAGGTCGGCCACCACGGTGAGGGGCTTGGCCCCCACTTGGGACTCGTCGATCACCACGACGTCGCCGTGCCAGCCCTCTTGGAGCTGGCCCCTCTCCTTGAGCCCGTACAGCTGGGCCTGCACGTCGGTCATCAGGTGGATGGCCTCCTCCATCGAGATGAGCTCTCGCTCTCGCATGCACTGACCGAGCATGGAAGTGGCGTAGTTGGCCGTCATGAACAGGTCGAGGTGGGCACCGGCGTCGGAGGCGCCGATCACTGCCCGGCCGTCCCGCCAGATCTCCATGCGGGCCTTCCAGTCTTCGTTGGACGAGACCGGCGGCGGGGTGCCGAAGGAGGTCTTCAGCTCGTCGGCTACCACGATGTCGCACAGGGCGTCGAACGGCTTCTTGCCCTCGTCCTCGGCAATCTCGCCCACGGTGCGGCCCCGGTACTGCTCGTTCTCGGGGGCGAAGGTGTCGAAGATGATCTTGGTAGACCAGTCGGCCAATCCCTTGAGGGGTCCGGGCTGCTGGGCCAGCTCGTCGAGGCGATCGCGCTCGGCCTGGTCGGCCAGCAATGCCATCTTCTCGGCGGGCGGGG
>JAJEEH010000173.1 GCA_022821105.1 Acidimicrobiia bacterium
GTGTCGGTGTGGGGCGGCGACCTCATGGCCACCCCTGTCGCACGACTGGCGCTAGAGCTGGGCGGACACCTCCACGTGGGCATCGAGGAGTTCTACGATCCCAACCGCTCCCCCACCAATCAAGAGCTCTTGTCCGAAGCCGTGGCCCTCTGCAACGAGGTCGGCCGACCTCTGGCCACCTGTGACGAGACGGCCGAAATGCTGGAGTTGCCCTAGCGATCTAGACGCAGGGGTTCTCCATCGCGCCGAGGCCCTCGATCTCGGAGCGAATCACATCGCCCGGTTTGAGGTAGAGGCCTTGGGCATGGCCGACCCCTCCGGGGGTGCCGGTGAAGATGAGGTCTCCGGGGTGCAGGGTGAGGATGTTTGACAGGTATGCCACCATCTCGGCCACTGGGCGCATGAGGTAGCTGGTGCGGCTGTTTTGGCGCACCTCGCCGTTGACCTGACAGGAAATGGCGAGATCGTCGGGGTTTTCTACTAGGTCGGGGCTCACCAGTGCCGGGCCAGTGGGGCCGAAGGATGTTCGGGACTTGCCCAGATTGAATTGGGGTGGGGTGGCTGCTGTTTGCAAAGCCCGGTCGGAGATGTCCTGGCCGATCATGAGTCCCACTACTCGTTCCCAGGCTTGGCTCTCGTCGACGTTGCTGGTCTCGGGGCCGATCACCACCACCAGTTCGCACTCGTAGTCGCAGTGGCCGCCCACCAGTTGCACCGGCGCGCCCGGCCCGACCAAACAAGTGGGGAACTTGGTAAACACCACCGGGGCTTCGCTCACCGTGCGACCCATCGCATCCACCCGGTCGATTTCCTCGATGTGATCCATGTAGTTGAGCCCGTAACCGAACACTTGCATCGGCACAGGCACCGGCGGGCCCAGCTCGGCCAGGCTCACCTGGCCGTCGGCGGCGCCCCGGCGGGCCCAGCGGTCGTGAAGCTCTTGGGGGCGGGTCAGGGCATCCATCGGATCGGTGTCCAGCGCCCAGTAGTCATCCCCTTCGAGCAGCACTGCTTGCCCCGCGCGGTTAGCCAGCCGAAAGCTCATCGTGGTCTCCCCTATCGGTATTCTTCGGACTACAGCGTGGCGGCCAGTTCTACCGCGGAGCGCATGGCCCCCTCCAGGAAACCGGGCTGGGCGCAATCGCCCACTGAATGCACCTCAGCGCCCGCCGCCCGCAGCTCGTCGGCCAGCGAAGTGTCTGGAGCAAGCTCGGAAGTGACCACTACCAGATCAGCCGGAGCGGTCTGCTCGTCACCGTTGGAGCGCCACACCACCCCTTCGTCGGTGACCGCCACCACCTGCGCGCCGGTGACCAAGTTCACCCCTGCTTGGCCGAGGTCGTTAACCACCCGCCAACGGCCGGGGAGCCCCAGAGAAAAGCCGAACGCCGGACCGGACTCGATGAGCGTCACCTCGGCCCCTTGGTGGTGGGCGGTCTCGGTCACCCCAATGCCGGGCAGGTCGCCGCCCAGCACCGCCACCCGGGCGGCATCCAATGAAGCGCCGTCGAGCAGCCAAGGGGCCAAGTCGTCCACCCCCCAAACCTGGGGGCCATCGATGCCGTCCACATCAGGGCGGCCCCACCGGCCGCCCACTGCGACCACCACTGCATCGGGCGCGAGCGCGCTTGCGGCGGATGCGTCCAGACGAGTGTCGAGACGCACATCCACTCCGAGCTGGTCGAGCTGGCGCTCGAACCACTCCATGAGCTCCGCGTTCACGTCGCTGGTAGCCGATGCCAGCGCCCAACGACCGCCGAGCCGATCAGACGCCTCGGCCAGGATCACCTCATGGCCCCGCAGGGCGTCCACCCGGGCGGTCTCCATGCCCGAGGGACCTCCACCGATCACCAGCACCCTTTTGGCTGCCGTCGCGGCCTCGGCGGTGAGCTCGTCCTCCCGGCCCAAAAAGCCGTTGCCCGCGCACCGAGTTCCCACCCGCAAGAAGATGTTGCCGATGCATCGGTAGTGGTACACACAGGGTCGCACGTCTTCGGACTGGCCCGCGGCCAGCTTGTTGGGCAGATCGGGATCGGCCAGGATCTTGCGGCCCATGGCCACAAAGTCGTACTTGCCCTCGGCAATGTGGCGGTCGGCAGCTTCGGGGCTGATCCGGCCCACGGCAATGATCGGCACCTCCACTTCGGCCTTGACCGCGGCTGCGTTTGGTACCAGCAGCTCAGGCACGTGAGGTCCGTAGGATTCAGTGGGCCCAGTGGCGATTCCCGGATCGTGGTAGGCCGACACGTGGATGGCGTCGGCACCCGCCGACGCGGCCACCCGGGCGTTGTATAGGGCGTCGTCCAAGACAATGCCGTCAATGCCCACCTCGGTGCTGTTGAGCCGCACCCACACCGGGTAGTCATCGCCCACCCGGCGGCGGATCTCGGTGAGGATCTCCGACAGGAAACGGGCCCGATTCTCCACCGACCCGCCGTATTCGTCGTCTCGGGAGTTGATGGTGGGCGACAAAAAGGCGTCTATGAGATAGCCGTGGCCACCGTGCAGCTCAACTGCGTCCACTCCGGCCTCCCGAGCCCGCACGGTGGCTGCCGCGAATTGGTTGATAACCGTGGCGATGTCGTCGTGGTCCATCACCCGGTAATGGGGGTTGGACGTGGGGGCCATGAAGGGCTCGGCCATCATGGCCCCCTCCTCGGCGGTGACCATTCCGTAGAGGGGATCGACGGTCATCGGCCCCGGCTCCGACGGCACCCACATAGGGCGCCCTGCCATGGTGTCCTGAAGACCCATCTTGCCAGCGTGGGTGAGCTGCATGGCGATCTTGCCGCCATGGTTGTGGACCCGATCGGCGGCCCGCTGCCACGACGGGATGAACCGGTCTTCGGAGATGGCGGTCTGGCGCTTGTTGGAACAGCCCACCGGATGGGCCACGCCCACCGAGCCCAGCATGACCACGGCCATCCCGCCCTTGGCCCGGGCCTCCAGGTAAGCGGCCTGGTCGTCGGAAACCTCGCCGTTCTCGTCGCCCAACTCCTCGCCCATAGGGGCCATAATCAACCGATTGCGCAGTTCCAGGGTGCCAATGCGACCCGGTGACAGCAGATGCTCGTAGCTCATTGGATGCTCCTAACCAATGGGTGCTTATAGCTCATGGCCCCATCATTGCCCATCGGAGCAATCGGGTCAGATTGGGGCTGATCCGAAGAGCTCTCAGCATAAAACTGCTAGCCAGTCCTGGCATGGCCGTAGTCTCCCTGCGTGTCCTTGATCGCAGCGTGGGGGCTGACCAAGCAGTTTGGCGACTTCACCGCGGTCGACGGCATCGACTTCGAGGTCGAACGAGGCGAGGTGTTCGGCTTCTTGGGACCCAACGGCGCGGGCAAGTCGTCCACCATGCGGATGATCGGCTGTGTGTCCGACCCCACCGGTGGCGCCCTGCGCATCTTGGGTATGGACCCCGCCCGCGAGGGAACAAAGATCCGCTCTCATCTTGGGGTGGTCCCCCAGCAGGACAATCTCGACGAAGAGCTTTCGGTGGCCGAGAACTTGTACGTGTACGGCCGCTACTTCGACCTTCCCCGCGCTGTGCTGCGCCCTCGGATCGCTGAGCTATTGGAGTTTGTGCAGCTCAGCGAGCGGGCCAATGATCACGTTGAGCCGCTGTCGGGAGGCATGAAGCGCCGCCTCACCATCGCTCGGGCGCTGATCAGCGAACCCGAGGTGCTGCTGCTCGACGAACCCACCACCGGCCTCGATCCTCAGGCCCGCCACGTGGTGTGGGAACGGCTGTGGACCCTCAAGCGCCAAGGGGTCACCCAGGTGCTCACCACCCACTACATGGACGAGGCCGAGCAGCTCTGCGACCGCCTGGTGGTGATGGACCGGGGCAAGATCGTGGCCGAGGGATCGCCCCGCCAGCTCATAGAGCGCTACTCCACCCGAGAAGTGGTGGAAGTGCGAACCCACGGCCAGGTGGCCGTGATGGCTGAAGCGTTGCGCCGGTTGGGCGAGAGCCCCGAAGCGCAGGCAAGGGAGGAGCTCTATGAACGGGTAGAGGAGCTGCCTGATCGGGTACTGCTCTACACCGATCAGGGCGAACGGCTGGTTGCCCTGCTCGGCGAGGTCGAGCATGAGAGCGTGCTGGTCCGCCGCAGCACCCTCGAAGACGTGTTCTTGCACCTAACCGGCCGCTCGCTGGTGGACTGATGGCCCGCGCCGCGGTGGTTCCCAGTACAAGGCTGGCGGTGGAGTACTGGCTCCTTACGTATCGCCGCAACTGGAAAGGATCGATACTCACCAGCTTTTTGAGCCCGGTTCTGTTTTTGGCCGCCATGGGATTGGGCCTGGGTTCGCTGGTCGATGCCGAGGTCGGTTCCGGTCGCGACTTGGGCGGGCTCGACTATCTGGATTTCCTGGCCCCTGGGCTGTTGGCCGGCAACGCCATGATGCTGGCGGTCAACGAGTCCACCTACCCGGTGCTGGGGGGCTTCAAGTGGTACCGCACCTATATGGCCATGGCCGCCTCCCCGCTGCGGGGCCGCGACATCCTGCTGGGCCATTTCACCTATATGGCCTTCCGGGTGACTTTGGCCAGCTTCGTGTTCTTGGGGGTTATGGCCGCCTTCGGGTCGGTGTCATCGCCGCTGGCGGTGTTGGCCCCATTCTGCGCCGCCCTGTGCGGCATGGCCTTCGCCACCCCCACCGCGGCCTTCGTGGCCACCCGGATCAATGCCGACAACTTCAGCACCTACACCCGATTCGTGATCATGCCCATGTTCTTGTTCTCGGGGATCTTCTATCCGGTATCCCAACTCCCCATCGTGCTCGAGCAGCTCGCCTGGCTCACTCCGGTGTGGCACGGCGTGAGGCTGTGCCGGGCGCTGAGCACCGGCAGCGGGGTGAATTGGGAGTTAGCCGGGCACTTGGCCTATCTGGTGGCGCTCATACTTGCCGGCACGCTGATAGCCAGCCGGACCTTTACCAAGAGGCTGTACGAATGAGCCTGGTGGGCCAAGGGCGCCGCCCCAACCGGCTGGGATTGGCCACGGCGGCCGGCTTGTTGCCGTCACGGCGATTCGCCCGTGTCGTGGAGCGCAACATCACCGTGTATAAGCGCACCTGGGTCACGCTGCTGTCGGGGTTCTTCGAACCAGTCTTCTACCTGCTGTCCATCGGCATCGGCATAGGCGAGCTGGTGGGCGACGTGACCGTGGGAGGGCGCACAGTCGACTACCGCACATTCGTGGCCCCCGGGCTGCTGGCCACCTCGGCCATGAACGGCACCTTCTACGACAGCACCATGAACATGTACTACAAGCTCACCTGGGCCAAGATCTACGACGCGGTGCTGGCCACTCCGGTGGGCGTGGTGGACCTGGCCCTGGGCGAGATGGGCTGGTCGGTGTTGCGGGCCACCCTCTACTCCGGCGGGTTCCTGGGCATCATGGCCGGACTCGGTCTGGTGGACTCCCCTTGGGCCATCGCCGCTTTGCCCGGCGCCACCCTCATCGGCTTCACGTTCGCGGCCCTGGGCATGGCCGCCACCAGCTACATGCGAAGCTGGAACGACCTCGACCTGGTAACCGTGCCGCTCATCGTGCAGTTCCTGTTCTCTGCCACCTTCTTCCCGCTCGACACCTACCCCCGCGCCGTGCAATTCCTGGTGCAGGCCACCCCCCTCTACCACGGGGTCGCCATGGAACGAGCCTTCATCGCCGGCGACATCAGCCTCGACCTTGTCGTCCACATCGCCTACCTCCTGGCCCTAGCCGCCGCCGGCGCCGCCATAGCCAGCCGCCGCCTCGGCCAATTGCTCACGCCATAAGTGTTCGGATAGGGCTCAGCCCGGCTGGCGGATAACGGTGCCCGGCTCGATGCCGGAGTCGGGGCCGATGCCGTCGAGTTTGAGGGCCATGAGCATGTGGAACTCGTCTCCACCGTCGCCGCTATCGCCTTGCACGGTGTGGTCGATGGAGGCAACCCGGGTAGCCACTGCCTGATCACCCACGTCAACCACAAGGGCATCGCCTACTTGGACTCGGCCGGCGGTGGCCCGGCCGATTACGAAGAACTCGTCGGCTGACATGGCCTCGGTGCGCACCACCTCAAGTTGGAACAACTCTTTGCTGCGGCGCCACCGCTTGAAGAACGTCCGCCAGTTACGGGGCTGGTCGTCCCATTCCCCCTCCACGATGCCCGGCGAGTTGCTCACAATTGGCAAACTAGTGCAATGAGCGACCGGTACACCATCATCTCCGCCGACTGCCATGCCGGCGCCAACCACGAGACCTACCGCGGATTTCTCGAGACGAAGTACCACGATGATTTCGACGCATGGCGGGAGAAGTACCGCAACCCGTTCCGCGACCTCCAAGACGGCGGCCGGGTGCGCAACTGGGACAACGAGCGCCGACTGGGCGACCTGTACGCCGACGGACAGGTAGGCGAGGTGGTGTTCCCCAACACCGTGCCCCCCTTCTTCCCCAGCTTCATCTTGTTCGCCCGCCCGCCCCGGGCCGATCAGCTTGAGCACCGCTTGGCCGGCATCCGGGCCCACAACCGCTGGCTGGCCGACTGGTGCGCCCAGTACCCCGATCAGCGGGCCGGCATCGGCCAGACCTTCTTGAACGACGTGGACGAGGCCATCAAAGACGTGGAGTTCATCGCGGCCAACAACCTGCGGGGCGGCGTGCTCATCTCGGCCATCCCGCCCGACTGCGACGATCTGGCCCCCCTGTACGACCCGGCGTACGACCCGTTCTGGGCCGCCTGCGAAGACCTCGGGGTGATCGTGAACAGCCACGGTGGCACCGGTGTCCCCAACTACGGCAAGTACTCGGTGGCCGACCTGCTGTTCATTACCGAGGTGAGCTTCTACTCCCACCGGCCCTTCTACCAGCTGCTGCTGTCGGGAGTGTTCGAGCGGTTCCCCAAGCTCAAGTTCGTGATGACCGAGCAGGGCTGTGCCTGGCTGTTGGGGGCTCTGTCCCACATGGACGAGACCCTGGCCAAGATCCGCGACACCGGGCGCATGGGCGAGATGCGCTACGACGAGAACCACATCCTTCCCAAGAGCGCCACCGAGTACTTCCAGCAGAACTGCTGGGTGGGAATCAGCCAGCCGGGCCACGATGACGCCGCCGCCCGCGAAGTGCTGGGCGTGAACAAGGTGATGTGGGGCTCGGACTATCCCCACAACGAGGGAACCGGGCCCTATACGCGAGAGCACCTGCGCCAGGTGTTCTGCGACACCGACCCGGTGGAACTCCAGCAGATCCTGGCCGGCAACGCCGCCGACCTCTACGGCTTTGACCTCGACGCCTTGGCCCCGCTGGCCGCCCAGCACGGCCCAACCCACAGCGAGATCGCGGTGCCCCTCGGCGAGCTCCCCGCTGAGCCCAACGAAGCCCTGCTCAAGAACGCCGTCGCAGCCTGACCGGGCCGTCAACTTCCGAGGTGTGAGCCTCTCGGGCTCCTTCGCGCCCCTGCCCATAGAACAGGGAACCATCCGGCATCACCGGGCGTCGTTGTGGGGTGATGAAGACTATCCCTTGGATGGCTTCGTGAATCTCTGAGGGCGAGCACACGCCGGCTCATGAGCCGACGCAGGCTGGCGAGATTTTCGAGCTGGCCAGCTTCGACGACCTGTTCCGCAGGGAGTACGAGCCTATGGTCCGGCTGGCCCGAGGGCTGGTGGACACCACCGAGGCCGCCGAGGAGATCGTGCAGGAGGCCTTCGCCAAGGTTCTCGACCGATGGAGTCGCCTCGACCAGCCCGGAGCGTATCTGCGCACCACTGTGGTCAACGGTGCCCGCAGCGAGCTGAGGAAGCGGCAGGTGCGGCGCCGAATCGGTCTGCGGCCCCTGCTACCGCCCGATCCCCAGGAGCAGGACTACCTGCTCGATGCCTTGGATCATCTCTCAAACCGCCATAGAACCGTCCTCATCTTGAAGTTCTACGCCGACATGACCGAAAAGGAGATCGCCCAGGCCATGGGAGTGCGTCCCGGCACGGTAAAGAGCGCCACCTCCCGGGGTCTGGCCGAATTGCGAAAGGTGATCGAGCAATGAGCGACGACCGCCGAGTTCCAGAAGATCTGACCGAAGCCAACGACCAGGCACTTGGCGCGGCCCTGCGCTCAGCCATCGACAAGAAAGTCGAGGCCCCGGCCGTTCGCCCTCCGGTCTCGGCCATTGCCCAGCGGGCCGCCGCCCAGGCCAGGGCCCGCCACGCCCGTCAAGCGGTGGTGGGCATAGCCGCGTCGCTCGCTTTGGTTGCCGGAGGATTCGCAGTATGGAACGCATTGGACAACGACCAGCCCACCGAGGTGATCGTGGTCGACCAGCCCACAACCAGCCCCGAATCCCCTCAGTCCTCGGAGCCGATCGCGGCCCCGACCGCCGTCCCCACTGCGGTTCCCACCGCCGACCCGGCCGGACAGCTCCAGCAAACAGACGATGTGCCCCCGGCCAGCACCCAGATCGGCTCCGAGCCGATCACACCGGACGTCATTTCCACCGGCCCAGCCCTCCAATGGGCCGAGCTTGACGCCTCGGTCGCCTTCGGGCCAAACGTCATCGACGTCCACAATGTGGTGTCGCTGGGCGACGGAAGGGTGCTGGTTGAGGCATATGGGGACGACGGCAACCAGGTTCTGATCACCGGCAACGGCGCCGATTGGACCGTGATCCCCATGCCGGCCGATTTCGATCCCGAGCGGTTCGACCTGGCCGGCGGGAGATGGCTGGTCACCGGATGGGATACGACAAGCCTCGACAACGCCATCTCGGCCTTCTATTCCGACAATCAGGGTGCAACTTGGTCTCAGCTTCCTTTGAACCTAGGAGGCCCCGACGAAACATCTTCGGTGGCCGCCGCCGCTGTGTCGGGGGAAAACATGGTGATCGCGGTGGAGACCCGCTTCCATCCCGATATCGCATCGGTGATCGTGGGCCGAGGGCTGGTCCCCACGAGAGACTCGATCAAGGGCTGGATGAGCGTGCAGGGCGACACGGTTAGCTTCACCCAAGACGAGTCCTCGGAGCCCGAGTCGTTTCAGCTGACAGAAGAAGAGGAAGAGTTGCTCTACGGCGGCGATCGAGACTTCGTCCGCCTATTCCACAGCAGCGGCGGCGACCCTGTTCTGGCGGTCGAATACGCCGCTTGGGAAGTCGGGGGCTACGGCACCGATGACGGGTTCCATCTCTTGATGCTCGGCACCCAAGAAGAGATGCATCTCACGTCGTCTGATGGCCGCCAATGGAGCGAAGCGCTTCTGACCACAGGCGATGGCACGCCCGTCGGTCGCTTCTACACCTACTACGGCACCACCGAGGCGACGGTGTGGATCTCGGGCCAGTCTGGCAGCGGCTACCGAGTCCCGCGCTTCGACGGCGCCTACGCCCCTGCCCTGGTGGCGGGTCTCCCGAACGGCATCGGAAGAGTGGACCGCCTTTCGGTCGGGCCTGCGGGAGTTGCCATGGTTGCCGTGCCGGGCCGTGTCCCCGACGCCGACGTCATGCCCACGTTCCAGGTCTCCAAGAACGGCTACGAACTGCGCTACAACGAGCCCGTCGGCGGCATCACCTTGTGGGACTTGACCGAGGACGCCGCCGTGTATGTGTTCGACGCCCCAACTGCGCAGAGCAGCATGGTTCCCGAGGGCATTCGGGAGGTGGACGGCGGCGACGGCGAGTCCGACATGGTGGAGTTCTACGATCCCGACACCGGCGAGTTGCTGGTGACGTTCACCATGGATGAGCTGGAGCCCTGGATCGACGACCCCAGCTTCTTGGCCACCGCCGACGTCATTCCCGAGCAACTCGAGCAATGGGTTGGCTGGTCAGCCGATGGCACCGCCTGGGATTGGCACACCCTGTCGGAGGCCTTCGGCTTGACCGAGCTCACCGCAGTGGAGAAAAGGCACGTAGGCGCTGATCTCGCGGTAGGCCGCGACTTCGTGATCGCCCGTGTCCAGCCCTACCAAGTCGATCCCTCTGATTCCACCACCGAAGACGGCCTAATGCTCACCGGCGAGCCCGCCCGCTGGTTCATCGCCACCGTGCAGTGACGATGAACTCGTCCCCCACCTCGGGCAGGACGGCGGAACTGCTGTAGGCGGTTGGTGCGTCCCCCTCCGCACCAGCCGCCCGCAGCGCCGTTTGCTGCCCCATAGACTCGGCGGATGATCATCGATGTGGATACCCACTGGGAGATCACGGGGGACTCGGCGGGGGTTGACCCGATGAGGCCGTGGGCGGATCAGATTCCTGACAACCGGACGCATCTGGCCAACGCCATCGCCGGCGACCTGCTCCAGGTGCTGCCTGCGGAGCGTTTGCCCAGCCCGGCTGAGCTGTTGCCCAAACTGTTCGAGCGGGCCAAGGATTCCGGCGGGCCGGTGGTGTTGCATCCCCGCCATGACTCCACCGCGGCCGAGCGGGTGGCGTGGATGGACTCGGTGGGCATCGCCCACTGCCTGGTGAACCCTGGCGGCTATTGGCAGAAGCTCGACTATCTGAGGCCAGATGATCGGGTGATCGCCGCCCAGCGGTGCAACGACTTTCTCACCGAGCAGCTTTGGGACCAGCGCGACCGGCTCCACTCGGTGGCCACCATCGACTTCTCCGATCTGGACCACGCGGTGGCTGAACTGGAGCGGTGCCGGGAGCGAGGCGCCCGGGCGTTCTTTCTCTACACTCTGCGGGGCGCGCCCGTCGGCGGCCCGCCCGGCCACCCCGACTGGGACCGGGTATGGGCCGCGGCCACCTCGCTGGGCATGGTGGCGGTGATCCATGTGGGCAACACCGAGTCGGACTTCTCCAAGTGGGCCGACATCGGGTGGGACCTGCCCAATGGGGCCGGCGTGGGCGGGCTGATCCGGCTGGCCAACACCCAGCGGCTGCACGCGGCCCAGAACCTGGTGGCCAGCCTGCTGTTTGGCGGGGTGTTCCACCGGTTCCCCAACCTCACAGTGCTGATCGAGGAGATGCGGGCCGGATGGCTGCCGTGGTACGTGGCCACGCTGTCGCGCCAGTGTCTGTCATCGCCCTCATTGGGCGATTGGCCCTGGCCGGTTAGCGGCGAGGACATGCTGCACCGCAACCTGAGGCTCACTCCCCTGCCCGGGTTCGGTGACACCGACGCCCTCTACGTACTGGCCGCGCTCCCCGACATGGTGGTGTTCTCCTCCGACTACCCCCATCAAGAGGGCAACGCCGACCCGATCGAGCTCTACCAGCCCGCGTTGGACGACCTCGACGACAACGTCAGGACCGCGTTCATGGGGGAGACCACCGCCGATTGCTTCGCCCGCATCGGCGATCCGCTGCCTGTAGTGGGCTGAGATCCCCCAATATCAGCGACCGATCGGCACCATGTAGAAGGTGATGCCGCCGGGAGCCCCTTGTTCATTGAGGGCATCGCGGGCCGCGGCCAGCGTCTTGCCTGCCTCGGTCTTCTCAAAGAACCAAGCCTCCACTTGCCGAGCACCCGCAGGCGGGCCGTCGGCCAGTTCCAAGGCCGCTTCTTGGTAGTACGCCCGAATGTCATGTGATACGGCGATGGTGTCGAGGCGAGGGCCATAGACCTCTTTCCAATGCTCGCCGGCAATCACCCGTTCGAGATCAGCCAGCGCACCGGGCACCTCATCGCTGCCGATTGACCGGCCAACCTCGGTGGCCCCACGGCGGGCGACCGCCCGGCCGTAGGCCGCACGTAACCCCTGAGCCTCAGCCACCGACGGCGACAGGTCGGCGTCGAAGCGAGGAGGGAGGTCGCAAGCCAGTGGGGTCTCGTCAGACTCCACCACTTTGGGGTAGTCCTCTACCACCGGCCCCGACGAAGCCTCCAGCAG